>JAYUUT010000227.1:0-44119 GCA_043754455.1 Myxococcales bacterium
TTTTGGGGGTCAGATTCAACAAAATGGGGTGACTCATGTTGCATGAGATCAACCCTTCTTGCATTGATTCTATTTCCAGCGCGGTGCACTAGTGTAACATGTGCAAGGGCCATGCAGTCTGGAGACAACGATGCCGGGAACGGCTTGCAGTCAGGAACCGGCTCCGGCGTTCCGCATGATTCTCAATCAGACCACAGCCGCGACCTGCGAATCCTTCATGCCATGGGGATGTCCTCTCCGGACTTTGTGTACGTATTCGACAGCGATCAACGATTCATCTATGTAAACCCGCCGTTGCTTAAATTGTGGGGCCGGACCCTCGACGAAGTGGTCGGAAGAAACTTCGAGGACCTTGGTTATCCGGGTGAACTGGTGGCACTGCACCGCCGGCAACTGGACGAAGCGTTGTCCGGCAGGTCAGTATCGGACCGAAATTCGTATATCAACCAGCAGGGCGTCGAGGGGCAATACGAATACACCTTCGTCCCGGTTTTCGGTAATGACGGCCGCGTTGAGACGGTCGTTGGTACAACACGCGACGTGACCGAAAGGCTTCAGGCCGAGCGCCGGAGCGCGGAGGCCGTCAGCGAGCTACGCGAAAGCGAGGCGCAGTTTCGACACTTCGCAGATGCCATCCCCCAGCTCGCCTGGATGGCGCGCGCCGATGGGCACATCTTTTGGTACAACCGTCGCTGGTACGAGTACACGGGCACCACATCAGCCCAGATGGAGGGCTGGGGCTGGCAAAGCGTCCACCACCCGGACGAGTTGCCGAAAGTGCTCAAGCAGTGGGGGCAGTCGCTAGCAACCGGCGAACCCTTCGAAATGGCGTTCCCTCTGCGTAGCGCTGCGGGACCGTTTCGCCTTTTCCTCACCCGAGTTCAACCCGTCCCCAACTCGAAGGGTGAGATTGTCAGGTGGTTCGGAACGAACACCGACATCGAAGCTCAACGCGAGGCCGCCGCTGACAGAGACGCAGCCCTGAAGCTCGCAAATGAAGCGAACCGCACCAAGGACGAGTTCCTAGCCATGTTGGGCCACGAGCTTCGCAATCCGCTTTCCCCGATCTTTACAGCCCTCCGGTTGCTGAAAGTTCGAGGAGGGATGACCCGGGAATACGAGATCATCGACCGGCAGGTCAAACACCTCGCCCGGCTCGTCGATGATCTCCTCGACATTGCGCGGATAACTCAAGGCAAGGTGGAATTGCGGAAGGCACCCGTCGAGGTGGCCACAGCCGTCCTTCGTGGTGTGGAAATGGCGAGCCCGATGATTGAGCAGCGCGGGCACAGAATGAAGTTGGACGTAGCTTCAAGCGGTCTTCTTGTCTCAGCAGATCCAGACCGACTGACCCAGGTCGTCTCAAATCTGTTAACCAACGCGTGTAAATTCTCTGACCCCGGAACCCAGATCGGCGTCATCGCAGAAAAGGATGGCGACGTCGTCCGAATCCAGATCCGCGACGAGGGCGTGGGAATTGCTCCAGAGATGTTAGATCCAATCTTCGAGGCGTTCGTGCAACGGCGCCAAGCCATCGATCGCTCCAGTGGCGGACTCGGACTGGGCCTAACGATCGTCAAAAGCCTCGTTGATCTTCATGGTGGCAAGGTTTTTGTACGCAGCGCGGGCCTAGGTCAGGGAAGCGAATTTTTCGTCGAACTGCCTGCACTTGAAAGTCCGCCCGACATGATCGCGGCTCCCAACCTGGGGGAAGCCGCTGATGAGATTTACAAGCGCCTACGCAAACGCATTCTCGTCGTGGACGACAACCGAGATGCCGCTGAGCTAATGGCGGACTTTATGAAGACGCTGGGATTCGACGTCCGCGTGGCTTATGATCCCGCGTCCGCTCTTGATATCGCCGCGGATTATCATCCGGACATCGCGCTTCTTGATATAGGACTGCCCGTGATGGATGGGTGGGAGCTTGGCCGCTGCTTACAAAAATTGGGCACCGGCGGTGGACCGATGCTGATTGCGGTCACCGGCTACGGCCAGCAGAGCGATCGTCAATCATCAGAAGCCAATGGATTCGCCGGGCACCTCATCAAACCGGTCGACCTCGACAAACTCACCGAACTCGTCTGCCAGTGAGCGCTACCAGGTAGAGCTGGTCCCCTCCGGGGGCGGCGCGGAACCGGCGGGCCACCTCGTAGCCGTCAATTCCCGGAAGCGCAGGCAGAATCGGCCGCTCTAAGGTACGCCTCATCGGCGCGTGGCCGCCTCATACGGTAGGGCCGATAGGCCTCCGGGTCGCTGGTGCCCTGGTACGGGAGCGGCCAGCCGGCGCCCAGCGAAGCCTCGCTTAGGCGCTGGCTGTCCGAGACCTTGATGGAGATGTTCCGGTAGGGTGCAATGTCCCGAAGGGCCTGCGCGAAGGCGGGATCCACCCCGAAGTCATGGGACTTATTGGCCAAGTGATCCAGCACCACGACCAGCTTGGGGGGCAGCGTGGACGCTACTGCGGCGATCTGCGGCAGCGAAGGCCCCAGGATGTCGACCATCAGGCCGTCCCGGGCCAGTTCCTCTAGGGCGGCCTTGGCGACGGGGTCAAGCTTGCCATCGGCACCCAGAATCTCACCTCCCACGCGCAGGCCGACGAAGTGCGAATCCCGCCGCAGGACCGCAGCTTCTCGGAGAAATCAGGGGCCGTTAGGTTCAACTTGCCAACGACCGCGAGGATCTTCCTCTCACGCTTGGCCAGGTCCAACATTCACTGATTGGAAAACAGCAGAGCGCTGTCCGGCACCCCGACGCGCGACTCGATCAGCACCACGCCCTGCACCCTGGGGCCGGCGGCGGTCTGGTCGTATTCCGGCTCGATATCTCCATTTCCTTCAAATCGCCTTACGGTGTTGGCGCAACGCCCGTCTCCTTGGCTTGCCTACCCGGCCTCCCGTTACCTCAACGTAACGTCGGAGAGCCGGGCCGAATGCTTCGCCCGACGGGGCTGCACCGGAGTAATCTGTGGCAAGGAACCGATGATAACTGACACAGATTCCGCAGGCGCGCGGCCCACACTTTGTGTGGGGGTCGGCTTCTCTGCGGGCGGGTTGCAAGCTTTGGAAGAACTTTTCTCCGCGGTCAAATCGCCCAGCGGTTCAGCGTTCTTGATCGTGACCCACCTCAAGCCCGGCGGGGTCAGTTTGCTGCCGCAGATTTTGCAACGCTGCTGCGCCATTCCCGTACTTGAAGTTCGGGACGAGGCCGCCTTAGAAGTGGACAAGGTTTACGTTGCGTCTGTAGGGAGCACTTTGAAAGTCGAGGGATTGCGCGTCCGTTGCGTGACAATTCCCGAAGGCGAGCGACGTCCCGTGGATCTACTTTTTGGGTCCTTGGCTCAGGAATTTAAAGAGTGTGCCGTGGGCGTGGTGCTGTCTGGTAGCGGCGCTGATGGTTCAAAAGGGGGAGCCGCAATCAAAGCCGCTGGCGGCTTGGTGATAGCCCAGCTGGAAAGCACTGCGGAATACCCGCAGATGCCGGTTAACGTTTGCGCTGCGACTGATGTGGATTACGTATTGGCTCCTGGGTCGATCCCCCAGCTATTGGTCAGCCACAGCCAAGGGCGCAAGACCGACCCAGTTTTATTGTCCGGGGTTGAACTACCGACTGAAGCCTTGCACCAGGTCTGGGAGCTGGTCCGCAATTTTACCGGGCATGATTTTTCCCGGTACAAGGCAAGCACGCTGTCCCGACGGGTCGAACGCCGCATGGTCGTTCACAGTTGCGCGACGGTGCATGAATACGTCCGACTTCTAAAGTCAGTGCCCAACGAAGCGGACAATTTGTTTAAGGAATTGCTCATCAACGTGACTTCGTTCTTTCGTGACCCTGAAGCCTTCGATCTTTTGAAGGATTCCATTATTCCTAGGTTGCTGGCGAACAAGCCGGCGGAGGAACCATTTCGCGCCTGGGTCGCCGGCTGTTCTACCGGCGAAGAAGCGTATTCGCTGGCCATCGTGCTGCGGGAATGCCTCGACGCCATTCAGCCACGAAGAACCTGGCAAGTGTTCGCAACTGACCTGGACAGGGAAGCCATCGATCTTGCGCGGCTGGGTGTTTTTGCCGACACAATTGCCGATCACATGTCCCCGGAACGGCTTGAACGTTTTTTCGCAAAGACCGGCACCGGGTACCAAATATCGCGAGAGATTCGCGAAATGGTGGTCTTCGCGCAACAAAACGTGATCGCCGATCCACCGTTCACGAACCTTGATCTTCTGACCTGCCGCAATCTGTTGATCTATCTTGAAAGCGACATTCAACAGCGGTTGATCCCTCTGTTTCATTACAGCCTGCGCCCCGGTGGCGTCCTGTTTTTGGGATCGTCGGAAAGCCTGGGCCCTAGCCTTGCCGCGTTCGAACCGTTACATAAAAGATGGAAAATTTTTCGCCGCTACGACGATTCATCACGCCGGCTTGGCGTCCTGCCCCCAGGGCTGCCGTTCGACCCCCCCCTGATTAAGACCGCATCGCCCGCCGTGCGTTCAGTGATTGAAAGCACGGCCTCCCAGATGGCAGAAAGGACGCTGGCTCAGCATCTTCTGCCGCCTTGTGTGCTGATGCACGAGCGCGGGGATATTGTTCACCTTCATGGGCGGACGGGCCTGTTTTTGGAACCGGCGCCTGGCAACCAGCGGACCAACAATATTTACAACATGGCGCGTGAAGGTCTGGGACTAGAGCTGGCGCTTGCGGTTCGGCAAGTGGGTAGCGCCGAGGGACAGGAAGTCGTACGCAAAGGGATTCGGATTGCTGGGCACGGGCAAACCACAGGGTTTAACCTCCGGGTGAAACGGCTTGACTCGCCTTCAGCTTTGCGAGGCCTTTTTTTGGTGGCCTTCGAGAGCGCGCGCACGTTGACCTTGGTGGGGGCCGATTCGCAGCAGGACACCGACACCGACGAGGACGCCGGTGATGCCGCTGCCCGCTATCTGAAAAGCGAGCTTGAGCATGTCAAAAACATGCACCAAAGCACTGCCGAAGAATTGGAGACGGCAAATGAGGAGCTGAAGTCGTCCAATGAGGAACTTCAGTCGACCAATGAAGAATTTCAAAGCGCCAACGAAGAGCTGGAAACGTCAAAAGAGGAAATGCATTCGTTGAACGACGAACTTCATGCTGTAAACGCTGAACTGCAGACAAAGTTTGATGATTTGTCCCGCATCAACGATGACATGAAGAATCTGCTGGATAGCACTGACATTGCAACGTTGTTTTTGGACCGCGATCTGAACATTAAACGATACACAGATCAGACCACGGCGGTGATTCGGGTGATTCCCTCTGACGTCGGACGTCCCATTGGGGATCTGGTATCTACCTTGCAGGACGATCAGCTGGTGTACAACGCCCGACAGGTCCTTGTGACGTTAAAAAGCCACGAAGCCGAAGTGCAAAGCAGCACCGGGCGTTGGTACTTGACGCGCATCTTGCCGTACCGCACCTCGGACAACCTTGTCGATGGCTTGGTCATCACCTTCGTTGACATCACCACCGTCCGAAACCTGGAGCGACAAAGCCAACGCGCTCTATCGGCCCTACGGCGTTCCCAGACCGTTCTGTTCGAACAGGATGCGCAGTTGCGGTACGGTTGGTTAAGTGGCC
This sequence comes from Myxococcales bacterium, assembly GCA_043754455.1. GTDB lineage: Bacteria > Myxococcota_A > Polyangia > Fen-1088 > Fen-1088 > JAYUUT01. The sequence continues at coordinate 5,608 of JAYUUT010000227.1, forward strand.
CCTTGTTCGGCAAGTCCCCGGATGACCTCGTCGGCCACACCGATGATGAAATCTGGCCACTTAGCGGCGACGCCCAAAAATTTGCCGCATTAAAGGGAGAAGTCCTCAAATCGGGACAGACCCTCCGTGCGGTGATGGAAGGTAACATGGGAGCGCCCGCGGGCCGTTTTCAGATTTATATCGAGCGAGTTTCAGATGGTATGGCCGTGCGTGGAATTGTCGGCGAAGTAACGCCGTGGGTGGGGGAAACGAAACATGGAACAGAAATTCATTAGCGATGATTTGCGCAAGCGCGCAGAAAACGACCTTATCGCCGGTGGTTTTAGGGAGATGAGAAGTCGAACTGAGAATGTTGAGGTTTTGACGCACGAACTTCGCGTGCATCAGGCCGAGCTTGAGATTCAAAACGAAGAACTGCGGCAGACCCAAGATCAATTGGTGGAGGCGCGCGATCGCTACTACGAGCTGTACGATTTCGCACCCGTTGGTTACCTGACGCTGCATGAAGATTGGCACGTAGCCGAAACGAATTTCACGGCCGCGGCCTTGTTAGGCACCGAACGCTCGGTTTTGCTGAGCCAAAAACTGCCACGCTATTTGCTGGAATCAGAGACCGAAGCGTTTCATTTTTACCGTCAGCGGCTTGAGGCCAACCGCGATGCGGCGCCATTTGAAGGGTGGTTTCGTCGCGCGGACGGAACCATACTTCGAGCGATTCTCAAGGTAACGGTTGTTCCGAGCGGATTTCGCGCGGTGTTGATGGATGTTACGGCCCACCGCAGGGCCGAAGAGCAACTGCGAATAAAAGAAGCAGAGTTGGGGGATGCTTCGCATCGGCTTTCGCAGATTGAAAAAACCACTCACGACGTGTTTTACGTCATTGATGTGGCAACCGGCAGGCCGCTTTACACAAGCCAAGCATTCGAGGCGATGTTTGGTCGCAAGCCCACGGACCTTCGCGACCAACAGGCGTGGTTACCGTGTGTTCACGCTGACGATAAGGCCAAGGTCTCCCAGTCGCGACGGCGGGTTGCGGATACGCGTAAGGAGACCAACATTGAGTACCGAATTATACATCCCGACGGCACCGTGCGTTTTGTAAGGGATCAGTGTTTTGCGGATAAGCACAAAAACGAATTGGTGGGTGTCCTTCAAGACATTACGCAACAGCGGGCGCTTGAAAACCGACTGCGGCACGCCCAACGAATGGAATCACTGGGCACCTTGGCCGGAGGCATCGCCCATGATTTCAACAACCTTCTCATGGGCGTGGCCGGGTACCTGCACCTTGCGGCCGAACGGTTAGAACCGGCGCACCGGGCGTTGCCCCCCATTGAACGAGGCCTTAAGGCAGTGATGCGGGGATCATCGCTAACAAAACAACTGGTTACGTTTGGCGACGATCGGCAGCGCGAACCCCAGCCCCTGGTATTGGATGACGAAGTCGTTGAAGCCAGCTACCTGTTGAGGCGGTTGGTTGGCGATCACCTTCAAATCGAAATTATGGTCCAGGCGCCCAACGTTAGCGTTCTTGCCGATCCCGGCGAGATTGAGCAGGTCCTGATGAATTTGGCAAGCAATGCCAGAGATGCCATGCCCAACGGCGGGCTGTTGACGTTACAAACGGGCGTCACCCGCAGCGCTGCCATAGGGGGCGACGAGCAGTGGTTTGGCACCATCGCGGTTATTGATACGGGCATTGGAATGTCGGAAGAAACCCGTGCCAAGGTTTTCGATCCGTTCTTCACCACCAAAGAATTGGGGAAAGGCACGGGCCTGGGGTTATCAACCGTTTTCACCGTCGTAAGGCGGCTTAATGGCTTCGTGACCTTAGATAGCGAGATCGGCAAGGGCACGACGGTGACTGTGGCGTTGCCGACAATTGCGGCCGAGGATAACCCATTGCCCGCGGGCCCGGCCCCTATGTACGTTGAGGGCAAAGGTGAAACTGTCCTGCTTTTGGATGACGACGACGACGTGCGCGAAGCGGTCGGATGTTTCCTTGAAACCTTAAAGTACAAGGTCCTGGCTGCCCGCACGGCGAAGGAGGCCACTTCACTGTGTGAGCAACAACGTGACGACATACGCCTGCTGGTGTGTGACGTTTTGATGCCGGACATATTGGGAGGCGTTTTGGCGCCCCAGCTGCAGAAGGCCCACGGCAGCTTGCCAGTGGTCTATATTTCCGCGCACGATCCGGCGGAGCTCGTCAATCGCCAAAACGTGAAGCAGGGCGACCGGTTAATTCGAAAACCTTTTGACATCGCCCAATTGGCAAAGGTGGTGAGGGCCGCCTTAGACGAGTCGTAGATCTAGGCCACAGCCGCGCGCCCTGTTGCGCCACCAGCTAAATTCAATAACAGGTTTGGCAACTCGGACATGCGAAACACGTGATCAACATGATCATCTCGAATGGCACTCAGCGGCATCGATGGGTAAGGCGCTTCTGATGGATCTTGCGCCAAACACATCCCGCCCACGTTATGAATTTCTATCAGACCCGCGACGCCGTCATTCAAATTTCCCGTTAACACCACGCCTATCACGCGTGCCCCGAATTCGTGCGCGGCGGATTCAAACATAGGGTCAATTGCGGGCCTACAATGGTGGTATTTGGCGGTTCTTTCCAGGCGCACGACCCCGGAACGGAACACCATGTGAAAATCCGCCGGCGCTACGTAGACGACGCCTTGCCGCAATGCCGAACCATCAATGGGCTCGATAACTTCAGTTTTGCTATGTCGACCCAACACCTGAGGCAACATAGATTGCCCCGTGACCCCTCGATGCAGGGTGATGGCCAAGGCCGCCGGAAACGGTACGGGAAGCCGGCCGATGAATTCTTGAAGTGCCTGAACACCTCCGGCTGAGGCGCCAATCACAATGACGTCTCGCCTGGTCTTTTCTTTATTCATCAGAACGAACCCCTTTGGCACCGCGTCGTTCTAAAATGGCTCGCAACTTGACCCGGTCCTGCTGAGATTGCTCAGCAGAAACGGCCAATCTGGTCGCCGATTCAAGGTTAATGCCCTGCGCGCGCGCCGCGAGATGCGCCTTCAACAGCGCCAATTCGTTCGATGTTTCTGCGGCGCTCCACAGACATTCTTCAAACTCGGCCTCCTTGCGGTCGAGCAGTGTCTCTTCAGAATAAATGTGGCCCACGTGGCACGCAAACCTTAAGTAGCCACCGCTACCCAATTCAGAGACCGCCAGCACGCCCCGGCAATCTGGGCATCCAAATAATGTAAAGCGTCCGCCTTGTGGGGGTTCCACAAAACCATCTACGTCGCTGGAAGTCGCGGCCATTGCAGTCAGGATAGTCTAATTTTGTGAATCGGGGCTAAGCGCGCAACGAACGGCTCTCCGCCCACTTGGCACCGTTTGACACCCCCCGCCCACCGGCCTAACGTTTCGCTGGGCGACCTGGCTTGGTGCCGCAGCCGCCGAACAACTGAAGGGGTGTCCTGAGCATGACCACGACGAAGCCCAGGGCCACGATTGCGGCCGACGAAACATCTACCGACAAACGGACCGCACCGGTTTGCATCGGGATTGACGTCGGCTCCACCACAGTAAAACTGGCTGTTGTTGATCCTATAACCCACCAGATTCTGTGGGCCGACTACCAGCGCCATCAGACCAAACAGGCTGAAAAGACCTTCGAAATGTTGGTGGCCATTGGCAATGCATTTCCTGCGTTGCCGCCAGGGTCCATCCGCACCTTCATCACCGGTTCGGGGGCGGGCCCTTTACTGGGACCCATCGGATCCAAATTCGTCCAAGAGGTCAATGCGGTCACCCTGGCGGTGGAAAAACTGCATCCGGACGTCGGCAGCGTTATCGAACTGGGCGGCCAGGATGCGAAGATCATCATTTTCAAAGAAGCGCGTGACGAATCTGGCGAACTGACCGGGAAAACGTCGATCGCGTCGATGAACGACAAATGTGCCTCGGGCACGGGCGCGACCATCGACAAATGTTTCTTGAAGGTCGGGATGCCTTCGGAAGAAGCATCCCGGCTGCGGTTCGACGATAGCAAATTGCACCACGTGGCCGCCAAATGCGGGGTTTTTGCTGAAACTGACATCGTGAACCTGGTCAAGGGGTCCATCCCCGCGGTCGAGATCATGTGTTCGCTGGCGGATGCCATCGTGATGCAAAACCTATCCGTGCTGACCCGCGGAAACACGCTGCGCCCCAAGGTGTTGTTGCTGGGGGGACCGAATACCTACCTTCCGTTTCTTCAGGATTGCTGGAAAAAACGCATTCCCGAAACCTGGGCGTCGCGCGGCCTGAAATTGCCCGAGGGCCAGAACCCCGAAGATCTGATCTTCGTCCCGGAAAACGCACAGTATTACGCCGCGTTTGGCGCGGTGATGTACGGCCTGTACGAACCGGCAGATGTCGGCGTGTATCACGGCCTGGACGCGTTGTCGGAATTCATCACGTCCGGTCGCAAACAAAAACTGGGCGATGCGGCCGGGCCGCCCCTGGCGCGCACCGACAACGAACTAGAAGCGTTTCGCGCGCAATACAAAATCCCTCGTTTCGAATCCGCAAAATTGGTTCCGGGGCAGGTTATCCGTGCGGTCATCGGAATGGACGGCGGGTCAACATCGTCCAAGGCGGTTTTGGTCGATGAAAACCGCAACATCTTAAGAAAAGAATACCAGCTATCCAAGGGCAACCCGATTCAGGACGTCAAAGAAATCCTGGGGCGGATGCGCACCTGGGTGGCCGATCAAGGCGCCACATTGCAGGTGATTGGGTTTGGGGCGACCGGGTATGCAGCCGATGTGCTGGAAAAGGTCGTCAAATCCGACGTGAACGTTGTGGAAACCGTCGCCCATATGATGTCGGCGGTGACGTATTTCGGGGACGTGGACGTGATCTGCGACATCGGGGGGCAGGACATCAAGGTTCTGTTCATGCAGAACGGCGACATCAAAAATTTCCGATTGTCTAACCAGTGTTCGGCAGGCAACGGCATGTTGTTGCAGGCGATGGCGGATCAGTTCGGGGTGGCGATCACCGACTACGCCGAAACTGCGTTTGGCGCCGAACTGTCGCCAAAATTTTCCTACGGCTGTGCCGTGTTTCTGGATTCCGATCGCGTGAATTTCCAGAAAGAGGGCTACAGCAAAGAAGAGCTGTTGTCGGGACTAGCCCAGGTTTTGCCGAAAAACGTCTGGCAATACGTCGTGCAGATCCCCCGCATGGCGTCCCTTGGGAAGAAGTTCGTCTTGCAGGGCGGGACCCAATACAACCTGGCCGCCGTCAAGGCCCAGGTCGATTACATCAAAGAACGCGTGCCCGGCGCCGAGGTCTTCGTTCACCCGCACTGTGGCGAGGCAGGAGCCATTGGCGCCGCGTTTGAAACCTTGCGTGTGGTCAAACGCCGCGGGTATTCGACCTTCGTGGGTCTAGACGGTGCCGTGGGCCTGGAATGGGAATCGCGTAACGACGAAACCACGCGCTGTCATTTCTGCCCGAATCTATGCGCGCGCACGTTCATTGACGCCCACACACCGGCGGGCGACGAAGCCCGATATATCAGCGGATTTTCCTGCGAAAAGGGCACGGTTGAATCCGAAGAGGCCATGTTGGCCCTCACGTCTGATCGAAAAAAACTAAGCCGACAGTTTCCCAACCTGGTCGATTTCGAATCAAAACTGCTGTTCCGACATTTCCACGACAGCCTGCCGATGCCCGAAGACGGCACCGCCTACAACGACATCGAGGTGAAGAAGACTTTGCTGGGCGCTCGGCGGGTGGAAGTCAGCCGTCCCTTTCGGCGTTCGTCGGCCGCCGCCTGGGAAACACGGCGCCGTCTGCGCGTCGGCATTCCACGCATGTTGAACATTTGGTCAACAGCACCATTTTGGCGAACCTATTTCGAAACCCTGGGCATTCAGCGACAGAACGTGGTTTTTTCGGATGAAACCGGCGAAACCATGTGGCTGGAAGGGGGCAAATACGGATCGATCGATCCCTGTTTTCCGTCCAAGGTCGGACAGGCCCACATTCACAACCTATTGTTTCATCAACATTCAGAAGACAAACCCCTGCGGTTTATTTTCAATCCTGTGCTGACCCACGTCCCGTCGTTCGTGAAAAACGCGCAGGACACATCCGCCTGTCCCATCGTGCAAGGATCGCCCAACGTCTTACGGGCGGCGTTCACGAAAGAGGTGGATTTTTTCGCGACCCGCGGCATCACCTACCTGGATCCCGCCTGCACCATGAACGAAGGGCATTTGCTGAAACAGCAATTGTTCCAGACCTTGGGCGCCCATTTTGACATCACCGAAGACGAAAGCGATTTCGCCTGCGACGAGGCCTGGGGTGCCCTACGCCACCTTGATGTAGAAATGGAATCGCGGGGCAAGGCCATCCTTGAACAGGTCGAGGCCGAAAACCGCATGGCGATCTTGCTGGTCGGACGGCCCTACCACCTAGACCCGGGCATGAACCACGGCATCATGGAAGAATTCCAGTTGCTGGGATACCCCATCCTCACCATTCGATCGATCCCGAAGGACGAGACCTGGCTTGCACGGTTTTTCGCCGAAGATTTGAAATCAGGGCGCATCACAACGCCGCTGGAAATCAACGATGTATGGCCGGAAAATTATTCAGCGAATTCGTCGCAGAAGGTGTGGGCGGTAAAATTCGCGGCCCATCACCCGAACGTGGCCATCTTAGATCTGTCGTCTTTCAAATGTGGTCACGATGCCCCCACCTACGGCATCATCGACAGCGTGGTGTCGGCAGCGGGCACGCCGTATTCGGCACTGCACGACATCGACGCCAACAAACCAGGGGGGTCCATCAAAATTCGCGTGCGGACCTACGCCCACAGCCTAGATCTGGCGAAAGAACGCCTGGAAGACGTCGGTCAGTTGAAGGCTGAACTGGCCTACAAGATTGATCTGAAACGGGTCGAACTGCTGCGGATGAAGGAACGCCAAATGGCCGACCGCAAACTGACCGATCCCGGGATCGTGCAACAGATCGCGGACGCAACCGCCCGGGTGCAGGCCTACGAAAAGGCGCGTGCCCCCAAAACCGACGTCGAACGGTCAGCAGAAAACGCCGATGCCCTGAAAACCGCCGGCATCGTACGCATCGGCATCAAACGCACCGATTCTGATTCCATCGCCCGTATTTGATTTCGTGAAGGTTTGATTTCGTGAAAGGACGCATGCCATGGGTACTGTGAAGAGCGACAGCAAGGGTTTATTGGACGGTGGTTTTCGGCTGCCGGTCATGGGCGCTTCGGGCACATTAGCCTCAGGGGGCGATCTGGACATCGAAGCTGAACTGCGCCTATTCGAGGAAGAAGAGCGCAAGAAGCTGGGTCTGGCGGTCGAATCCGTGCATTGGTTCGACAAGATGGTCGAACCGCAGTTCGCACGGAAGGAACGCGAGGAAACCACGCTGCTGATTTCTGGCTTGACGGCGGCCCACGATTACCTGGTGCAAGGCGCGCTGTCGGGCCTGGGATACAAGGTCGAAGTCATCGACGTGCCCGACAACGACGCCCTTCGCTACGGTAAGGAATTCGGCAACCGAGGACAGTGCAACCCGACATATTTCACCGTGGGTAACCTGGTAAAGTTTCTGACCGAACGGGGCCGGGAACACAATCTGCCCCCATCCGAGATGGTCAAGAAATACGTCTTTTTGACCGCCGGGGCCTGCGGGCCGTGCCGGTTCGGCATGTACGCGACGGAATACCGCAAGGCCCTGCGCGACGCTGGATTCGATGGCTTCCGCGTAATGTTGTTCCAACAAAAAGGTGGATTGAGCCAGGCCACCGGCGAAGAAGCGGGTCTGAACCTAAATCCCAAATTTTTTATGGGGATTTTGCGGGCCCTAATAGCGGGCGACGTGATCAACGGCATGGGCTACCGCTTGCGGCCCTTTGAAATGGAAGTCGGCGCGACCGATCGGGCGATGACGGCAGCCAAGGCGCTGGTTCACAAGTCTCTGATGGCCAAGAAAAGCGTGCTGTTGGCTTTGTTCGCCGCCCGTGCCGAATTCGCCAAGGTCAAATGTGATTTCACACGACCCGCGCCGCGTGTGTCGATCATCGGTGAATTCTGGGCCATGACGACCGAAGGTGATGGCAACTACCAGTTGCAGCGATTCCTAGAATCCGAAGGCGCCGAATGCGACATCCAGTTCATCACGAACTGGTTGCTGTACATGTTGTGGGAAGGCCGCTACGACACAAAACTACGGGCCGAACTGCGGGGCACCGACACCGCCCGTAAAAGCCTGAAGGACAGCGATTTCGGCAAAAAATTACTGGGGCTGTTTGTGGCGGATCTGGCCATCCGGGCGGCGTTTCACATTTTCGGCGCGGCCATCGGGTACCGGGGCTACAAATTGCCTGAAATGGACGCGATCGCTGAAACCGCGCACAAATTCTACAACAACAATGTGCGTGGTGGCGAAGGCCACATGGAAGTCGGCAAGTTCATCCTGAACGTGCTGCACAATAAGGCACACATGACCCTGTCGGTGAAACCGTTTGGGTGCATGCCGTCTTCGGGCGTGTCCGACGGCGTGCAATCGATGATCACGGGGCTTTACCCGCAAAGCATCTTCTGCGCTATTGAAACGTCGGGCGACGGCAAGGTCGGCGTACAAAGCCGCGTGCAAATGTTCCTGTTCAAGGCGCGTCTCGCGGCGCAGGCCGAATACGAGGCGATGTTGACCCGCTACGGGTTGACCCGGCCTCAGGTGACTGCGTTTCTCGCAGCGAACCCTCGTTACGGATCGCCGCTGCACCGATCCCCGCACGCGGCCGCAGGCACCGCTGCCGATCGTCTGGCCCAGGTGGCCTGCCTTGTGGGCAAGTCGCCCTGGCAGGTGCGCCTGATCGAAGCGAAACAACTGGCCGGACGCGCGCTGCAAACCGCAAAGGCCGCACCGGGTTTCATTGCGAACCTGCGCAAGAAACTGGTTGAACGCACCCCTATACTGGTTTCGCAGGCCCGCGAAGAATGGATCGATGCCCGCCCCGCCCTGGTCAAACGGGTGCAAACAAAGGCAGGGGCCACGCTGGAAAGGACCTTCGGTCGTTCGTACAACCCGTGGCCCATTTCAGATACGGCCCCCGCGTCTGCCCCCATGTGACAGAAAAAACTGCGACCTTCGCGCGGCTGTCGCTGGCCGATGCGCTGACGCTGTCCCGCCCGATCCTGGCGATCGGGTTCGTGCTGTTCTGCCAAAATCGCGCCCTCGCCCTTGGACTTTTGGTACTTGCTGGGGCCACCGATATCTTCGACGGTCCGCTGGCCCGCAGGCACGGCGGCTCGCCCCATGGGGGCTGGCTTGATCCGCTCTGTGACAAACTGTTCATGATCACCGCGGCCGTCGGAATCAAAATGATTTTGGGAATGACCACGGTGATGCTGGGCCTATTGCTTGTGCGGGAAACCCTGCAAACCACGTCGATGTTGGTTCGCTGGGCCGTGCCTTCGATCCGCCGCTTGCCTTACGATTTTTCGGCACACGTCTTGGGCAAAATCGCGACAATCCTGCAATTTTTCACCTTGGCCGCCCTAATCTACGCGCACCCCGCCGCCCCCCTGTTGGGAATCGGGGCGGCGGCCACAGGGGTCGCGGCCGTGGCGATCTACCTGGCCCGCCTCGCCAGATTCAAGCCCTAAACCACAGCAGCGCTTCGTTTGGATCCGATCCCTTTGAACAGATTTCTCAAAAACTGATCGCCACATTCGCGATAGTTCCGGTGATCAGGCCTTCGGAAAAACGCGCCCAGTTCGGTCTTCGTAATCAGAAGACCGGTCGTTTCGATCAGATCAATAATGTCACTGTCCTTCAGTTCAAAGGCGACGCGCACTTTTTTCAGGACCGCATTGTTGGTCACGGGCACTTCGATGGGTTGGGGCGGACGCGTCGGATCCGGACCGCGTTTGTAGATGACCATCCCATTAAGAAAATGCGCCATCACCTTGTGCGGGCATTCCTTAAAACCAACCTCCTCTTCTTTTTTCAGGAAGGCGACGACGTCCGGCTTGCTGACCTCACACGCGGCCAGTGCAAGGATGTCCACCAGAACCCCGTCACCGACGTTCAGCAGATAGCGAAGGCTTCGCAGAAAATCGTTATTGGTCATCTACTTGGACACAGCTATATAACACTTCGCAGCAAATCTAAACCGGAAACCTACACAAACCCTTAAAAGGGGTGATCTGGTCCCCCGACTCAAGATCCAAAACTGCCCCGCCGATGAAACATCCCGGATACCCGAGGAGGCGTTGCCGTGGCAAAAAGAAGATTGCTGATCGATTTACCGGTCCGGAACGAGTGGTCCAACATCGAACTGGTGCGAACCGCCATTCTCAACTGTTTTGCGGCGGTGTTCAACGATATGGACGGCTGCCGTGCGGTCGCCACGGTGATAAGCGAGCTGTTGGAAAACGCCATCAAATACGGCGACTGGGCCAGCCCCGATTCTAATTCGTTGCGCCTATCGATTGAAGGAGCGGAACGGGCCATCAGCGTCACCGTTGAACATCCCGTCAACCCTGACAGTGATTCGGTCAAACTGCTGATGAAGACGCTGAACTGGTTGAACAGTTTTCCATCAGCCGCTGATGCCTACCGCGCCCGCCTGTGTGAACTTGCCGAAAACCCACCAGAGGCTGGAATCAGCCGCCTTGGCCTTGCGCGCGTCGGCTACGAAGGGGCCTGCGTACTCAGTGCGGAAGTCAACGGAAACTCCCTGCGGATGGTCGGCGCCATCGTCACCTAAAGAACCACCTTATTCCGCGGGCCTGACCGGCAGGGGGGCGGTCGCGTCAGTACGGTAGTGATACCCGCCGAAAAATGCGTATTCCTCGCAACTGTGCCGGGCGTAATAGTCAATCACGTCCTTCCAACCCAGGATCTTCCGTTCCATCCCATCTTTGATTTCTTGCCAGGAAAACGTCTGGGCGCAGGGGGTGCCTTTCAGGGGAACGTGCCCCGTCGCCGTGCGCGGATCGAAAAGCACCGCCGACGCGGGCAATCGCCCAAGGTAGTAGGCCGAAATCTGTGGAATCTCGATCACTTCGATGCCGATGACGTCCAGATCTGATGACGCACGGTACAGGCATTCGGTACGTTTGATGGTTTCCTTGGGGCCAATAACCAGCGCGTTATGCGGGATTTGGCCTTTGGACTGGCACTTCTTGGGATCGGAGATCTCGGTGGCCACCCGGTACGCCAGGTATCCGTCTGTCCGGTTGTCCAGGCGCAGGACCAGATGGTCGGCACCAAAAGTCTGCCCTTCGATAGCGGCGTTGCGGCGGGACACTTCTAGGGAGATCCGCAGGTGGGCGGTGTCCAAGGGATCTTTGGTGGTCACACGTTTGCGGGTGCGCAGTTCTTCGACATAAATGAAGGGCTGACGCAATTCGTCTATTTTGGGGAAGGGGATGCCGAATTTTCTGGCGTCGTCTTCCAGCATGGCGCGGTAAACGGTCGGCGAAAAACGCAAGGATCCGTTCATCATCGCCTCGGTCGATGGGGGGGGTTTGGGCCGTTCAGTCGGTGGAGGCGCGCCAGAGTAAAGGGCGAATATTCCGATGCCCATTCCTACGGCGGCCACCATGAGGACCGCAAGCCAAAGCGATTTTCCTTCCACGCGCCCCCGGATCTTATCCCGATCCGGTCCCGGACGCGAACATCACGTCAAAAAATGGCACGATCGTCGCGTCCGTATTCACGCCAGTTGGCTGAGGAATCTGACGGCTGGCATCAGCCGTATATGCGTCCCGTTGATAGCGGGCAAGGTCACGTCACGGGTCCCGTTGGCTGTCACCTGGATGGCAAAGGGAATGCGGACGCGCTCGAGCAAATACTTCAATCCACCGTCTAAGGGCTGGTCGCTCGACTTTGCCTCTACAACAAGCCAAGGCTTCTTTTCACGAAGCAGCACGAAGTCCACTTCGTGTCCTACAACGTCCCGGAAATAGCGCAGTTCAAGCGATTCACCCAAAACATCTTCTGCCCAATGACACAATCGGATCAGATGAACCGCCAGAAGATTTTCGAAACGCGCGGGCTGATCGTCAACCCGTGACCAGTCCCAGAAATACAACTTCTGTTCCTTTTTAACGGCTTTGATCTTGGGGCTAACGAACGGTGGCACACGGAATACAGCGTAGGTACGTTCAAGGATGACCACCCAGTTGCGTGCGGTTTGAAATGCCACTTCAAGATCTTCACGCAGGGAATTGATGGACAGCACCGATCCCACACACTGAGGAAGCCGATCAAACAGCAATTCGATCTTATCCAGATCGCGAACATTTTCGAGATCACGAATGTCTTGCCGAACCAGGGTCGTGCCATAAGACCTGCGCCACCGCGAAGCCAACCGATCAGAGCCAGATTGGAAGGGTTCGGGGAATCCACCTAAGCGCAAGAGCTGAGACAAGGCCTCGTTCGCGCCAGGGGGTGCCGGGATGGGGGCGTCAGGAATCTTGTCGAGTTTTTCAAGCGGCAGCATCTGCCCGGTTGCCTCTGCCAAAGTAAGCGGATGCAAACGGTGTAGGAAGAAACGCCCTTGCAGGGAATCTCCTCCGCGATGGTAGACATCAAGGCGCGCACTGCCGGTGACTAGGATCTGTTTTCGTTTGCCGTGCAGGTCGAATTGACCTTTCAGCCAGTTTCGCCACTGCCGGTATTTGTGGATCTCGTCAAAGACCCAGATCAGCGCGTCAGGATCGAGATCCCCAGCGCGCAAAGCCACGCGGTGTTTGTCGACGTCCCAGTTGTAATAGGCCCCCTTAGTTTCATCTAAAAACGCCCGCGCCAGCGTAGTTTTTCCACATTGGCGGGGTCCCACCAGCAGCACCATCTTCCGCAAAAGATCGTCCCGAATGGGATCCGATTGGCGACGCCGTAAATTTTGCACATATCCAATTTACTTCGAACTAAATTGGAGTCCAGTCAAAAATACTACGGTGATTTACGGCCGGGCAGCCAGATCCCGGGCGTGAAACCGCATCAGGGTCAAGAAGGTGGACAGCGCGACGGGACCCAACACAACGCCCGGCACGCCGAACAGGATGATGCCGCCCAGTAAGGACAGAAACAGGATGGCCCCGTGAATGGCGACGTCAGATTTCATCAGCAGCGGCCGCACGATATTGTCCACGACCCCCACCACCAGCCCCCCCCACAGCAGCAGGAAAAGGCCGGAATACGGACGCCCCGTTAACGCCACCAGGCCCGACAGGGGCAGCCAAACAATCGCTGTGCCCACAGAAGGAATGAACGATGTCAGCAAGGTGACAAGGCCAAAAAATAGCGGCTGCGGGGCCCCTGCTATCAGGTAACCGATAAGAGCGACCGCCGACTGCACCACGCCGGTGATCAGATTCGACCCGATAAGTGATCGCGATACCAGGCGAAATTCATCCAGCAGTTCCTGCATCCGCGATCGACCTAAGGGAGAAATTTTCATCAACCACTGGTTCATCTGGGGCCCGTCGGCCAAGACGAAGAAGAACACAATGAGCGAAATCGCCAGATCAAACGCAATTTCTGATACCGTCGCGACCACGCCCTGAAGGTGAAGGGCCGCCCATTTACCAGCCTCTGTGGTTTCAGGACCAAGGGCGCGCAGTGATCGGGGCAGGCGATCGAGGGCGGGTTTGATAAGGGCCTCCAGTCCATCAGGCAGGGGGCGCGCGATGTCAGACCAGTTGCCGTGTTTAAGCACCTCCCCGATCCAGGCCACCGCCGACGAGGCCTGTTTGACCGCGACCACGGCAAGCCCAGTTAACGGCGCCAGAATCAGCAACACCCCCAAAAATGTGAACACGCCAGCGGACAAGGTACGCCGTTGCCCAACCCGGCGGGCCAGCCGTTCGTGGTATTTCGAAATCGACAGCGCGAATACGGTTCCTAACAATATGGGTTTCCACAGCGGCAGGAACAGCCACGCGACCAGCAGAAACGAGCCCAGAAGAAGGATCTTGGTGTTCGAAGAACGCCGCAGCCCCACGGCCGTACCCGCGATGGATTCGGTGACGGTGGGGTGGGGTCCCTGGGGCGGCGGCGCGGGGTGCATCGAAAGTCCCCGGTTTCTACCCCAAGATTTCAGCGCCGCCCAAATAGGGGCGCAAGACCACAGGAACGTCCAGCCTGCCGTCCGCCCGCTGATACGTTTCCAGTACCGCGATCAGAGTCCGGGGCAAGGCAAGGCCCGATCCGTTCAGGGTGTGGACGAATCGGTTTTTTTCCTTGGACGCCGGATCTTTGAACCGGATCTTTGCGCGGCGGGCCTGAAAATCGCCAAAATTCGAACACGAGCTGACTTCCAGCCATTCGTTGCACCCGGGGGCCCAAACCTCAAGGTCGAATTTCACCATGGCCGAAAAGGACAAGTCACCGGTACACATTTCAATCACCCGGTACGGCAATTCCAGGTGTTTGAGCACGTCTTCCGCATCGGACAGCAGCGCGGTCAGTTCGTCCATCGAATGCTCGGGGCGTACAAATTTCACCAGTTCCACCTTGTCGAACTGATGGCCCCGTTTGATGCCCCGGGTGTCGCGCCCTGCCGCCATCTGCTCCCGGCGAAAACAGGCAGAAAATGCCACATGTTTGATGGGCAGTTTTGCCACATCCAGGATCTCGTCCCGGTACAGATTGGTCACCGGAACTTCGGCCGTCGGGATAAACCAGAAGTCTTCGACAGCGTCGTGGTACAGGTTGTCGCCGAATTTTGGCAGGTTGCCGGTGCCAACCAAGCTTTCACGGCGGACCATGACCGGCGGCAAGATTTCGACATAGCCGTGTTTTTCGGTATGCAGATCCAACATGAATGTGATCAACGCCCGCTGCAGCCGCGCGCCCCAACCCTTGAGCACGTAAAAACGCGATCCCGACACCTTCACACCCCGATCAAAATCGATGATGTCCAGGTCGACGCCCAGATCCCAATGGGCCTTGGGGGTAAACGCGAACGGTCGCTTGGCACCCTCTTCGCGCAAAAGCCGGTTTTCACGGTCATCCTTTCCGACCGGCACTGACGGGTGCGGCAGGTTGGGAAGGTCCAGGGCCTTTTCGTCCAGCCGCGATTCGGCCGCCACGAGGTCGGTGTTCAAGGCTTCAAGACGTTGTTTCAGGGCCGCCCCCTGGGCCAGCAGGCCCGCGCGGGCCTCGGGGTTGGCGGCGCGGCCAATCTCTTTGGACAGCTTATTCTGTTCAGCCGCAACACCTTGTGTGTCGTTTTTCAGCCGCCGGACCTCTTCATCTAGGGCCATCACAGCGGGAAGATCAACCGTGGCCCCGAGGCGTGCAAAACCATCGCGCACCAGGTCGGGATTCTCGCGGAGCAGACGCAGGTCAATCATGGGGCGGCGAGTTTACTCGACTGTCCTGCGGTCGCCAGCGCGCACCCGGGCCCAGCTTCCGCCATAATCATCCCCATGTTTACCCGTCCCCGCCTTTGGGCCCGCCTCGGTCTTGTGGCTTTGTTGTGTGCCGTGGCCTTTGCCGCCGGGGCGTTGTTCGCACGGCCCCTGAACGCAGGTCGGTTCGATCCCTATCGAAAATTGGGCGTGTTTTCTAAGGTTTTGTCGTACATCGAAAACATCTACGTCGAAAACGTATCCGAGGCCGACCTGATGTACGGCGCCGCACGCGGCCTCACCGACGTGCTGGATCCCCATTCGCGGTTCATGGATCCTGACGAATACGCCACGTTAAAACGAGAAATTGAGGGCGAAACCGAAATCGAAGGGATCGGAATCGACATCGAGAAAACCAAAAGGCGGCTGGTCATCGTGTCGCCCATCGAAGGATCGCCCGCAGCGCGGGCCGGTATCGAACCGGGCGATGTGATCCGGAAAATCGACGGGGCAGATGCCGACGGGATCGAATGGGAAGAAGCGATTGGACGGTTAAAGGGCCCAGCGGGATCCGAAGTGGTCTTGGTCATCGAACGGGCGGGGGTGCAACGCACGTTGCGGATCAAGCGCGAAAAATTCGAGGTCAAGACGGTCGAAGGGCGCGTTATCGATGAAAACTACGGCTACGTGCGACTGCGGCTATTCGCGTCAAACAGCGAAACCAAGTTGGTAGAAGCCATCGACGACATCCTGAAACGCACCAAGAACAAGGGCGGAATGAAGGGGTTGATCCTGGACATGAGGCGCAACCCCGGGGGCCAGTTTGATCAAGGCGTCCGGATCGCCGACAGGTTTTTGGAATCAGGCCTTATCGTCCGAACCGTCGGCAAAGGTGGCAAGGAACTGGACCGGCAGATGGCGGTCCCACGGGGCACGTACAGTGGATTTCCGATGGTGGTGCTGGTGGACGGGGCGTCCGCGTCTGCGGCCGAAATTGTGGCGGGCGCCCTGCAAGACCAAAAACGCGCCGTGATCATGGGCACCCAGACCTTCGGCAAGGGATCGGTCCAGACGGTGATGGACCTAGGGGACTGTGATCCGACCCCGTGTGGCCTGAAACTGACGGTATCCCGTTATTACACGCCAGGGGGCCGATCCATCCAAAACCAGGGCATCACTCCTGACGTGCTGGTGGGCCCCCTGCCCCCCCCCGCCCCAGCAGAGAATGATGATATTATGCGGGAAAACAGCTACAAACGTCGATTGACCAACGAACAGGGCGACGTGGCCAAAACCAACCAGCGCATGGGTGACCACCAATTGCAGACGGCGGTTGACTACCTAAAATCGTTCGCGGTATTTCAGACGCAATCTGGTAAAAAAGGCTGACCATGACTCCCTGTGCAAGCTGTGGCCACACCAACCTTCCCGGTTACGACAAATGTTCAAAATGTGGGGCGGCCTTGACGCCCGGCGGGGGGGGGCCCAACGAATACGAACGCCTGATGGCGGGGCGCGCCCGCGCGGCCAAGCGCAACAAACTGATCTATTCAGTTGTGGGCGCGGTGGTCATGGTGGGGGTTGGTGGAAAACTGTGGCAGGACCGGGCCAAAAAAGCCGCCGACCAGGTGAAGATCGATTTTTTCGATCGCTGGGCCACGCTGGAAAAACGCGAGACCGGGCTGTTCTGGAACTGCGTGATGTCCAGTGAAGTGGACGTCGGTATGTTTTCGGCCGCCGCACAATTCCAGGGGCGCATCGAAAGCGCCTATGGGACCCAGCCCAAGACCTATTCAGAACACCTGAGCACCGAATGCATTCCGAAAATTGAACGGGCCCGCCAGGCGATGGGAAGCCTGACGGATGCGCCACCTGAATTCAGGGCGGCCCTGGCCACGTACACCGACACCTTGCCTAAGCTGCAAACAGCCATCGAAGGCTACGCGGAAAAAATCAAGAACCGGGGCGCCACCCGAGATCTGGATTCGATCCTTCAAGAAACCGGGGCTGCCTGGCATGCCGCGCAGATCCCCAGCCCCCAGACCATCGCATTCGACAAATTTTTGGGCTGCGCCATCCCGGGGGTCGACAAGATGAAGGACGCGCAGGCTGTGTTGGAATTTCTGGCGGACGTGTGTTTCAAAAAAGATCCCGTGTTGTTCATGGATCGCGTCCGAAAAGACTGCGGGCCCTTGCTGCAAACCCCGGATCCCAAGGCGAAGCCCGGTCCTGAATACAAGGCGCGGGTCAAGAAGCTGTACGAAGAAGACGCACGCCAGATGCAGGCCTGGGAAAGCTGCAGCAAGAAATCCCGCAAGGGCAAGAAGGTAGAGGAACTAGGGGATTTTCTGATGGCTGTCGGCGACTATATGAAGGCGCGATCTGGATTCGGAGCGGCCGCAAAAGAACTGGCCGGGGGTTCCAGCGCGGAGGCACACGGCGAAAAAAAGCCGTAGTGCATGCCTGAATCAGTTCCAACGGCACGATAGTTTGACAGCCTTTGCACAACCAAACTAGCCTAACCACTTCGGGCGCTATCGCTCGGAAACCCGATGCGTCCACCAACCCGCCGTGAACTGCTCCCGCTTCTAATAGGGGTTGGTGAAGCCATGGGACTGCGGCCGCGCGTTTCGTGGGCGCAAGGGGATGTTCCGGGAATTGCTGTTTTTGTCCACCCCCGCTGTCCCGCCAACGCGCAGAACGCCGAAGAATTGGCGTCGTATTTCCTGGGCACAAGACGCACATGGAGCACGGGCGATCGGATCATTTTGTTCAATTTGCCGAACGGAAACGCCACGCGTGACATTTTCGACCGTGTCGTCCTGAAGATGGACCCCACGCAGGTCTCCCGCTACTGGCTTGACCGTCGCATTCGCGGCGAGGGCAGCCCGCCGCGTCAGATCCCCACCGGTGAACTGATAAGCCGGCTGGTCGCAACCCTGCCGGGCTCGATGGGGTACGCGCCCGAAGACAAACTTGCTCCTGGGATTCGCTTGGTTGCCCGCATTCGAAGGGGCGAGGTGGTCAAACCATGATCCGTGCCCATCACCTGATGTGGGGGGCCGTCTTGGCCTCCGCAGGGCAGCCACTTGCCTACGCGCAAGCCGCGGATCCGCCGCCCAATCCAGTTTTGCCGGGCACCCTGGAGGATCGCGTGGCGACCCTGGAAAAGGCCCTGGCAGAAGCCAATGCGGCGCGCGCGGCCGCCGAAACACAGGCCCTAGCGAGCATCGCGGAAGATCCCCAGACGTCGCAGGCCGAAGAGCCAAAGCTGCAGCTTTACGGTTTCATGGATGCGGGTCTGCAAAAATTCTTTGTCAGACCCGATCACCTTTCGGGGCTGCTGGCCACATCGTCCACCACCTTCGTCAGTGGCCACACCAACCTGTATATCGACGCGCGCCCCGCCCCTGGATGGCGGGGGCTGGTCGAGACACGTCTGACTCTGTATCCGCAGGGATATTGGGATTTCAAAGGCATCGGGCCCACAAACCGGGTGGACACCCGGATTTACGATTTCAGCAGCCCGTCCGGACGCGAAAGCGTCGAATGGGGTGGGATCATCCTGGAACGGGCCCAGATGGAATGGCTTATCAACGACAAACTCACCCTGATAGTCGGTCGATTTCTGACCCCCTGGGGCATCTGGAACGTCGACCACGGCACACCCACGCTGATCTCGCTGATGTTGCCTTCGTTCCTTGTGCAGGAAACCGTACCCATTCGCCAAACCGGTGTACAAGCCCTAGGCAGCCTGCACGCGCCCCCCTGGGAATTGGGCTACCGCGCTTTTGTTTCCAACGGACGAACAACCACCCAGTTCGATCTTGGTGAGGACAAGGGCCTCGGGGGTCGCATCTTCCTACGTCGCCACGGATCTACATCATGGACCTTCGGGGTGTCGGGCTTCACGGGCCGACACCAGGACGAAAGCAGATCGGTGGTGCTTGGGGACAAGGGCGAGGTTCGGGTCAACCGCGACACTTTGTTTGCCCTTCGGGAATGGACGGCGGGCGCCGATCTGTCGGTCGACCACGGCGGCTTTCGGCTGCGCCTCGAAGGGGTTACGCGCCTCGTGCAGTACGACGAGGGACGACACCAGGCCCTGTCATTTCCAGGAACCCGCGCCCCCAGCCGCCGCGAGGGATTTGCCTATGGCATCTTGGCGTACCGGTTTTCAAAAATTGAACCTTACGCATACGTCGAAACTGGCGACTCGGGGGCCCGCGCAAGTTTCGTGGCCGACCAAGGCCACGGATATTCAGCCGGTCTCAACATCCACCTTTCCCCCGCCACCCAGCTTAAAACCCAGGTGCTGCAGGCACACATTATCAACGCCGCCGGCACCGTCGATCTGACCTTCCTCAGCACCCGCCTGGTGATGGCCTTCTGATGTCCCACAGAAATGGTGGCCCCATGAAGACACAAAACCCAGTGGCGTTGATGGTCCTTTTGACCTTGGCGGCGGCCTTGACAGCTTGTGGGGTGGGCGCGCCCTGTGACGTTGGTGATCACCTGGTCGAAGGCGTGTGCCGCGCCGATACCCCGAAGCCAACCGCCGATGGTGGCACCGCTGCAACATCAACCTTCGGTACCTCCTGCAAGGATCACCCGGAATGCAGCGGCGAGGTCAACATCTGCCTCGTCCCGGACGGCCAGACGTCAGGCGTGTGCAGCGTTTCAGGTTGCGACCAAAAGCCCAACTTGTGCCCTCAGAGCTGGAAGTGTTGCGATTTGGCGCGCGTGCGGGCCGGCGCCCCCTGGGGATGTGTACCCCTGCCCGTCTGTCCCCCCTAGCTGATTCCGACTGGCGGGACGGTCGAATCAAGGGCATCGTTGCGCCAGACTGAACAAATAGGAGATCCCATGTCCGAGCAACCCGAAGCCCTTTACGGCCTTCCGTCCGAAGTGAAATTTTGTCGGCGCTGCGTAATTTCAAACCAACGGCCAAACTCGGCCGTCGAATTTCGCCATACCCGCGACAGCAAGAAGGCCACGATTGGCTTTGACGAAACCGGGCTGTGCGATGCATGTCGCCTGGCTGAGCAAAAAAAAGGCACTATTGACTGGGATGCGCGGGACAAGGAACTAAGGGCCCTGTGCGATCGTCATCGAAAAGACGACGGAACCTATGACTGTTTGGTGCCTGGCTCCGGAGGGAAGGACAGCTTTTATGCCGCCCACAAGCTGAAATACGAATACGGGATGCACCCGCTGACAGTCACCTGGGCGCCCCATGTCTATACGGACTGGGGTTGGAAAAATTTCCAGGCCTGGATCCACGCAGGCTTCGACAACTATTTATGTACCCCCAACGGGCGGGTTCACCGGTTGTTGACCCGGTTGGCTGTGGAAAATCTATTTCACCCCTTCCAGCCATTCATCCTGGGGCAAAAAAATCTCGCCCCTAAGATGGCCATTCTCTTCGGAATCCCTCTTATTTTTTACGGGGAAAACGAGGCCGAATATGGCAATCCGATTCTCGACGCGTCGTCGGCGAAGCGCAACCATTCGTACTACACAGCTAACGATCCATCGAAGGTGTTTCTGGGCGGCACCTCGGTTAAAGATTTGACGTCTACCTACGGCCTGCAAAGGGTCGACCTTGAACCCTACATGCCGGCAGATCCAGCCAAATTCGAAGCGCTCAACGCAGACGTGCATTACCTCGGCTACTACCTGAAATGGCACCCCCAGTCCTGTTACTATTACGCCTGCGAAAACAGCAGTTTTCAGGCCTCGCCGGAAAGGACACCAGGGACCTACAGCAAGTACAACTCGATCGACGATCGAATTGACGATTTTCACTACTTCACAACTAGGGTGAAGTTTGGAATTGGCCGCGCGACCTACGACGCCGCCCAGGAAATTCGATCAGGGGACATCACCCGCGAAGAGGGTGTCGCCCTGGTAAAACGCTTTGATCACGAGTTCCCCGAACGCTTCGCGGAGGAAATATTCAAATACCTCAGCATTACCGACAAAGAATTCCCCAAAGCGCATGGCGCCTTCGCCGAACCCATCATGACCAGGGAATCGTTCCTGCGGTTGGCCGACAAATTCCGATCGCCTCATTTGTGGCACAAGGATGGCGACACATGGGAACTGCGGCACAAGATCTGGATCGACGCACCCTAAGTCATTAGCCTCTTGCCACCGCTCCCCATAGGAACGTTAGCCATCGGGCTGCCACAAGCAGGTCGTATGGATCGGCTGGGCGCAAGTCAAGGGCCCGCCGTTCTTCTCATTGACGATCGCGAAATGCTGTCGCCCGATATTCTGGCACGGTTCGACACCGTGCTGGAACCTGAGGAACTGCTGCCCGACGGTACTGATGCGTTTGAGGGCGAATTTCACAGGGCGGTAAATCAGTGGCTATTGGCAATTTTCCCGGGAACACTGGACGGCGTTCCCCTCGCAGAGTTGCTGTGGTGTAACGTATTTCTTCAGCCGCATCTTGCCGATCGGTTGAATCAGGCCGCCATCGCCACGGAAGTATGGAGACGGTTTGACCCTAGACATGTCGTGCTGAGCACGCCGCCTCCCCTATGTGAACTGGTGGCAGCAACCGCCCAATATCGTGGCCTTTTGTCCTCGCCACCACCTTTGACACAGTGGATGTTTCGTGCGCAGCAGTTCGGCCGCGCTTTAGGAAGCCTTGCGGTCCACACCGCACGATTGTTTGCCCGGGTCCGGCATCGACGGGACAAATTTCTTGAACCGAGGATTCCCGAAGGTACGATCGATCCAGAAATCTGGGCAGCAGTCCCAGGGAAATGGCCACACCCCGGTCGCCATGTCGTCGAATCTTTTATCGCGCCGTCGTTAGAAGCGGGGCGTTCGATAGGGCTAGCGTTCGAGCAAACGTTCCGCGACGGCAAGAACCCGAACGAAGAAGGAGAGTCTCTGATCCTTTCCAGGATCAAAGAGGCCTCGGATGGGAAACGCCCGACGGCTATTGATCAAGTCGTAGGGCTAAGCGCCGCGTCCGATCTCCTGCCTGCCCTTGCATCGTGGATTCCCCTGTATTTACGGGCCATTTTTTCGACCCTGATCCATGCCGATACGTTGCGGATTGATGGCGTACATCTAAGCACAACCAGCGATCTTCCTCCTCTCTTGAGGATTCTTGGAAACGATCTTTTGCGCACCGTGGAAGCTCGGATCGCTGCACGGCGATTCCTTCTGCGTCATCCAGCGTTGCGGACGATGGTCTTTGCATTGGCAAACGTCGGTGAAGCTAAAATTGTCGACATCCTGTTGCAACGCGCGGGGGTGACCACGGTCGATTTTCAGCACGCGTACTTCAGCGACGGTTGTATTGGAACGCAGTTCCGGTCGTCCAGCACAGTGCTGG
The DNA here is from genome assembly GCA_043754455.1 of Myxococcales bacterium. Classification (GTDB taxonomy): domain Bacteria; phylum Myxococcota_A; class Polyangia; order Fen-1088; family Fen-1088; genus JAYUUT01. Next base: position 28,348 of record JAYUUT010000227.1, read on the forward strand.
CCTCTTGGACACAAGATGAAGCCAGACGCTTCGCCCACAACCGTACAAACGCGCGCTGCGAGGGGGGCTTCATGCCACGACGCCTGCCCGCGCCCAGAACTCGAACTATAGAGGCACGACCCACGGTCATCGTATTGTCGAATTATCTCACCGAAACAAATCTAGAGTTTCGTCGCAGGCATTCAAAATACGCCCGCCGTCTTGCAGCGGCGTTGGGCGCACTGCAACGGCAGCTCGGCGGTGAAATCAATGTCATTCTGCGCCTGCACCCTCACGAAGATCGCGCTGCGTGGCAGACGCTCCTGGACGAAAATGGTGCGACGGCGCCACTGAGCGACGTTCAGGATCTCGCGGATGACCTCGAACGGTCCGACGTGGCAGTCGTCGGGGCGTCGTCAGCAGCCATCGAGGCGCTTTTGCATCATCTCCCGATCGTATTTTTCGAAGGCCCCCTTGTGTCTCGCTCATCAATACTGGGACAGTTGCCTTCGGACCGCAGGTTCAAAAACGGCGCCCAGCTTATACAGGCGATCAAATCCATTTTGGCCGTCGGCTGTCGGCCAGAGCTCGGCCCCCTAGAAAGCTGTTTCGGCCCCACTTTAGCGCCTCGCGCCTTCACAGCCTTTGTCGACCAGCAGAAGCCCTAGGCCAGCCCCTCGTCCTCAGCGGGCACGCCTCATATCCCGTATCCCTTCGATCACCCGCAATTGGTCCGCTTCGGTCAGACCAACTGAACAGGGTAAACTCAATCCGGTTTGGTGAATGTGTTCGGCGACATGCCCGCCTAGACGCGGGACCCCCTGGTAAAGGGGCATCAGGTGAAGCGGCGTCCAGATAGGGCGCGCCTGGATCTGCAATGTCTCTAGGTGGGCCATGACTTGCATGCGATCAGCGCCAAAGCGCAGAGGGTCGATGCCGATCGTGTAAAGCCAGTTCGACGATTGAGCCCAGTCCGTCTGCGGCGGCAAGGAGACCCCTTCCACGCTTACAAGCGCCTGGTTGTACCGGGTCGCAATGGCTTGTTTTCGTGCCAAGAACCAGGGCAGCTGTTCCAGTTGTGCCACACCCATGGCCGCTGCCATGTTGGTCAGACGGTAGTTGTAGCCAAGGTCATCGTGTCGATATTCGGCACCGGGCAGCCGGGCCTGTGTGGTTAGGTGTTTGGCACGCCGGGCAAGCGCCTCATCGTCTGTGGTGATCATGCCGCCGCCACCTGTGGTCAGGATCTTGTTTCCATTGAAGGAAAAACACCCGACCTGACCGATGGTCCCAACCTGTTTGCCAGCGAATCGCCCCCTTGTGTAACAAGCACCAAGGGCCTCGGCTGCGTCTTCAATAACCGCCACCCCGAATCGTTCGCAGGCCAATTGGACAATTTCGAACTCAGCCGGATGGCCCAGGATGTGAACAATTTCCACCGCGCGCGGCATCTTGATCCGGGCGCGGTGTCGGCGCTCAAGCTCCTCGACGATCAAGACCGGGTCAAGATTCCACGTGGTCATCTCGGCGTCCACCAAGACGGGAGAAGCCCGCTCGTACAAAATGGGGTTCGCCGACGCGATGAAGGTCATGGTCGAGACCAAAACCTCGTCGCCCATCTGGACTCCTAAAAGCCGCATGCCCACGTGCAGGGCTGCTGTGCCACTGGCGCAGGCCACCGCGTAACGGGATCCTACAAAACGGGCGAATTCTTGTTCGAACCGTTCGACAAAAGGCCCCACCGAGGACACAAAATTGGTCGCAATACACTCTTCGATATAAGCGCGAAGGTTTCCCCCCAGCGACGGTTCGGACAGTGCAATTCGCGACAGCGCGGGCGTCATGGTGATTCCTCTTGCTTTGAACGACCTGTCATCAGGCGCGCCGGCACGCCTGCCAAACACGTATCATCACCGACCGACGCAGTGACGGCGGCCCCCATCGCGACCAGAACACGATCTCCCAGCCGAATATGATCGCGCACGCTGGCCCGAAGCCCCAAGTAGCACGACCGGCCAAGCATTGTCCCGCCGCCAATGGCCGCACCCGGGCCGATGTGGCAGTAGGCGCCCACCATCACATCATGTTCAATGACAGCGCCGCTGTTGATAATGGCGTGCTCATCGATTCGCGCTCCCGAATTCACCACGGCCCCCGCTGCGATCACGCACCCAGGTGCAATATTCGCGGTCGGCGAGACATGGGCACCCGCATGAACCACAGCAGCCCAGTCCCATCCCGGGTGCCGGGCAACGACCGCGTCGCGGGTCAACGAGATCCCGACAACCCCGACACCCAACACCAACCGGGCCTCTCGCGGCTCTCGATCGCGGAGAATGTCGTCATCACCAAGCCGCGGCAGCCCCATGCGCGCCACCGTGTCCACACAGGGCAAGGGATCGATGAAACCAATCACGTTCCAGATGTCTGGACGCGATCGTGCGGCTTCGATGACCACCCGGGCATGTTCACCTCCGCCAACGACAATCAGATCAAACACTTTCACCGGGTCACCACGAGGGCAGCCTTGATAGGCGGATTTGGCGGGGTCCACCGGCTTAAAATCTCGACGATCCGATCCGCAGCCCGGCCATCGCCAAACGGGCTTCGGGGCGGCTGTAGCCGTTGCCTAAACGAAGGCGACAGCGCGGTTTTCAGCGCATCCACGATGGCGAACCTTGTCACTTCGGCATCGATCACGTTGTCACCCCGAAGCCGTCCCTTTTGCCGGGTTCCGATATTCACGACGGGCACACCCAAAACCGGCGCCTCGATAAGAGCGCTGGAACTATTGCCCAGCATGGCATCGGCCAGACGCAAGAGGCCCCAGAAACGCCGCTCGCCGAGAGCGTCGACGGCACGACGCCCGGGGCGATCAACGGATTTTTTCAATAGGTCGCGGACGACTTCGTGCCCGGGATCAGCGTTCGGAAGGGTCACAACGTAGGTCGCCGGCACACGATCCATGGCTTCGACCAGCGCGGCCGTTTCGCCCGCAGGATCCCCGCCAAGCGTGGTGGGGTGAAAGGTGACAACCACCACAGGCGGTGTCAGCGTGAGTCCCAAAAACGTTTCTAGTTCCGCCCGGTCGGCCAGATCCTGTCGGTGCAGGTTGTCCAGCCCAGGGGCACCGACAACGTGAACGGTGCGCGGATCCTCGCCCATACTAATGACCCGCGCCGCGTGATCGGCATGACTGGTTAGATGCAGATGACTCAGTTTCGTGATCGCGTGCCGAAGGCTGTTGTCGATCGCCCCTTCAGTTTCTTCGCCACCGTGCAGATGAACAACGGGCACCCGACAAAGAGTTGCCGCAAGGGCGCCCGCTGCAGTTTCGAAACGATCGCCGGCCAGCAAGAGCGCATCAACCTTCTGCCTGAAAAGCGCCTCTCCAATCAGCGAAATCGCCTGGCCCGTCTGGGCGAACACCGACCCGGCACCGGTCATCCAGTCAAGCCGTTCAGCGGGCACACAGCCGTCCGCTTCAACAGCACGGATGGTTTCCCCATGAAGAATCGACAAATGCATTCCACCGGCCAGAATCGCGAGGTGAAAACCCGGATCATCCTTCAACTTTCGGCAGGTGCTCCGAAGAATGCCCCAGTCCTGGCGACCTGTGGTCAAAACAGCAAGGCGCATCACCCGCAAGGATACGCGGCCCCCTCAGGCCGCGCCCTCAATGTCGTCCTCGCGCACCATTTGACCTGCGCCAACCGCCACACGGGTTCGTGTTCCTAAAATTGCCAACAACCGAGCGGGCGAAATCCCCATGCCAGGACGCAGCGCGATCAGATGTTCATCGCTCACCGGGGCCCCGGCGGGCAGATCCAGCCGCCAGAAAAGACTTTTGCGTGCCACAAGCGCGATCTCAGCTTCGGCCGCCGTAGGTCGTTTGACCCCGTCGCCCAGCGCAAGGCCAACCATCCGAATCTCACGCACCATCCGGGTGAATTCGTCGGGTTCCATCGACGCCCTATGATCGGGACCGGGCAGTCCATGATCCAGGGTCAAATGTTTTTCAATCAGATCGGCGCCGCGCGCAACGGCTAAACATGACAACAAGGTGCCTTCGGTATGGTCTGACCAACCCACCGGGATCGAAAAACGTGCCCGCAGGGTATCAAGACAACGCAAATTGGCGTCTGCTGGCGCCGCGGGGTAGCTCGACACGCAATGAAACAGGGCCAGCGGGGTGGCCTGGTCGTTAAAAATGCGGACGGCATCCTCGACCTCGCCAAGGGTCGCCATGCCCGTGGACATCAACACCGGTCGGTGCTTCCGGGCGACATGCCGCAGATACCGGTGGTTGGTCAGCTCCCCCGACGGGACTTTGAAGGCCGCTACGTCCAACCCATCAAGAAAATCGACGGATCCCTCGTCAAAAGGGCTAGAGAAAAAAACCAGGCCAAGTCCTTCGGCGCGCGCCTTCAGATCCCGGTGGGCGTCCGCAGACAGCACCAATTTTTCCAGCATTTCACGCTGCGTGCCCTCCGCCGCTTCACGTTTTTGGTACGAAGCCTTGGGAGCGTTCGCAGCGGCCAAGGTCGCGGGATCGAAAGTCTGAAACTTCACCGCGTCCGCACCGGTCTGCGCGGCCACGTCGACCAGTTGACGTGCCAGATCAAGGCTGCCGTTGTGGTTAACCCCCACTTCCGCAATGACGAAACAAGGAGCCTGAGGCCCAACCGCACGGCCCGCGATGGATATGTTCATGGGGACTTCTCCTTTCGGCCTGCACCTGGGTCGGTAGCCGGCACGCGGATCGAACCGCCACGCGCGGTGACCAAGGCCAATGTTCGAGGGCGGTTCGTTTCCATCACATCTTCTTATCCAGGCTTTTGCCCGTGTCGCGGTGGTCAAGCTCCGGTACCAATCGTTTGAGCGCCGCAACCAGATCCATCTTGGCCAACGCCTCGGCCCCAGTGGCCGCGCGGTCGATGACAGAAAGGACCTCGGTCAGCGCCCCGATGTCAACCCGCCCCGCTGCCACCGCCTGCACACCTTCTAGTCCGATGTCGATGGCCACTTCGTCAGCGCCCACAAACTGCTCAACTTCTTTTTCTCCGCTGGTGTCCGACTGGGTGACCAGCACCGGATATCTCCCTTGGGATTTTTCTTCTAAAACGGCCCGCCGGGCCTGTTCTGGATCTTTGAACCAGACCGGCGCAAGCCCGTGATCCCGCAAGGTTGCGGCGGCGATGTCCGTGAATCGAACCAGATCGCGATCCGGGTTCAACCGCGGAATCACCATGTGGCGGTGAGGACAGATAAGTGCACCTATAAGACAGATCTGGCCGGCCTCAATAGGCGTCACCAGGTACCGTCGTACGTCGCCCGGGCAGGCCAGGGGTTGCTGTTTTTCCAAACGCTGCAGGAAGCCCCAAGGCAGACTGCCATCGCTAAACGCAACGTTTGCGAAACGGGCCGTGGTCATTCGCCGTGCCGGAGGCGCCACCCCACCGTCCAAAAGGCTGGCGGGAGCCCCGGCTTCACAATGAGCCCACAGCAACAATTCCATGGCGCGTTTGGAGGCACCCATCAAGCTCACAGGGTCAGCCGCCTTGTCGGTGCTGACAAAAAACACGCCGCCTTGACCATGCCCATGTTTCCGAATTGCAGCTAAAAACCGGTCCGCCTTGCACAGGTTGACCTCCAGCATGCGGGTCAACGACCACTCATCTCGCTCGGATCTGACATGTTTTAGCGCGGCAAAACTCATCACCAAATCGTACGGTGGCTGGCCCGCTAGAAACCGGGTTGCAAGGGGGCTGCCATAGTCCAGCGGCTGCACCAAAAGGTCGCCGTCGAAGGGCTGGTCCGCGCTGCGGATGGTGCGCAAAAGTTCGGCCAAGTTGTTTTCGTTGGTGTCCAGAACGGTCAGGGCGCGCGGCCGCAAAGGCAGAAGTTGCATGATCGTGGCAGAGCCGATCGAGCCCGCCCCCCCAACCACCAGCACCCGGCGCCCCTTGACCTGCTCCAAAAGCCTGGTTTTCAGCCCCTGCACATCCGCCGCGCACAAATCGGCATGCCGACCCGTCGCGCCCCGGGCGATGCGTTCAATCTGAGGGGTCAAGCACAGGGGCATGTCAATTGATTTCCATTTTCGCCAGATAGCCTACTTTCACAATCAAGAAAGCGCCCCCGCGTGTTGATCCTTACCAGACGGCGACACCCGTGATAAACCGTTCAGTCATGGGCGCCCCTGCGATCAGCCGCTGCTGCATTCCGAAAGGCGCCCGGCTCATGGATGCGATCGGGTGCCTCGAGGCCTCGGGGACCCAGATCGCCCTGGTCACGGATGCCTCCGGTGTGCTGCTGGGAACCGTCACCGATGGCGACATTCGCCGTGCGTTGTTGGAAGGCGGGGCCCTGGACGCGCCTATCGAACCACACGTCCAAAAACACTTCGTTTCTGTGAGTCCGGCAGCCGACCGGGCCGAGGTGCTTGACCTTATGCAAGCGCGCGCCATCCATCAAATCCCCGTCGTGGACGCCCAAGGGAAACTTGTTGGGCTGCATTTAATGGAGGCGCTGATAGGAACCGTCGAGCGGCCCAACTGGGCGGTTCTGATGGCCGGGGGGCAGGGATTACGCTTGCGCCCCTTAACGGAAACCATCCCAAAACCCATGATCAAGGTCGCAGGACGCCCCATCTTGGAACGGTTGGTGCTTCATCTGGTCGGGTACGGGATCCGCCGTGTGTTCGTCGCCGTGAATTATTTGGGTGACATGATCGAACGTCATTTCGGCGATGGCGCGCGCTTCGGATGCCACATCGAATACCTTCGCGAAAACACACCCCTAGGGACCGGGGGGGCGTTGTCACTTCTACCCGCCCGCCCCACGGATCCACTTTTGGTGCTCAACGGTGATCTGGTGACCCAGGTGAATATCGATCACTTGCTGCGATTTCACACGGATGGTGGCTGGAAGGCGACCATGAGCCTGAACGATTATTCCCATACAATCCCCTATGGCGTCGTCGATATGGAAGGGATGGCCGTGCGGGGATTGCAGGAAAAACCGTCGCTTGTGTTTCCCACGAACGCAGGCGTGTACGTTCTAGATCCCGACTTGCCGGGCCGAATCCCGCAGGGCAAAACCTACAGTTTGCCCAACATCATCGAAGACTGTCTGGCGCGAAATGAACCGGTCGGTGGGTTTTCAATCGAGGGTGATTGGATCGATGTGGGCCGTGTTGCAGAACTTCGTCGCGCGCGCGGCGACACCGAAAAGCCCTGACTTACATCCCGTGGGTCAATCGAACTGCGGCGAATTCGGGCGTTCCCGCACAGTAGGGCGGCGCCAATTTTCGCAATTCCAATCGTATCCGCGCGCCGGGAATGCGTTCGGCCAAGGCCGTCACCATACGACGGGCGAGGGACTCAATCAGGTGGTGGGGCTCTCCCTCGGTGCCAATGCCCACGATCAGCTCGGACAGGACGCGGAAGTCGACGGTGTCCGTCAATTTGTCAGAACTTTCTGCCCCGGACACATCGGTGTCGATCTCGACGTCCACTTCAAAACGACGGTCGCTGCGACGTTCGGCGGCGGTGGCACCGTGGCGCGCGTCGAACCCAAGTTTTGACAGAATCAGCGTCGCCACAAAAATCTAGACCCCAGAATCGGTCGCGGCGTCGGCTTGTGCCAGCGCCTCTTTCTTCATTTTGCGTTTGATGATCTCGCGTTTAACAGGACCGACCATGTCGACAAGCAGACGGCCATTCAAATGGTCCAGTTCGTGCTGAAAGGCACGGGCCAGCAGTTCGCTGCCTTCTAGTTCAAACGTCGCCCCCGTGGCGTCCTGGGCCCTAACCCGCACCCGCAAGGCACGTTTGACCGGGACAAAAATACCAGGGAAGGACAGACACCCCTCGTCACCGGTTTGGGATTCTTCGGACAGGCTGACAATTTCGGGATTGGCAAACACAACCGGAGGCGCCGCTGGATCTCGGCCGGCGATTTCCGCTTCGATGATAAACATCCGCAGCGGCACACCCACCTGGATCGCCGCAAGCCCCGCCCCATTGCTGGCCCCCATGGTGTCGGCCATATCTTTGAGCAACAGCGTGAAGGTGTCGTCAAACGACGTCACAGGCGCGCAAGGCTGACGCAGACCGGCGTCTGGGTAGCGAAGTATCGGAATGACGGCCATGGGGAACGAATGACAATGACATTAGGCCCGGGGTTTGACAAACCCGACATGCACGCCATCCTTTCGCCGCGACCGCAAGAGTGCGGCGGGCATCTAAGAGTCTGTGATGAAGCTGATACGGTACGCCGAGGCCGATTTGCCCACCGTGCATGGGCCTTTCCGAATCCACGTCTACAGGTTGTCCGAGGGCGATGGCAGCCCTGCGTCGGATCTGGGCGACACAGCCAACGAACATGTGGCGATCGTGCGCGGGGACGTGGCCGGGCAGACCAATGTCTTGGTGCGCGTGCACTCTGAATGTTGGACCAGCGAAGTCCTGGGTTCGCTCAAATGCGATTGCCGCGAACAGTTGAACGCCGCCTTGGAACGGGTGGCCGCCGAAGGGACAGGCGCCGTTGTTTATCTGCGCCAAGAAGGGCGGGGCATCGGTCTTGGCAATAAAATCCGCGCCTACGCACTGCAAAATGACGGCGCCGACACGGTAGAAGCGAATCTACGGTTGGGATTTGACGCCGACAGCCGTCGCTACGACGTCGCGGGCGCGATTCTCGAAGATCTGGCAGTGAAATCCGTGCGGCTTTTGACCAACAACCCTTTGAAGATGCAGGGCCTGCGCGCCGTGGGTGTGCAGGTCGTGCAACGCGTATCGCATTGGGTTGCGGAAAACCAGCACAACGCAGCCTATCTGGCGGTCAAGCGCCGCAAGATGGGACACCATCCCGACCTCATCACACGATTGCGAGCGGTCCCGCCCGCAGATGAACCACCCGATCCCACCGCCGAAGCGGCTCGAAAAAACGCGCAGGGCTGATAGAAGCCTGGCTTCCCCCACCGCGAGGCGACGCCATTTTCACGATAGACGACATCCACGCAGCGTTAGGCAAGGTCAAAGATCCCGAACTGGGCATGGATCTGGAAACCGCTGGCATGGTCAAAGGCGTGATTGCCGAGGGGGGCCGGGTGAAACTGGGCATCGAGCTGACCACACCGGCCTGTCCCCACCGGGGTAATATTCGCGCCGCCGTAGAAGCCGCGGTGTTGCGCCTCGACGGTGTGAAATCCGTGGACATTGATTTCACCGCCAAGATTCCCATGCGCCCGTCGGCGTCGGCCAATTCCCGACTTCCCACGGTGAAGAACATCATCGCCGTGGCCGCTGGCAAGGGCGGCGTGGGCAAATCCACCGTCACCACCAATCTGGCCGCGGCCCTATATGCGGCGGGCGCCAAGGTCGGGATTCTGGACGCCGACATCTACGGCCCTTCAATTCCGCAGATGATGGGCGATCCGGATGTTCCCGCCGCCGTGGACGTCGGAAACAAAATCATCCCCGCCGTCCATCACGGGATTTCCGTCATTTCGGTGGGTTTTTTCATCGAAAAAGGTGGCGCTGTGATCTGGCGCGGCCCGATGGTCCACAAACTGCTCCAGCAGTTCCTCGAAGACGTGGCCTGGGGCGACCTAGATTATCTGTTGGTCGATTTGCCCCCCGGCACAGGCGACACGCAGTTGTCCCTGTCGCAACTGGTGCCCGTCACGGGGGCTGTCATGGTGACCACCCCGCAGGAGGTGTCTATCATTGACGTTGAAAAGGCGATGGCGATGTGGAGGAAGGTGGAGGTCCCCATCTTGGGTGTGATCGAAAACATGAGCCATTACGCCTGTACCAACTGCGGCCACATTGAGGAAATTTTTTCACGTGGGGGCGGGCGGCGTCTGGCAGAACGGGAAAAACTGCCGTTTTTTGGTGAAATTCCCATCATTCCCGCCGTGGGACGCGCAGGTGATGCCGGCAAACCCATGGTGCTGGCCCAGCCGACATCGCAGGCGGCGCAGGCCTTCCGATCGGTCGCTGAACTAGTGGCCTGTGCGCTTTCGGTCAAAAACGTGCCCGATCCCAGTTCGGGCAAACGTTCCAGCAAACTGGCACTGATTCGTTAAAGCCCGCCAACTTCGTTAAAACCCGGCAACGCGCAGCTCGGGGGGAAGGCCCAAGGCGGTGCGCCCCGCATCGTCCTTCACCGACAAGGCCACCGCGCGCAGGGCAATTCCCGGCGCCTCAAACGGCAGCCTTGACCCGTAAAGTGCGTCTCCCACGATGGGAAATCCCGCGTTCGCCAGATGAACACGTAGCTGGTGGGGGCGCCCCGTTTCAGGCTGCAACTCCCAATGCAACCGATCGCCTTTTTGCCGTAGAACCCGCGCACGCGTGATGGCCTGTTGTCCATGCGGCGCTTCGAAACTGCGTTTTTTTCCCCGTACGATCCGGCTTTCCCAGCAAATATTTTGCATGGGCGCAGGCGGTGCCTTGCCCATCTCTGTGAAGGCCTCGTAGACCTTTTTGATCTCGTGGCCTTCAAACAGTCCGCAGGCAATCCGGTGCGCGTCGGCGGTCTTTGCGAACACGACCAAACCGGATACCTCGCGATCCAGGCGGTGTACGGGCCACAGCCGCACGCCCAACTGGATTTCCAGCAATCGTCCCAGCACAGGCCGTGGATCGGCATCACCAAACCGCCCTGGAACCGTCAGCATGTCGGCCGGTTTGTCCACCGCCACAACATGCTGATTGTCGAAAACAATTTGCTGCACGCGTCTACCTAACTTTCAGAGTCAACAGCAACCCGGCCACGGCACAAACAAATGACACGATCCAGAAGCGCACCACGATACGGGATTCCGGCCAACCCAGTTTTTCGAAATGATGATGAATCGGCGCCATCAGAAATACCCGCTTTTTTGTGCGCTTGTAATACCCAACCTGAATGATGTCCGAAAAAATCTCGATAACGAACACGAGGCCAATAATTGGCAACGACAGCTCGGTCTTGGTCGCCAGTGCCACAAACCCTATCGCCCCGCCCAGGGACAAAGCCCCCACATCCCCCATGAACACCTGCGCCGGATGGGTGTTGAACCACAAAAACCCAATCCCGGCGCCACCGATGGCCCCGCAGAACACCGCCAGTTCGCCCGCACCCGGGATATGCGGCATCCCTAGATAATGGGCGACATTGAAACCGGCCAGGGTTTGCCCGGCCGCATACGACAGCAACATGAAAGTAAAGGCGTTGATGATGACCGGGCCAATCGCCAGGCCGTCCAACCCGTCTGTCAGGTTCACGGCGTTGGACGTGCCCATCACCACCAGAACCAAACCGCCTAGGAAATAAACCGCCAGCGGAATTTCCAATTTCACACGTTCAAAACCCAGCAGAGGAACCGCCACACGGTTGCGGATCTCATCGGGCCACCCGGCACCAAAAAATAACCAGGCTACCGCCCCCGCACCCACAACGAATTGCACCAACAGTTTGATGCGTCCAGGGACGCCCTTTTTGTTTCTTTTAACGATCTTCAGATAATCATCGACGAATCCCAGGGCTCCGTACCCCACGGTTACCAGCAGCGCAGGCCACACAAGCGGGCTTTTTAAATCGCACCACAGCAACGTGGCCGACACCAACGCCACCAAAATCAATGCCCCCCCCATCGTTGGCGTGCCCTGCTTGCTGGCATGTGACGCGGGACCATCCGTCCGAATGACCTCACCCACCTGACGTTCACGGGCACGCCGGATAAACCAAGGCGCCACGAAAAACATGATCAACGTGGATGTCAGCGTGGCTAACGCGATACGGGTCGACACATACCGAAATACGTTCAGGAATCCAAAATCATCGCGCAGGGCCTGAAACAGATGGAACAGCATGCTTGTGCGGCTCCGTTTAGCGCCGTCGCGCCGGTGTGGGTGATTTTTTTGCGGTCTTTTTGGGCGGCGCTGTCCTTGCCGCGACAGCCTTTTTGCGAGGCGCCGAAACTTTCTTTTTCACCGGCGCCTTTTTCGTCAACGGCTCTGCTGGTTGCACGACCATTGGACGCGCTGTCGTCAAGGTCCCTGCTTCCGATTTATGTTGCAGCGCCTCGATCACCCGCTCAAGGCGCGCCCCGCGGGACGCCTTGATCAGCACCCAGTCACCGGGAGCTGACCACGCGGCCACGACGTCGGCGGCTTCATCGGGATCTTTGGTTGTCACCACCTGTTGCGCCGCCATGCCAGCGCCAAGAGCCCCTTCGGCAATACGGGCGCCCAGCAATCCCATCGCCACCACCCCACTGATCCCCCGGTTTGCGACCTCGCGGCCCAAGCCTACGTGCAGCGATTCTGCGTCAGGCCCCAGTTCCAACATGTCACCCAGGACGGCAAACGCCCGGGTCGATCGCCCCGCCGACGTCGCCAACGTGGCCAGCGCCGCGTTCATCGATGCGGGATTTGCATTGTAACAATCATCGAGGACCGTCCGTCCACCCAAGGTCAGCAGCCGCGAACGATGTGGCGGCAGCTCCACCGTCGTCAACGCGCCCCCTGCTGGCCCCCGCGGAATTCCCAACGACAAGGCAACCGCCAGTGCAGCTGCGGCGTTGCGTGCGTTGTGCTCGCCAGGCAATGGCAACCGCACCACCAGGGGTTCTTGTCCCACTGAAAAACGCACAACAGATCCGGAAACCCCTGACGGTGAAAAATCCAGAATACGCACAACCCCGGGATCGGCCAGGGTGCCCGTCGGTTTGCCCGCTACAGTTCCAAACCGCCGTTTTCGCGTTTCAGGCAGATGGGCCGCCTCTGCTTCCAGCAACGAATCGTCAGTGGGCAGGACCGCGATCCCGTCGGCGCCCAGACCCTGAAATATCTCTCCTTTGGCCCGGGCCACCTCGGCAAGCGATCCCAACTGACCCAGGTGCGCCGCGGCCACGTTGGTTATCACCGCCAGTTGGGGCGCCGCGATCTCGACCAAGTACGCAATTTCCCCGCGGGCGCGCATCGCCATTTCCAGAACCCAGAAACGCTCTTCGCCCGTGGCTTCCAAGATGGTCAAAGGCATGCCAACGTCAGTATTCAGGTTGCCCTGGGTTTTCAGCACCGGACCCGCCGTCGCCAGCACCGCCGCCGTCAGCTCTTTTGTGGTGGTCTTTCCATTGGATCCGGTAATGCCCACCACCTGTCCGCGAAACCGCGCCCGAACCGCCCGCGCCAGGGCACCGAGCGCCCGGCGTGGATCCGCCACGCCGATGACCGCTACGCCTGCGCAGCCGGGCGGCACCCCCCGCGCCCGATCAACAACCACGGCGGCGGCCCCCCCTGCGGCCGCTTGGCCACAAAAATCGAATCCATCCAGCTGCGCGCCTGGCAGCGCAAAAAACAGCCGCCCCGGCGTGACCGCCCGGCTGTCAGCCGCCGCCCCCGCAAACGTTCCGCCGCCAACGCCCGAAAGGATTGTTCCTCCCATCGCCCCGCATGCGAAATCCAGCGCGTGTCGCGCCGGCTGTGCTGGTCCGCTCATGAACGTGGTCCTTTCCGGGACAGATGCTGATCTCGCCGTCGTCCAAACGCCGCCGCTGCGACTTCGCGATCATCGAAATGAAATTTCGTCGTACCCACGATTTGATAATCTTCGTGGCCTTTTCCGGCCAGCAAGACAGTGTCCCCTGCCTGTGCCGCCGCAACCACGGCCTCAATTGCGGTCCTCCTGTCCAAGACCGCAAACGCTCCCCCACCGGTGTGGGGAACCTTGAACTCCCCCGGCGAAACCGCCATCCCGCCTTCATGAACCCCGGCCACCACCATGCTGACGATGCCCGCCGGATCTTCCGTCCGTGGGTTATCGGACGTCACCACCACCACATCAGAAAGCAGCGACGCCACATGTCCCATCAGCGGTCGTTTCGTTTTGTCGCGATCGCCCCCACAGCCAAACACCACGAACAACCGGCCCACCGTCAAAGGACGCAACACCTGTAGCGCCCTTTGTAGTGCGTCCGGTGTGTGCGCGTAATCGACCACGCACAACACGCCCTCATCGTTGTCCACCCGTTGCAGCCGCCCGGGCACACCTTTTTGATTCGCCAGACCCTGAACTATCGCGTCGGCTCCAATTCCGTGCGCCACCGCCACACCTACGGCCACCAGCAGATTTTCCAGATTAAAATCACCGACCAGGGGCGATCGAATTTCGATACGCCCCATCGGGGTATCCAGGGTCGCCGTGATGCCATCGGCACGCAGATCGGCCGCCACTGTCACCACATCCGCCCCCCGGGCGTCTGAACTAACCGTTACCCGCCGCCGCGCGTGCGCCGACATAAGCCGCCCCTCTTCCCGGTTGGTCAGGAAGACGCCGACCCCGTGGACAGGGTCAAGCCGCTCGGTGAACAGCAGGGTTTTCGCCTCAAGGTACCGCTGCATAGTGCCGTGGTCGTCCAGATGGTCCTGTGTGATATTCGTCAACGCCCCCACCCGAAAAGCACATCCTAAAAGCCGGTCCTGCGACAGCGCCATCGACGACGCCTCCATCACCACATCTGTTGCCCCCTGCGTTTCGAGGTCACGCAACAGTTCGTGCAAAACCACTGCGCCCGGGGTGGTCAAAGGTGCCTCGACCATCGCAGCCGAGAACCCATACCCCACAGTCCCTAAAATTCCCGCGCGCCGTCCTGCCGCCCCAAGGATAGCTTCTATGAGATGGGTCGTGGTGGTTTTCCCGTTGGTGCCCGTCACGCCGGTCAGACAGAGACGCCCCGCCGCCCCAAACCTTCGAGAAGCCAGAAGCCCCAGCGCGACCCGGGCGCTTCCCACCAACAAAATTGTCGTTCCCGCCCGCGTGGCGGCCTGCACGACAACGTCCGGAAACGCGACTCGACGTTCCCCCTCGGCAATCACAACAGCCGCTCCCTTTTCAATAGCGGCCAGGACGAATTGTCTTCCGTCCACCTTTTTGCCCGGTACCGCCACGAACAAATCACCTGGTTCCACAGCACGAGAATCGTCCCGCACCTGACCCACGTCACAATCAACGGTTCCAGCGGCCACCTCCGTGATGGCGATCCCTTCCATCAGACCACGCAACCGCAATTTTTTTCAGCCCCTAGGTTTGAAGGAAACGCGGCACACCGCCCCGCGCGGCACCGGTCCCGGTGTCAATGATTGCCCCACGGCCAGACCGCTGCCCTCCAAAACCAAATCGACGCCCGCCCGCCGCGCCGCTCGAACCGCCTCTGCAACACTCATTCCTTCGAAACGCGGCAGCGCAACCAAATCCTTGTCGACGCCCTCGTCCTGCGCATCAGGCACAACTGCAATTTCGTCCGTGCCCTCCTCAGTTCCAAGAACCACTTCTTCGATGCCGGACCCTTCGTCCTCCGCATCATCCCGAGACGCCAAGATCGCGGCCGCCACCCGTGCCCCGCCCTCCGGGTTTGGCCCAGACTTCTTAGTCTCGGACAATATTGGTTCGGTGGTCTGTACTGCCAAATATTTCAGGGTTTTTTCCGCGATTTCTCGCCATGCCGGCGCGGCGACCAAGCCGCCCTTGTGCTCGGGCTCGGGTTCGTCAACCCACACCCCCAGCACGAAGCGGGGATTGACCGCCGGTACGATGCCGATAAAAGACCCAATCCATTTGTCCAGGTAACGGCCAGCGCCAGCTTTTTTTGCGGTACCGGTTTTCCCCGCCACTGTGTATCCGTCAATCGCCGCCCGACGTGCGGTTCCCGCTTCCGTCGCCACGGCCTTCATAATGTCCAGCATGGCCTTCGCGGTTTTCTCTGAAACGACCCGTCGTTCAGACCTCACACCGTCGG
>JAYUUT010000228.1:0-11142 GCA_043754455.1 Myxococcales bacterium
GGTCCAGTCTCGCGCGGTCTGGACCTGCACTGGAATTTCAGTGTCGGGCAGCACGCGGTTGCCCTGGCCCAGTTGGCCTTCGGTATTGTCACCCCAGCACCACAATCCGCCATCTAGGACAATGGCGCAGGCATGCGAAAATCCAACGATCAGCCCACGGGCGGGTTGCGGAAGCGCAATGCGGGACCGATACGGGGCGGTCGCGGCATGTACGCCGGCTTCACCGTGATTGCTGTAGCCAAAACAGTACACGTCAGCGGTGATCGATTCCCGGGCACAGGTGAAACGTTCGCCTAGGCCCACCAGGTCCCAGTCACGGTCGGGCGCAGTGCGAACGGGCATGGCCCGATCGCCCGTGTCAGCCCCGCCCAGTTGCCCATGGCTGTTTGATCCCCAACAAGACAAGGCCGTTCCACGCAGGGCGCAGGTGTGCATCTGCCCTGCCACAACGGTGACAGGGGGCGTGGCCAGCGATGCGTCCCGGTTGTTGCCACCGCCAACCGAAGCGTCGCTGTCGATCAGCGCGTGCACATCAAGGCCACAGCCACAAAACGCTGCCAGCATCACCCAGGGGCCGACCCGCTGCGCTGATACCACACGGGCTCTCATGGTTCCCCTGCCCCGCCCGTGATGGTCAACGCCGCCCCCAGGAAAAGTCCCGACACCCGCACGGGGTTTCCCCCGTCCACCGTGGCTGTCATCCCCGGAAGCGCAAGGCCGATTTCGGGCGCGAAAGTCAGACGCAGAGATCCCAGCGTGAAGGCTGGCCCTACCGCCAAAACAAATTCGCCCCCAAGGCCCCATTCATCATTCCCTGTCGTGACGAATCGACGGGGATGACCAGCCACATGCGCGATGACGGGGGTACCCTGAAGGTCGGCTGCCAGCGACACGTTCCCCCACGGCTGGGATCGCCATCCCATGCCAGCGCCCAACACGATCAATGTTGTAATGACGTCACCGTTATTGCGCGAGGCCTGATCACGTTCTAATGCAGCGACACCGAACAGCGACCACCTGCCCGCGCCCCTGACACCGGCTCGCAAGGACGTCCGCCATCCAAAAAACGGCAGAGCCAGATCGCGGACACGCAACGATCCGCCGCCCCCCACCTCCCAGTGTGAGGACGCCACGACCGGCCGGGGCACGGACGGCTCAGACGGGGCCTGAGGCACGCGTGAAGGGGTGGTCAGGATCTCAAGCCAAGCGACGAGAAATTGCTGCGCGATTTTGATCGCCGCCGTTCGCTCCCGACCTGGGCGGCCCAGGGGTGGAAGCACCTCTTCCCGCGACAGATCTTGTTTTTGCGCAGGTTCCCGAATGGACATGACGATGCGAGAGCTGTCGCAGGCCAGGTGCACCTGCACAGGCTGACCTACGCGCAGCAACGCCACATACTGTGACAGTTCGATGTCCAAAAGACGTTCGGTCTCTGCAACATCCAAGCCCTTGCAGCCGGTACCGTCCAAACGGATGCGGGGCCCGTCGGCGTATGCGGGAAGGGAACACCCGACCACAGTGGCGATCACCGCGGCCAACCGCGGCCAACCGGGCGCCAAATTCACGGATCTATTATAGCCCGCATGCGATGAATCTGACCACCGTGTGCAAAACGATCGAGATAACGTCGGGCCGCAGCCCGCGCGGCATCGATTCGTCCCGCCGCACGCAACGACTGAGCCGATTCGGCCAGGGCGTCCGCAGCTAAAGGATCGTCAGGGTGAGCGCGCCAGCCGTGATCGAACGCCCTGGCCGAGGCATCGTAGTGCCCGCGCTGGGCCTCCACGCGCCCCAGGGTGAACCAAATGGTTGCGCCACGGGGATCGTTGCCGACCCGGGCAGCCATTCCACGAAGTATCTTCGCAGCGGTTGATAGGTCACCCGATTTTCGCGCTTGATCGGCCTTCAGCAGTGCTGGCTCGACGATGTCAGCGGTTGGCTTGGCGGGATGAGGACGAACGCGAACGGACGCGGACGTTGGGGCCGGGCTCGGTGCGATGAACCGGGGATCTGAAGCACCTGGGATCACGGGATCAGCGCCACGCCACGTGGGCACCCGTAAGAACTCGCCTCCGCGCAACAAAGTGTTGCGGGTGCTTTCAAATACCTCAACTGAACCGCGCGACACCCGCACTTCGACCCAACTGTCGGTCGATTCGACTGTGAAGCGCGTGCCGCGCACACGGATCTCAACGTCACCGGCACGCACAGAGAAGTTCCGCTCAGGCGACGGCTTCACGTCGTATTCAACTTTTCCCGCAGGCTGGCGAAGCCGGACACGCCGACCGTCATCGGCCTCGACGTACAAACGCGCCACGCCGATAGGCAGCGCCTGCCAGACGGCGGTGCGTACGGGCAAATGACTCTCGCCGGTGGGCGCGACCAGGATCTGCGCGACACCACGTTTATTTTGTTCCCCAATTCGGCTGGCGACAAGGATCAGGGCCACGGTCGCAACCGCTACTCCAACACCACCAAACCAACGCCACAGACGATGGCGTCCCGTCGTCGCGCCGGCAGCACTGGATAGGGCCCGTTTGTGGGCAGCCATCACGTTGAACAGCGCGCGCTCTTCTCGCGTTGAATCCCACGCCGACGTCAGTTCCTGTTTTGCCCGTGCCGCGCGGTCCTCCAGTTTCGCCATTAGCTGTCCCCCAGTCGACGGCGCACGCGCGCGTGCGCACGTGCTATCCGTCGTTTTGCCGTCGCCAGCGAAATCTCGCACAGACGTGCGACCTCCGGCAGAGTTTCACCTTGAACCGTGTGCAAAACCCAGGGCACACGCTCGTCCGTTGGCAGCCGATCCAAGGCGCCCAGCAGCGCGGCGGTTTGCACAGCGTCGATGGACGCCCCTGCGTTGGGCACCATCTGTTCGTAGTCACGGGTCCACCGCCACCAGCGCCGCCGTTTCGCGAGGCTTTTCCAGCAGCAACGCACAGCGATGCTGACGACCCACGGGCGGAACTTGTCATTCGCTTTCAGTTGGGTCAGACGCGCAGCGGCCTGAATGAAGGACTGCTGCACTATATCGTCAACCTCGCCGTCATCTCGGCCCAGCAGGCGACACACCACAGTGGCGACGTGTCGCATGTGGGCGCGAAACAAGGCCGCCAAGGCGCGCTGATCCCCTCCTATCGCAAGCGCCACCAGATCTTCGTCTGGTCGCGCGCAAGGCGCCATGGGAGATCCAGGTTTGCTCATATGCCCGGCCTCTGGAGGCCTCGACGCCCCACCATCGGCTCAAATAAGTTGGTTCTAAAACAAATTGAGCCGACGGACGGGCCTGCTGGCCTCTACGGGCCGATGGACAGGACGCTTCGACGAGCACCGACAAGGGTTTTGGGCTGGGCGACCGGACTGCTGCTGGTCGTTAACTGCACGGGCCAGATCACCGATGAGATGGATCAAGAAGGCGCCGCGAGCCCGCGCCAGGGAGCGGGCGCAGTGCGCAGTGTCATGCGAGAAGGGGAAGCCAAACGCGGTGTCGGTTCCGGGGCACCCGGGAACAGTAGCATGAGTCCTGCCGCGGGCGGCGCCACGGCCGTCGCCACGCCGGGGGCCGGAACGACGGGAATTCCGCTGAACTGCACGCAGCCCTTGCCTTTGCGTGCGTCGTTGCAGCCACTTTCTGCCTGGCAATACCAAGGGCTGATAACCGATGCCCTGAAGCCAGATCTGGTGCTGTCCAATCGATTTCCACGCGCGGTAAAAGGCGCGGCCCCATATACAACCTGGATCGAATCGACGGTCACGACCGAAACCACCGTCGGAGGGATAGCCGACAACGCCGACAACATCGCCGACGCGATAACCGACACGTTACCACTTTGTTCCGGAGCAACCGAAGTTGCCTGCACGCGAACGGCGTTGGCGGAATTTTCTGAAAAGCTCTTACGCAGGCCACCGACGACGCAAGATCTGGATCGATTGATGGCCGCCTACGGAGCCCTGCGCCCGGACTTGGCCCCCCGCGAAGCCATGGCGCTGGGCCTCGCCGTGCTTCTGCAGGACGCCCGCACGTTGTACGTCATTGATCAGGTTCCCGGGGCTACGATGGGCCCATGGCGGACATTGAATGACACCGAAATCGCCGAGCGGATGGCCCTGGTGTTTCGCGGCGGGCTACCGGATGACGTTTTGCTGGTGGCCGCAAAATCCGGGCAACTGGCCAGCGGCGTGGGCCGTACCACGCAAGCCGCGCGCCTGCTGAACACACCGCGGGGCGTACAAGCCGCCGCCCATTTCATTGTCGAGTGGCTGCAAACTGACGGATTTGTTGCCGAGCAATTCAGCCCCACCATTCAAACAGCGTTGCAGGCAGAGCTGGTCCGTTTGGTCGGGGCGGCCCTACAAGAGGAGAACGGATTTTCAGCCCTACTGACCTCTTCGCGCGGATTTGTGAACGCGGCTCTTGAGACGTTTTACGGCCTACCCGTTGGGACCAAAAATGCCGATGGGTGGCGACAGGTCGATCTGCTCGCGGGCCGGGTGGGCGTCCTGACCCATCCGATTTTGATGGCGCACACCGCACATGCGCTGACGCCTTCAGTGGTCTTGCGCGGAAAATTCGTTCGCGAGGCGCTGCTTTGCGGTCAGCTGACGGCGCCGCCGCCAGGCGCCACCGACATGCAACCGATGTTGGCGGCCAACGCCACTGTGCGACAGGCGGCGCAGGCGCGCATGAACACGCCCGCATGCAGCCCTTGCCATCGTCTGATGGATCCCATTGGCTATGGGTTTCTTGGCATCGACGGCATGGGCCGTCCGCGCGCCGACGATGCCAACGGCGAGATCCTGGACGGTGGGCAGATCTCTGGCACCTTCGACGGCGTGCGCACTTTGGGCATGCGGCTTGGATCCAGTGATGAAGTGGCTCGCTGCTTCGCGCGCCACTGGTTCCGGTACGCGTTCGGTCGTCTCGAAGATCCCGACGCTTCGAAGCCCCTCGGTCGGTCCGATATGTGCGCGATTGAGCGCCTCTCCAGGTCATACATCACAAGTGGTCGGCGGCTGGACGTGTTGTTTTCCTCTTTGGCCGGGCTAGACGGTTTCGCCCTAGGCCGCAACCAGGTGGGACCATGATGTACCGAAGGCGATTCTTGCGGGGTGCCGGGATGACGCTGGCACTGCCATTTTTGGAACACGGACGCCCGGCGCGCGCGGCGACGGTCGTGCCAAAACGGCTGGTGGTGTTCATCCACGGGGAAGGGACGCTGAACCATTCGCGGGCCGATTTGTGGACACCGCGGGCCCTGTCCGGAGCCAGACTTGATGTATCGGACCGGCCCATGTTGGATATGTTGGTCCCCCACCAAAACCGTATGGTGGTAGTGCGCGGCATCGACAACGCGATGCTGCCCCTGTTCAAACCAGGCAACGGACACATTGGGCCCGGCCATACCTACCTGACAGCGCACCTGCCCCGCACCGCCGTTGATGCCGCCGGCAATCTGCTACCCCGGGACGCCCAGGCGGCCATGACCATCGACACACGCTGCGTGGGCCCTTCGTTTGACCACTACTTGGCAGGAAAATTGGGCGGCCCCGATTCCTTGCATCTGGCTGTGACCGAACCCCACGGGGGCGAGTACCAAACGTTCTATAAAACCAGCAAAGACACCGACGGTGTGTCGAACGTTCGCGCGGGGATCGTGGCGGATCCGGTAGCCACGTTCAATCAGTACATCGCCAAGACATCGCCCCCAACGCAACCAAACCGACTGGATCGGTTCCGCGGCAAGCGAGGGACGGTCCTGAATGCCGTCCGCCAGTCGTTCAATGACCTATACAACAAGGTGGGCACTGACGATCGCCGACGGTTGCAGGCCCATGCCCAGCGCATCCAAGATCTGGAGGCTACGCTGGCCACGGTGCCCCTTTTAAACTGTCAGGGCGCGACGCCACCTACCTTGCCTGGCGTTCCGCGCTGGGGTAACGGCAGCCGCGGCTACGAAAAGATTCTATCCACCGCCCAGATCGACAATTTGGTTCAGCTGCTGGCCTGCGGGGCGCGCAACGTGATGACATTGACCCACGACAACTACGACAGCCCGCTGTTTTCTTGGCTGGCCAACGAATCCGACGTGCCCGAGGCTGATCGCGGCAACTTTCCCATATCCGGGGCGAATTGGCACGCGCGCGTCCACCGTGACATGGGCCTGCCGCCGAACCATCCGATCTTGATCCATGGATTCCGTTCCTACGGGAAACAGTTCAGGTATCTGCTGGATCGCATGCAGGCGGTTGTGGAACCCAATGGTATGACCTTGCTCGACAACAGTCTGGTGCTGTGGATCAGCGAATTCGGCGATGGCGGTTCCCACAACACCAACAACCTGCCCGTCGTCTTGGCCGGTGGGCTCCAGGGGAACCTGCGCGGGGGTCGGTTCATCGACGTCAGCGCAAGACGCGTGGGACAGGGCACGGGGATCGCAACGGGCGATCTGTACACCAGCATTCTCAAGCTTTTTGGGTTTGACGAGACGTTCGGATTTCAAGGCGCGCCCAACATCCATCACGGTGGGGTTCCGGACTTGGTCTAGAAAACGTACGGTTCTGGGCTTCTGGATTGCGGGCTGTGGTTCTGGGCCTTACGACGATAGCAGCAGGTGCATTCACCGCTGGGTGCACCGCCGTTGCCGATGGAGATCAAACGCCCGAGCCTTCGGCCCCCCCCAAATCCGAAGGGGACAGCCAGGAATCCTGCGGCACAGTCGAACGAACGGACCCCGCAGGTGCCACAGCCAGAAGGCCCCACAACGGACGCAGGGTCCAAACCTGCATCAGGCGCAGGTGGACAGACCGGGGGCGGCGGGACCACCACAGGCCCCTTTCGTATCGGCGACACCGACGCCAGCGTGTCTGCATCCACGGATGCCTTGATCGGATCTCCCGCCTCCGAACTAGGGCTTCCTTCCTACACGCCCGATCCTGTTACGATCGGACTGAACCTCCCGAAGGTCGTGCCGGTCATCTGGATCGATGTGGGCGGCGCCGCGATCATGAAAGAAGCCTTATCATATGCGATCGCACAGGGGCTGGGCCGCTGGTCTCCTCGCACCCGTTTCGTCGAACTGTTCCTGGACGGAAAGTACCAGGGTCTTTACCTGTTGATCGAGAAGGTGCGCCGTGATCGAGACCGCCTTCCACTGCCTAAGGTGGCCGCAACGGCGGCGGAGGGCGACATCACGGGGGGCTTCACATTTCATCACGAAGGGGCGGGGAATGGTGGCATCAACGACTTTTCCGCTACGAGCAAACTCAAATACACCTACGACTATCCCAAGGCGGACGAAATCACTCCCGAACAGACGGCCTACCTCAAGGCCGCGGTCAATAAGATGGAAGCGGCCCTCAAGCCAACCGCGGATTTTGCCAACGTCATCGATGTCGCAAGCTGGGTGGACTACACGGTGATGCAGGAGGTTGCCAACAACTGGGACGGATACGCGCGCAGCGTTCATTTCGCAAAGCTGCCTTCGGCCCTTGGTGGGAGGGTGATGGTGAGGCCACTGTGGGACTTCGATCTCGCGTTTGGCAATGGCGGCGTCAACTACATCGTTGCTGGCGTGGTCAGAACAAATTACAGCTGTCGCACCGACAACTGGTCCTATAAGAATGGGCGCCCCGGTGTCGATGGAGTGCCGCCGTACTGGCCGCGGTTGCAGGCCGACCCATCCTTCCAGGCCGCCTTGAAATGTCGATGGACCGAAGTGCGCAAGGGAACGCTGTCGTCCGCGTCCTTCGATACCCGGATCGCCACCTGGACGGCCTTCACGGCCAGCGCGCGCCGCCGCGACTAGGCCCGATGGCCCACGATCGGGATGATGCTGTTCCCGAACTGCTGGGCCAAAAGCACGTATGAAGACGAGGTCTCACCCATGCGCGCGTGGATTGCGGAGCGGCTGAAATGGCTGGACGCCAATGTCCCAGGGATCTGCATCCCCTAACCTACCGATTCGAGGCCCAAGGGCCGGCAGCCACGAGGGCCTTTCGCGCCGACTTGCAGACCTGCCGTGGCCCCGTCAGAATGCAGCCGATGCTAACGCGCCAGGTTTCGATTTACCACCCCGGCTAGGCAGTCAAATACTTGAGATAATTAGATAATTCGCATGCGAGGATGGCGGAACTGGTAGACGCGCCAGACTTAGGATCTGGTTTCGTAAGAAGTGGGGGTTCGATTCCCCCTCCTCGCACTGAGTTGAAATGATGTAAGCGGTTGAAAACAAACGGATTCTTTCCCCTTCGGGGTGGCGCTAACCCCTGCGGGAGGGAGCACAGGGACGCCTAAGTCGCCTAATGACTAGATTTTGCCCGCGCGACGCTGCCGTCGCCACAGGACCACAGCAGGCAACGCCACGATTGCTGCCGCCAAACAGGCCACTTCCCCCAAGATGGCCATCGCGCCAAATCCTTGCAAGGCGCGGTTCCGGGCCGCTAGTAAAGATCCATAACCGATGATGGTGGTCAACGAACACAGGGCCACAGCGCCACCGGTCGAGGCAATCGCCTGCTCCATATCGCCCGCTTCCTGATCCCGGGCCACGACGTTCAGTGCGTATTCAACCCCGACGCCAAACGTGATCGGCAAGGCGATGAAATTGAGGAACGTGATCTTCACCTCGGCCAACCCGGCAATGCCAACCAAACCTGCAAATCCCACCATCCACACGACGCCAACCAACAACGACGACAGCGCGATGGCGCTGGCACGCACCGGACGCATCACAAGGAATGCCAACGCCACCACCATGAACAGCGATGCGACGGTGGCACGAGGCCCGTCCCGCAAGATGGACCGGATCATAGAGGCAAACACCACGGCGCTGCCCGACGTTTCAATGACCTTGTGTTCGGGTAGAAGTTCAATCCGCTGCATGACGTTTGCGATACGAAGCAGCGATTTTCCGTTCCAGACTGATATCCCCTCTTCAGGCGGATAGGCCAACACCACACGCCCTATGGTCCCATCGACCTCAGTAAAGGGACGCCGGACGAGCGGCGGGAGTTCCTTGGCCTCAAGCACACGCAGCCCGTCGGGGACCTCCAGCTCGCGCAGTGGCTTTCGTTCTTCCTCGGTCAGGGCGTCCAGGGTTTTATCGCGGGCCAGTTTGCGAATCTGGTCCAGCAGCAACAGTTTGCGGCGCTGGACTTCAGGGGTTCCGGGCAGCACATCGTTGATGGTGACGATTCGTCCCACCACCGGATCTCCCGGCGCCGCTTCGTCTTGACGGCGCAGTGCGGTCTTGATCGATTCGACCTCGTTCACGTTGTCGGCCAGCACAATGGACGGCGACGGCCAGCGTCCAAACAGCGATTCATGACTTTCGTTGAATTGTTCAGCGGATTCCGTGCGTTCGATGCGGGCGGACAGCTTGCCAAAACTATATTCAAACGGGTCGTCCAGAAAATGCAGCAACCCGTAACTGGTCCCGATCGTCACCAGCACCGAAATTGCCAACGCCCATCGCGCCCGCCGCACCAATAGACGCCCCAGCGCTCCAAAATGCAGGGGCGGCCTCCGGTGCTGCTGCTCGGCCTGGGTATCCACCAAAACGATCAACGCAGGCAAAATTGTAAAGGTGCCAATCCAGCAGAACACGACCCCCACAGCCCCCATGACCCCGAACTGGTAGAAGCCGCGGAAACTGGTCAGCATCAGCGATGCATACGCGCCCGACGCGCAGACACACGCCACCAAGGTTCCCCGAAACACGCCTTTGATCGCACCGGTGAGGGCTTCTTGAGGGATTTGCCCGGCGCCTCGATTTTCGAAATAGCGCGAGATCAGAATAATGGCGTAGTTGATGCCATTGCCCAGAATAATCGACCCCAAAAACGCGGTCGAAGAGTTCACGTATCCAAACACCACCCGGGCCGTCGCAAACGCCATAATGGTCCCCGCGATGGCCGGAATCGTGGCCAGGGGGATCGCCCGCTTCCGCCCGAAATACAAACCGATGACCAGCGCTACCAACACCGCGCAGGTGATCGTGACCCACATGATATCGCGTTCGATAGCCTCGCGGTTTTCGACCAGCGACACAATAGGCCCCGCCGCCTGCGCGACCATTTGGGCATGAAACGTCGCGGGCTTGATCTCGGTTAAAATCTTTTCGGCGCCCTTTAGTAGATCACTGCCCGCGTGTTCCCCGAACTGCCCACTGGGCGTCAAGGCCGCCACCCAGACATAGGTCCCATCCGCGTTGCTGAAATACCCACCAGGAAATTTCCCCCCTAGGCGATCCTGTTTGGTCAGCCGGTCTTTCATGGCCGCTGGCGATTCGTTGGCTTCGTCGTCGCCCAGATCCAGAAGCAGGGGGTTTTTCTGTTTGGCAATCTCGCGCTTTAGCCGATCTCGGATGTTCTCCAAATCAGGCTCACCGATATACATCCATTTGTTGGCCTCGAAAAAATCCTTCAGATCACGCAGGTGATAGGTCGCAATTTCACAGACCGATTTGGGCAGCCGCAGCAGCCGTTCGGTCACGGCGGCGGCATAACGCAGGTTCGCCGCCCGATCGGGCGAACGGATGCCTACCAGCAACAGCGACAGGTCGCCCATACGCGCCTGGGTCCGTTCCATCGTCTTGACGCCGGGGTCGTCGCTGGGCAGAAGTTCGGAAAAGGCCGCCCGCAATTCCAGTTTCCGCACCAGGGAAAATCCGCCCGCCGTTATGACAAAAGCCACCCCCAAAATGATCCAAGCCCGCCGCGCAATAAAGCGGACGTACCGGGCGTGGGGGGAAGATTCGGGTCCAGTCATCGCGGGGCTGCGAGAACCCGCAGGGTAGCAGGCCAACAATGGGCTCGCACGATTTGCCGGTGGCAGTGTACCATCTGTCTATGCTTAACCTACCTTACCTATTCCGGACTCTGGGGGTGCTGGGGTTCCTGCTGGCTTTTGCGGGGGGGGTTCACGCGGCCGGTGAACCCATCCGCGACATCCGCGTGCAGAACAATACCAAAACCCTAGAGGAAACCATTCGTTCCATCGCCGGCCTGGAAATCGGCGAATCGATGGAATCCGACACTCTGGAAAAAATCCGCGAACGGCTGAACACCGCGGGCCTGTTTGCCGATGTGGATGTGTTTTGGGAGCCCTTTCGTGACGGCGTCCGGGTCGTCATCGCCGTCCGGGAC
>JAYUUT010000229.1:0-3109 GCA_043754455.1 Myxococcales bacterium
TGTCCCAGGAACGGGGGCATGATCGCGTCGCGGACCTGGTTCAACAGCGCACAGGGCACCGTACCCAGTGGGACAAGGGTCCGCCAGACGACGCCCGGGTTGCGCAATGGATTCGGACGACGACCAAAACGGGCCTGACCCGCGCGGCTGCTATTGACATTGCCCTCGTGAACAATCCTGAACTCACCGAGGCCTATGAAGAACTCGGCATTTCCCAGGCGGATATGGTTCAGGCAGGACTGCTTCGCAATCCCTCACTTGGCTTTGAACTCGGACTGCCACAGACAAAACAGGGACTTTCGGAAATTCGATTCTCGCTGGTGCAAGACATCCTGGATCTATTCATCCTGCCCTATCGGAAGGACATCGCAAAACAGCAGTTCGAGGCAGACACGCTTCGAACAGCCCACCACGCCCTGCGGGTGGCTGCCGACGCCGAGAAGGCCTTCACCGATGCCCAGGCCAGCGAGCAAATGGTCGCCTTGCGGGTGACCGTCGTCGAAACGGCAGAAGCCGCCACGCACCTTTCGGACAGACAATTTCAGGCCGGTAACGTCAATGCGCTTGAACAGGCGGTGCAGCGGGCCTCTTACGAACAGGCGAAGCTTGACCTGGCCCGGGATAGAATTGAACATTTGGAGGCACGCGAACACGTCAACCGCCTCCTTGGTCTGTCCGGTGAAACCACCGCCTGGCGAATGGCCGAACCCCTGCCCCAGATCCCCGGCACAGATCCAACTCTGGCACGCCTGGACGAAACCGCCATCCAGCAACGGCTGGACATTTCGTCCGTGCGGACCCAGGCCAAACTGCTGCAAAAGGCTGTCTCCCTGGCCCGGTCAACCCGCGCGTTTGGGCGCCTTGAGGTCGGCGTCGACGCCCATCGTGATCCCGATGGCCCCCGCGTGTTCGGTCCTAACTTGGTCATCGAACTGCCGATTTTTGACCAGCGACAGGCCACCATCGCCCGCCTAGAGGCACAGCGGCGTCAACAAGAACGACGCCTTGCCGGGCTGGTCATCGACGCACGTTCGGAACTGCGCCTAGCGGACGCTCGGCTGCGCGCCGCACGCCAGACCGCCACCCACTACCGCGACACCATCGTTCCCATGCGCCAAACCGTGCTTGAACAGTCGCTGCTCCACTACAACGGAATGTTTATAGGCCCAGCCCAATTGCTTGCGGCCAAACAAGATGAAGTGCTAGCCCAACGCGGTCTTATTGAAGCTGTCCGTGACTACTGGAACGCACGTGCGGAACTAGCGCGCGCTGTGGGCGGGGCGCTGCCCAAAGATGCGCCCGCTGCACCACCCATTGCCCCCACTTCGACAGGGATACATCAGCATGGCCAATGAAAAAACGTCCGCACAGCGCGATCTCGTGTCGCGACGAAACCTCCTCCTGTCAGGGTCGGTTGGGGCGGCTCTTGTGGGCAGCGGCGCCACCCCTGCGGCGGCGGCATCCACGCCCAGCCGCCCCCGTTCCGGCCTAAACTACACCCCCGTGACCGTACCCAATGGTTCCAAACTGCCCTGGAAGATGGTGGCGGGGGCCAAAGTGTTCCACATGGTTGCAGAGGAAGTCGATCACGAGATTGCCCCCGGTCTTAAGGTTCGCTGCTGGGGGTACAACGGACGCGTCCATGGCCCCGTCATCGAAGCTGTCGAAGGTGACAAGGTGCGGATCTATGTGACGAACCGTCTACCCGCGGCCACCACCGTCCACTGGCACGCTCTTTTGCTGCCGAACGGTATGGACGGGGTTGGGGGGCTGACCCAAAAAGCCATTTCACCGGGCGAAACTTTTCTATATGAATTTGTGCTGCGACAGTCGGGCACGGCCATGTACCATTCACACCATGACGAAATGACCCAGATAGCGCTGGGCATGGTCGGGATGTTTGTCATTCATCCACGAAAACCACGACGTCGAGTCGATCGCGACTTCGCCATCATGTTGCATGAATGGCGAATCGATCCGGGCGCCAAACGCCCGAACCCCAACGAGATGTCCGATTTCAACGTGCTGACAATGAACGCACGATCCTTCCCAGGAACAGCGCCTTTGGTCGTACGGACCGGCCAGCGGGTGCGCATCCGCCTCGGCAACCTAGGCCCGATGGATCATCATCCCATTCACCTGCACGGGTACCAGTTCAAGATCACGGAAACCGACGGAGGCGAGACGCCAGAATCAGCACAACGCCCCGACACCACCGTCCTGGTTCCCGTGGGTACAACGAAGACCGTCGAATTCACCGCGGATGCACCCGGCGACTGGGCGATGCACTGCCACATGACCCATCATGTGATGAATCAAATGGGGCACGGCGTGCCAAACCTGATTGGCGTGGACATGGACGATCTTGACGAGAAGATCGGCAAGTTGGTTCCTGGCTTCATGTCAATGGGGGCCGCAGGGATGGCGGATATGGGCGACATGGGCATGCCCGTGCCACACAACAGCATCCCCATGATCGGCGGTAAAGGCAAACACGACAGCATCACCATGGGCGGGATGTTCACCATCTTGAAAGTTCGTGACACCCTTAAAGGCTACGCCGACCCCGGCTGGTACGAAAACCCGCCCGGGACCCTCGCCACCGTGGCCACGGCTGACAATCTAAAACGGGATGGCATCGATGTTAAAAAGGCAGCTCCCGTATTGGACGAAGCGCTGTGACCCGAAGGCTCGCTCTTGCGACTCTCGTCATAGCGGCGACTGGCTGTCGTCGTTCCACAATTGCCACTTCATCGGACGGGGCAGCAACAGAGATTGCCTTGGATGGTTCGTTGTTGGCCAAAACATTGGCTCCCGATCGGCGTCCGGACGAACCCTCCCCAATGCCTGTGCCCACCCCGGAAATTCGCTTCTCGAAGCTCGTCGCGGGGCGCAACAGATACTGCGGTATCACCGCAGAGGCGGGCCACCTTGTTTGCGTCCAAGCTGGAAAAGCCATCATCGATCGCCCAGGCCCCTATGTCGACCTCAGCCTTAGCGAGAACACGGCACCATGGTCTCTTTTGTGCGCGATCCACAAGGGCGGGCACCTTGAATGCGAAGGCTCGGGGTCGGATTTGGCGCCGAAAGGTAATTTCACAAAGGTGGT
>JAYUUT010000230.1:0-8105 GCA_043754455.1 Myxococcales bacterium
TCCTGCAAGCCGCCCACATGGCCAGTGCGCAGGCAGTCACGGACTTCTTGCACGAAGCGGACGTGGTTGCGCGTTTGGGGCACGAGAACATCATCGACATCTCGTATGGGGGGCAGACCTCCGACGGGTTGGTGTTCTTGGCGATGGAACATCTGGCGGGGACGGATTTGGGACACGTTTTACGTGAACGCGGCGCCCTGTCCTGGGAACGGGCGCGGCCCCTGCTGTTGCAAATCACCAGTGCCCTGGCGGCGGTTCATGAAAACGGAATCGTTCATGGCGACGTCAAACCGGATAACGTTTTTCTTGTACCAAGCGGCACTGCTGATGAAACCGTGAAGGTGTTGGATTTTGGTCTGGCAAAGGCGATGGGAGGGCGTGATCCAAAACGCGACACGGTGTCGGGAACACCCCAATACATGTCGCCTGAACAGACCATGGGCCATCCCCTTGACCTTAGGTCTGACATCTATTCGCTGGGCTGTGTGATCTACCAAATGCTGACGGGGACGTTGCCGTTTTCGGCGGGGTCGGCCATCGATCTGATGGCCCAGCACAACTACCAGACGCCACAGCCGCCGACCCAGCGTCGCCCTGACCTTGAGATTGCGGCCCCCATCGATCGTCTCATCCTTCGTGCCATGGAAAAAAATCCGTCCCACCGGTTCCAGACCATGGGCGACCTTCACGAGGCAATTTTTCGTGTGCGGTTTGGCACAGCCACGCCGAAGAGATCGGCATCGCGCGACGTGCCCCTGATTCGGGTGGACGATTCCCTCCCCCGTCAGATCGCGCGTAGGGCGCAGCTGCGAAAATTTCTGTTTGTCGGGGCGGCGGTGGCGGGGTTGGGCTTCGCGGGTTGGATGTACGTCAGTATTCCTGACCGGGTCCCCGTATTGATTAGCGCGGATCCGGAGAACGCCGCTGTGTTTATGGATGGGCGCATGGTGGGCCATGCGCCATTAAAGGCGATGGTGCGGCCGGGGCGATTTCAGATGTGGGCACAGGCTCCTGGCTACATTGCGCGATCCGTGTCGTTTGATGTTGAACGCAACCAACCGCGGCATATCCGTTTGCTGACCGATGTGTCCGATCGCACCACAGTCGAAGTGACCAGCCACCCGGCGGGGGCTCTGATTTTTTTGGATGGGCAGGCTTGGATGAAGGCTGACGGATCCGGCCCCGTGCTGACGCCCGTCCTGTTAAAACGGGTGCGGCCTGGTGTCCACACCCTAGAACTGCGGGTCGAGGACCGTTTCGGATCGGCGCAGGTGACGATTGATCCCGAAGTCCAACAGAAGATTCATATCGTTGTGCCCCCCGCCGCGACACCCACCAAACAGCCATCGTCGCACAGCCCGGCGCTGTAGACCTGAACCGGCTAATCCACCTGAAGTTTCGCACAACCAGGCCCCTTGGCGTAAGATGCTGGGATCTAATGGCCTTTCGGGGCACAGCCAGGAGATTGTTATGTGGCAACGGCTTGTGGCGTTGTGCAAAGACGAGGAAGGTCCGACCGCGATCGAATACGCGTTGTTGGCGGCGGCCATCGCTGGCGTGATCGTGGGCGTGGTGTTGGCGCTTGGTAAGAAGGTCAACAACCTGTTTGAAGATGCAAATTCGAGGTTCCCCGCACCTTGACCTACATAAGATCAGGCCCTACCCTTCATAAGGCCCCAGGTTGAACCGGTTCGTACAAAGGAGAGGTCCATGATCGCGAAGATTAGGCAGTTGCTCAGGGACGAGGAAGGCCCGACGGCGGTGGAATACGGTCTTCTGGTGGCGGCTATCGCAGCCGTTATCATCACGATTGTTTTGGCGTTGGGCCAGAAGGTCAATAGCGCCTTCAAGGCGGTCGAAGAGAAGATGCCGTAAATGCAGCCGATTCCAGCTCTTTCGTCCTAAGGTATTGATGGCAATGCGCCGTTCGCGGTCGCCTTGAGTTGGCTAACCTTGCTCCCGATTTCGGGGGTGCTTTTGTTGGCGGGCGCTTGGGATGTGCTCAGGCGTCGTATTCCCAACCGGGTCACCTTGGTGGTCGCTGTGGCCGGCGGAGTTTTCCAGCTTCTGGCCCGGGGGCCGCTTGCCGCTGGGCTGGCGGTCCTGGGGGCTGTGGGTGTGGTTGTTCTGCTGTGGTCGCCGTGGGTGATGGGCCGGATTGGTGGCGGGGATCTGAAATTGGCGGCGGCCGCGGCGATTTCGGCGGGGCTGGGCGATCTGGCCTGGTACCTACTGGGATCTTCCTTGGCGGCCGGCGGCCTTTCGGCCATCAGTTATGCCTGTTCAAGCCCGCGCGCGCGGGCCGAGATTCGCGGTAATCTGCACCTGGCGTTCTGGCGGCACCCGCTGGAACTTAACTCCAAGCCTGTCCCCGGTTCGGGGCGGGTGTCCGTGCCTTTCGGCGCGGCCTTCGTCATCGCAGCGCTTTTTCTCCTGTGGACCCGAAACCCATCAAACTGACCCGTGCGCGACCTGCGTATTCACACCGCCGCGACCCCGAATCGGGGGCAGCAGCGGTTGAATTTGCATTGGTGGTCAGTCTGCTGTTGTTCATCCTAATGGGCACGCTGGATTATGGTTTTTACTTCTATTTGCAGCATGTGACGACCAACGCCGCGCGTGAGGGGGCCCGGGCTGCCTCCCTGCATAAGGTGACGGCTGACGCGGTCACTGACGGGTGTGCGACCCTGCAGAACTATTTGGTGGCCGGGCAACTGCAATCGGCATCTTGTGCTGAAGGCGTAACTTGTACGGTGGGGGCGATGACGCCTTGCGCGGGGATATCGCTGGAAGCCCCGGGGGCGATAGGGTTTGCTCGCTACCGCGTGCGTATCGTCTATCCTGCGGGTTCGGTGACGAAGTTCCTTCCCAGCGGGTTGATCCCCGCAAGCGCGGTCGCCACGTCGGAGATGCGATTTTAGCGGGGCCACCCCGCGAACGGAGATAGCCAGTGCCACCCGATGCATTTTCAGGAAACCCCAATCGGATTCGCGGATCAGAAGGTTCGCGGCGATCGGGTGCCCGCGCGCTCATTTTTTCCATTGTCGCCCTATCGGCCAGCGGTGGGGCGGCGATTCTTATCACCCGGTATGTCGACAGCCAGCGGATCATCACGCCGACCGTGAAGGTTGTGGTGGCGGCCAAAGATCTCCCTTTGGGCACCAAACTTCGTCCTGAACACCTAACGTCCGTACAGTGGCCAGAAAACGCGCGCCCCCTACACGTGGTCATCGAAGGCGCGCCCATTGCGGGCCGGGTGTTGTTGACCCGGCTTGTGGCAGGGGAGCCGATTTTGGAATCAAAACTGGCCCCGAAGGATTCCCGGGGAGGGTTGGCGGCCTTGATCCCGACGTCGATGCGGGCGGTGGCGGTGCGGGTGGACGACGTCGTCGGCGTCGCGGGTTTCATTCATTCCGAAGATCGCGTGGATGTCATCGTTACCATGCGTCCGCCTAAACAGGACGCCGAGCCGACTGCGAAGGTCATTCTGCAAAATGTGAAGGTGTTGGCCGTGGGCAAGGACCTGGACAGCCAGGATAGTGCGCGGGGGCGGGCCACCCCGACCACCGTGGCCACGTTGCTGGTTGATCCGGAACAGGCAGAAAAATTGGCGCTGGCCGCAGTCCAGGGGCAGATCCTGTTGACGTTGCGAAACTGGGCCGATGACGATGCGATTTCAACCAGCGGCATGGTTCCGTCGCGTTTGCTGGCGGACGTGACGCCCGCGATTCCTCGCGATGCGCCCCGACCGGGCACCGCCGCCGCCCACAGGAAACGGGCTGTCGAAGTCGAGGCCCCCGCAGCGCCCGTGGTGCCGCCCCATCCTGCGGAAAAAGCCAAAGAAGTTGTTGAAATTGTCCGCGGCGATCGTTTTGAACAACGGAAGTTTGAACCCAAGGAGGACAAGTGATTCCGGTGTCATGTGTGCTGCGTGCGGGCCTCTTGGTTCTGGCCTCGACCCTGTTTGTGGTGGCCGGTGTGGCCGCCCAGGATGCGATTCGCATTGATCGGGAAGTTGGCGCCGTTAAAGAAATCACCCTGGAACAGGGGCAAAACCGCCTATTGATCTTGGGCGATTCTGTGGCGCGGGTCTCGGTTGCTGATCCGAAGGTGGCCGACATCAAGGTGTTTTCGCAAACCCAGGTGTTGCTGACCGCCCATGGCCCGGGCATCACCGATTTGACCATGTGGAACAAACAAGAGCAGCCCATGGTGATAGCGCTCAAGGTGCGCCGAAATTTAGATGGGCTTCGTCGCCAACTGAAAGAATTTTTTCCTGGTGAAAATTTGAAGGTGTCAGCCGAAGGCGACCTGGTGGTGCTGTCGGGTGAGGTTAGCGATGTGCGCGTGCCAGAGCGGGCCATGGAAGTCGCAAAACTTCATGGCGAAAAACTGGTCAATCTGTTGACGGTGACGGGGGATCAGCAGGTACAGTTGGAGGTGAAGTTTGCCGAGGTGTCACGCACCGGTCTGCGGGCGATGGGGTTCAATTTTTTACATATTGACCAGGCCGGAAACCGGGTTGCGGGGTTCTCGCCGCCGCCGTCGACCTTGCTCAATACCCCGCTGCAGATCCCTGGGACCAGCGTCAATGGCCCGCCACCGATTTTGCCTTCGTCGCAAAGCGGGGCCTTTCAGGTGTTTTTTTCCAGTTTTCCGCGGTTTCCGTTCAGCGTGGCCGTCAGCCTGCTGGAAAGCAATGGCCTGGCAAAAATATTGGCTGAACCGACGCTGGTCGCGTTGTCAGGTCAGGATGCAAAGTTTGTGGCGGGGGGCGAATTCCCGCTTCCCATGGCAACGGGCCTTGGCAACGTCAGTGTGTCGTGGAAACAATATGGGGTGATTTTGAAATTCCTGCCGACGGTGCTGGGCAAGGACACGATCCAGTTGCGGTTAAACGCCGAGGTCAGCGAGGTCGATCCGTCGCGGCAGGTCGTGATTTCGGGGTACACGATTCCGGGTCTGTCCACCCGACAAAGCGAGACCACGGTTCGCCTGGGCGATGGACAAAGCTTCGCGGTGGCCGGGTTGCTGTCCAATACGATGAGGACCAACGCCACCAAGATTCCGTTGCTGGGCGACCTTCCGGTTTTAGGAGCGTTGTTCAGATCGGTGGATTATCGGCGCAGCGAATCTGAACTGTTGGTTGTGGTGACTGCCCGTCTGACCCGGCCGTTGGCGCCGCACGAGGTGCCGTTGCTGCCTACAGATCACGAACTGAACGACCCTAGTGATTTGGCCTTTTTCCTGCTGGGCAGCGAGGGCAAGGGCGCCCCCGATCGGGATGATAGGAAATCAAAGCCCCCGGGTCCGCAAAGCCGACGAGAGGGTGTGCGAGGCCCATCAGGAGAGCTGGGGTTTATTCGGTGACAACTAAATTGGAAAAACCCCCGATTCTAATTGTTGGCGCAGACGCCGAAATGGAGGCGTGGATTCTAGGCGCGACCCGGGAGATGGCGCGGCTTGTGGGATCCGAGTCCGCCAACGTCGAACGGGCCATCGAAAGCTGCCGTCGGCTGGCCCCCCAAGTGGTGATTCTGGGAATGGGGGTTGGATCTGACCCTGATATAGGCGCGGAACTTATCCGCCAATTAGGGGACGGCGCGATACGGGTGGTGGTGGTGGCGGCGCGCAAAGATTCGGATCTGATCCTGCTGTCGATGCGGGCGGGCGCGCGTGAATTCGTCGTGCAAGGGGACGCCGATGATTTGCGGCGGGCGATACGGGCGCAGTCGCGGACGGTGGATGCGTCGGGGTTGGGGCAGGTGATCACCCTGTTTCCGGCCAAGGGCGGTGTGGGGGCGACGGCTGTGGCGACCAATCTGGCCGGGGCCTTGCAGGCGTTGGGACAGAAGGTGCTGCTGCTGGACCTAGATTTACATCTGGGGGATGTGTTGTCGTTCCTGGACCTGCCGGCTACGTATTCGATCACCGATGTTTTAGCGAACATGAAGCGACTGGATCACGATCTGCTGGACACATCGGTGATGAAGCACCATTCCGGCGTTCGGGTGTTATGCCAAAGCGGAAAGGTCGAAGAGGCCGAACAGATCCGCGGCCAGGACGTGGCGGCGTTAATCGAGTTTCTGCGGCGGCATTACGATAAGATCGTCATTGACGGGGTTAGAGGTTTTGATGAGATATCGCTTGCGGCGATGGACGCATCCCACCATGTCCTGATGATCCTGACCCAGGATGTGCCGGCTGTACGGAACACGCAACGTTGTCTTGACCTTTTTAGGCGCCTTGGTTACGAGGGCGACCGGGTCATGCTGATTTTGAACCGGTACCAAAAAGGATCGAAGATCACCTCCGAGGTGATAGCGGACGCATTGGGGGTGGTGCCCTCGCATCTGCTGGCCAATGATTTTCCCGCGGTCATCGGTGCCATCAACCGGGGCCACCTGTTAAGCGAAGTGGCGCCGCGGTCGAAATTGACCCGCGACATCGAGGCCTTGGCACCGCGTCTGTTAGGTGAAGAAGCAGTGGGGGGCACGCCTCTTGGGGGCGGCTTTCTAAGTCGGCTATTCGCAGGAAGGAGCGGCAATGGGACTTCGCGAACGACTGACGAAGGTTGATCAGGCCCCCGGTGGTGCCGGCAACGCGGGGACGCCGATGCCGGCGTCATCCAGTGATCTGGCGCCCGAGATTTATCACGAGATAAAACGAGAGCTGCACCAGCGGTTGGTGGACAAGCTGGACCTGAAGACGATCGAGAAGCTACCGCGGGAACAATTGCGCGATGAACTGCGGCAGTTGTTGTCAGGGATCTTGGTGGGGTCGGACCTGCCGCTGAATCGGTTTGAACGCGAACAGATGGTAGAAGCGTTGCTGGACGAAATCACGGGCCTAGGGCCCCTGGAACCCCTGCTTCGTGATCAGACCATATCGGACATCTTGGTCAACGGGTATGCCACCGTGTTCATCGAGCGGTACGGCAAGTTGGAGCCGACCGGGGTGCGGTTCCAGGACAATGAACACCTTCTTCAGATCATTAACCGGATTGTGTCCCGGGTGGGACGACGGGTGGACGAAGCGTCGCCTATGGTGGACGCACGCCTATCGGACGGGTCGCGGGTGAACGCCATCATTCCTCCGCTGGCGATTGATGGCCCGGTATTGTCGATTCGGCGTTTTGGTGGATCCCCGCTGAAGGTGCGCGACCTGGTGGCGATCCAATCGGCGACTGCGGAAATGGTCGGTTTTTTGGGGGCCTGCGTGCGCGCCAAGCTGAATCTGCTGATTTCGGGTGGTACGGGCAGCGGCAAGACCACGATGTTGAACGCATTGTCGTCATTCGTGCCTATGAACGAACGCATCGTGACGATCGAAGATGCGGCTGAACTTCAATTGCAGCAGGCGCACGTTGTGCGGCTTGAGACCCGTCCGTCCAACATCGAAGGCAAAGGTGAGGTTTTGGCCCGCGATCTGGTTCGCAACAGCCTGCGTATGCGCCCGGATCGTATCATCGTCGGCGAAGTCCGCGGCGGCGAGGTGTTGGACATGTTGCAAGCCATGAATACGGGCCACGAAGGGTCCATGACCACGGTTCACGCGAATTCAGCCCGGGATGCGTTGTCTAGGATCGAGGCCATGGTTGGGATGAGCGGCGTACAAATGTCAGAGATGCTGGTCCGCCAGACCATCGCGCGGGCGGTGAACGTGGTTGTTCAGTTAAGCCGCGGCACCGATGGCAAACGACGAGTGATGTCGGTCAGCGAGGTCACGGGGACCGAAGGGCCGGTTGTGACGATGCAGGAACTGTATCGGTTCGAACAAAGAGGGGTGGAACGTGATGGCCGGGTGATCGGAGAATTCAGATCGACCGGCGTTCGGTCGCGTGCCTCCGAGAAAATCGAACGGTATGGTCTTGACCCGATGGCGGTCTTGCAGCCGTTCATGGCGGAATAGCCTGTGCGCAGCGTCCTTATCCTGCTGATGGCCCTGTCCGGGGTGGCCCTTTTGCAAGGGTTATTTTATGTCGTTCGGTTTGTTGTCGACAGGCAGCAGGAAGAATTGCGACGGCGATTGAAATCGGTCGGCGATCCCAACCGATCCACCCTGTCGTTGTTGCGGGACAGAAGGTTATCGAACCTGCCGGCCAT
>JAYUUT010000231.1:0-4791 GCA_043754455.1 Myxococcales bacterium
CGAATGCGCGGCAGCGCCGCTTCGGGCGCGAAGGCCTGCGCCTGGGGAAAGGCTTTTTGAAAAACGGGTAAGCCCAAGTGATGGAATCCATTGTTGGCGACCAGCGCGGTCACCGTGCCGAACTCTTCCAAATCCTTCAGCGCACGGTCGTCCACGTCATTGGGGGGACTGATGATAATCAAGTGCCCGTCGCCAGCGCGCGCGACCATACATCGCGCGGTGCTTTCTTTAGAAAAGTGGTACTCGCGTGAGAGGATGCCCGCGTCGCCGTCCACGATGGTCCAACCGTTTTTTGTGCTTTGCATGTCGTTTGCTCAGTGCCCGACGAAATACCTCAGCTCACCACGGCCAACGAAGGTCTTCACTGGCAACTGAGGACTTCAGGGATCGCGCAGACACCATTTATGCAGCCGCCTGGTGGCGCACAGCGCGCCCCCTTCTGGGTTTCGCAGGCCGTTCCCAACGTCAGATTCTTCAGGCAGGTCCTCACGAAGCCCGATACGCCCACACATGCCGTCCCGGTTGAACAGTCCACATTGCCCGAACTTCCATCCACCAAGAACCCACAAGCGTCGCCGTCCTTGCCCAAGGGCGGATTCATTTCGCATTTGTTGATGAGGCGGTTGCAGTAAAGGCCCGTAGAAAATGAACAGACGCCTGAGTTCATGCTGCAGTCCTGGCCAATCATTCCGCTAGTGCGCGGGGTGCAGATCCCGGCCGCGCAGGTGCCGTTGTCGCAGATGTCGCGAGAGGTGCACGTTTCGCCCAATTTCTTAGTCGTAAGGCAGATTCCCTGAGCAAGCGTTGTCTGAAATAAACATACCAGACCGGGTTCACAAACCCCCGGGTTGCAAGGTCCCCCAGCCCCTGAACGGCCTTGGCACAAGCCACAGGGGGACGGCGGCGTCGTCTGTGGGAAAACGCAAGCACCACCTTGGCACTGGCTACCTGTCCGACAGGGACGATCGTTGGCCACCTTTCCAGGGACTACCTGACATCCAGGGGCTACGTAACCAGCCACACGGTCGGGACATGATTGCTGCTCCAATCCCTCCGCACATGTTCGACGGTGATCCGCGGTCTCCCCCACGCCTGGAGTCAGAAGGCTCAGGCGGCAGTTCCGTTGTTGCAACAAGAGACATGTTTCCACGCTGCCATACCCAACCTCAAAAGAGTAAGGGGTACACCTCTGGCGCACACTGCAATCCGCTTTGGCCCAACGCGCGCAAGCCTCTTCGAGAGCCGCGGGAGCCGGCGGGAGCACTTGGTTGGATCCAGCGACGGCCGCATCACTCGGTGCGACCACGGGAGCCACCGCCGCGTCCACGGGCAGCCGGGGACCGGTCACAGCCGCGTCCAGACTTGGTTGCGGTGGTAATGAAGGGACGGGGACATTGCCGCCCGTGCCTCCACTGCCCGCAGCAGAAGGGCCCGTGCCTCCGCTGCCCACAGGTCGGTCGGGGGGGAAGCCACCACCTGCGCCACCGCCCATCGCGCCCGGCATCACGATGTTGGTCCCAGATCGCCCTCCCCGACCGCCCGCCCCCTCGGCCGCCGAGGCATCGACGCCTGAGGGGCCGACATTAGACGTTGTGTCGCGCCTGGATCCGCCGCCGCCGCTCAGATATCCCCCGGCACCCCCGCCTTGCTCACCCCGAGCGTCGACATCAATACCAAGAGTATTTGTCGAGCAGGACGCCAAGATAACCCCCGCACTCAGCCACAGCATTCGGGTCGTCATCCGCCGTCTCCTTCGTCCTGGCTGTCGAGCCGAACAACAATTTATGTCTCGAAGCGCCATCCTGAAACGGCACAAACCCATCGTCAAGTAGAGATTATTCTTTGGGCACACGATCCACAGGCAATCCCTCGATTTTCGTGCGACCCGTGCGAAGACTGTAGAGCACCCCGGGGCGACGGGATTTGAGACGGGTCACCAGTTCGTCCCGCACCCCCGCGGAACTTGGCCACCTTGACAAGTACAGCTCGGAAAAATTTTCTAAATTTCCCTCCCAGGTTGATTTTTCCAAGGTCAGACGCAGTTTCGGCCGGGGCGGTCCGATACCCCGGAACCATGTCCCTTCCTCGCCAGGTTTTGCCCAATCGGTCCTACATGATCACCCGTCGCTGTACCCAGCGGCAGTTCCTGCGGCGGCCTGATGGGGCCCTGAACAGCTAAATTCGTGAATTCCTTGCGTGGGCGCTGGGAAAATATGTTCTCGTCCGAACAGGCCAGCGTCGTTCTCCTGACGAAACTCGAGGATATTATCAAGAAAATGGCCTACGCCCACGCAAACCCTTGCGCGGCTGACCTGGTTGAATACGCATCGCAATGGCCGGGCGTCTCGTCTGTTGCTGCGATTGTGAAGGGGCGCAGCCTGGGAACCTGGGGGACGCGCAGGTTTGTGGCCATTGCGCCGGATGTCGGGGTTGGGGCGCTCGACCCCGCCCCTTCGTAGTGGGCAATCTCCTGGGGAGACTGGGACGGAAGGGGGGGAAGCGACATTTCAGAGGGCAGGAAGATCGGGCGATCTCGGCGGCCCGGCGGCGAAGCTGTGTCCGCGGCTGCGTTTTGAGGCGTGTTGGGTGCTCAACGGGGTTTCGCAGGTTGAATCGCGTCCGAGATGCGACATTGCGTCTCCGATTTGCGATCCGTCCGGAAGCTAACCACGGTGCGGAGTTTTGGGAACCACGGCGCGGAGTTTTGTTGTCGCAACTTGGCACGCGAATTGAAAGTGCTCTTCATAGATGACAATTGATCTTTGGTGCCTAGTAGCGACTGCCGTGTGGGGTTTTGTACTCGTCCTCTTCGAGGTCGGGGCAAAGACCCATTGGGCCGGGCTTTCTTGGAACTTAGGAAATCGCGAACAAACCCTGCAATTTCCACAATGGATTCAAAGAACAGGGCGAGCCCTTGCAAACCACAAAGAGAACCTTCCCCTCTTCCTAGTCGCGGTCCTTGTCCTCCACATTTCTGGACGAGCAGATTCGATTAGTGCTGCCGCGGCCTTGGGCTATGTCATTTCCCGCATCGTGTATTCGCTCATCTACATTTTTGGTACGACAGGAATCAGAACCATCGCGTGGGGGGCGAGCCAGATTTCAGTTCTCATCGCTTTGACGCGACTACTGGGCTAGAGGCATGCCCGCCGCTACACGGTTCTCGATTGCTTTCGAACTTCCTTTCCTTCAATTCGTGTGCCACCCGCGGCAAGCCGTCCTCTATCCTTCGCAGCTTATTCGTCAACCGTTTCCGCCAATGCGCCGACGCAGCTGCGTTACCGGAACCGACAGACACGTAACCGCCTCGGACAAGGTCACGCCGAGGTAACCCTCCGATCCTGAAAAGCTCACAATCCACGGTTGCGGATCAAGCGATCAAGGCACCGGACGTTGGAATCAAATTTGCAGTATTCAAACAAGAGGGGAGCAACCATCATGGCAATTCATGAGCGACACGATGACGGGAACGCGTTCATTCCGGAACGCGGGCGGGCGCTGGATTCGAGCGACGATTTAGCTGCCCTTCTTGCGGAGGAATTTCTGCAGGCAGCCACAGGCGCCGATGACGGTGACGATGACGTTCGGCAGGGGGTGCGTGACACGGAAACCGGAGGGCCTTTTGTCGAAACCTCAGCCGACACGGAATTCGGAACGACAGTGGACGACCCCCCTGTAGGACCAGAGGTGGAACGCGAGGCTCTGCCAGTTGCGGTTGCACGACTGGCTGTGAACCCCCGAAGAAAATGATCAGGCCGCTCCCGGCCGCCTGACAGATTAGAAAACGGCGCCATCCTTGAGCAAAGCTTTACCATGCGGTCCGGGGGAGAAATGCGTTGCCCCTCAAAAACTCCGCCAAGGCACGCTTACGACCTTCCTCTACCCACTCATCGTAAGCCCCCAAGTTAACTTCATCGGGGCTAAAAGCCACCAAATTCGTAGTGCTATATCGCCCGTTCTCCAGTCTTTTGACATTCCACAAGTTGGGAACCTTGATTTCCCCAGGCTTTATGGGTTCATCCGCACTCATACCAGGAATGGAGAGCTCTTTAAGAAGTTCTGGCTTTAAAAATCGCTCCTTGAGCTTTACCTCCATTGCGTCTGCCCAAGCACCGTCTCGCCCTTCCTTTTCAAAAAGCTTTGTCTCACTGCTAGTTTTGTTGCTAATAAGCTTTTCAAACGCAAAGGCCCGGCGAGGGGAGAGAGGATTAACACTGAAGTTTGGTATGGAGGGGGGGACGGTTTGCGCAGGAGAAACACGGTCACTCAACTGGCCCCCGGTTGGAACTTCAAGCGATGGCTCTTTGGACGTGCCTTGTACGGAGCTGAGAGTTTTTTTGCCGGTAACGGACAAGAAACAGGCCCAGAGCACCGACGATTACTAGCAATAGGGCGACAAAAAAAATAGGCGCCTTTCGGGAGCGTGGCTGATCCCCTTGCTGAGAGCTTTGGCTTTCCGATGTCATGTGGTTGTATCTAGCTAGGGATTATCAAAATTGAAAAGCGCGTTGGCTTGGGAGCTTGCCCGAGCTTCAGTCACCTCCAAAGAGATTTTTCTCGAAAACACATTTGCGAAACAGTTTCTAATTGCCGCAGCCCGTCGAGAGAATGTGAACATGCACCGGTCTGGTGGACGCCTGAAAAGAGGCGAAGATGTCCAAAGGAGTCAAAATGGGAAAATAATCGAAGCGTAAGTTTACGCCGGAGTACAAGGCCGAGGTGGTCCAGTTGGTCAAAGGCGGCATCAAGAGCGTCGCCGAGTTGGCGCGTGATCTGGGGCTGACGGAATCT
>JAYUUT010000232.1:0-21389 GCA_043754455.1 Myxococcales bacterium
TCAGCATGAAAAACTTTTATCCCCAAACGGGGCGTCCGGTAAATTCCACCCGATGCGATGGCCGCGTAGGCCACCGCCATTTGCAAAGGCGTCACCGCAATTCCCTGTCCGTATGAATTGGTCGCAAATTCGATAGGTCCCCATTTTGACAAGGGATGCAAGGCGCCCCTCACTTCACCCCTCAGTCCGACCCCGGTTTTCTGCCCAAATCCAAACCGCGTGAACATGTCATGGACGACTTCCTTGCCTGTCCACGTTGCAATCTTCACGGTGCCGATGTTGCTAGATTTTTGGTACACTTCAGCCGCTGACAGGACACCTTCGGGATGGCTGTCTCCGATTTCGTATTTTCCAATTTTCAGTTTCCTCCCCATCTGACAGTCCACCATCCTAGTCGGCGCGACCTTGCCCGATTCCAGCGCCGCCAGCATGGTGAAGGTCTTCATCGTGGACCCAGGTTCCATCTGGTCAGTC
This sequence comes from Myxococcales bacterium, assembly GCA_043754455.1. Classification (GTDB taxonomy): domain Bacteria; phylum Myxococcota_A; class Polyangia; order Fen-1088; family Fen-1088; genus JAYUUT01. The sequence goes on from JAYUUT010000232.1 coordinate 475, forward strand.
ACCGCGCGGTTCCGAGCCCCCCGCGCAATCGCATCACCTGGGTGCGAAGGGTCGTAGGTCGGGACACTCGCCATTGCCAATATCTCACCGGTCTTGGGATCAATCATGACCGCCGTGGCGCCCTTCGCCTTCCAGGTATCAACGGCCGTCTTCAGGGCCTTTTCGGTGACCCACATCAGGTACTTATCGAGGCTCAGCATGACGTCTTTGCCCGCTGTGGCGGCACCGTCCACCAACCCTCCAAACAGCAGTTCACGCCCCGCCGCATCTTTCATGGACTGCACCTTCGATCCACTGCCGCGCAGGTACCCATCAAACGCCTGCTCGACCCCTTCAATGCCGCGCCCATCAATATCCGTGTGCCCAATCACGGTGCCACCCGTGTCCTCCCGTGGATAAACCCGCCTAGGCTCCTTGCGCACACCCACCCCCGGAATCCCCAGCCCCAGCGCCCGCGCCGCTTCTTTGGACGCCGCGCCCCGTTTGACCCATGCAAACGCCCTGCGGGCGGTGATCGCTTTTTCCAAATCGCGTTTGTCGGTTCCCAGCGCCAACGCCAGCCTTTCCGCCCCTCCCGGCACATGCTGCAATTGGCGCGGGTTGCAGTACACGGAATCGAATTCCGCCGTGGCCCCCAGTTCATGGCCCAGCCTGTCCAGGAGACGACCACGACGGGGCGGCAGCTGGATCTGCCTCAGGTATTGATCCTCAGCCAGATCGCGCAGTTTTCCCGCATCATGGATCTGCAACTGAACCGCTTGGGCCGCCACCCGCACCGCCAGCGCCGTGAAGATCAGACCTAAAAAAATAATCTTGAATCGCGTTCCGCCAACTTTCATCGCCGTAGCTCCCGTGGCGTGCTCAGTGGTTGCGGAATCGCCCCAGACAGGCGCAACGATCGAATATTGCCCGGTTCAGGTTCGCCCATACCCAGTTTTTCCCGCCCCAGCCTGACAAGACGGGCCGGATCACGCAGCCTCTCCAGTTCGATACGCAGCCGCCGTAACTGTTCCCCCATTGCGCGGTTCTCGGTCTGCTCGCGTGCCAGGACTAGCGCGACCTCCACCCGCCGGGCCTGCACCGCGACATGCGCCATGGCGACACACGTGATGCCGATCAGCACCAGAAAAAAAGTCCCGCTACCCCCCCGCCTGGGCCGTCGGGAATCCAGTTTCGCCTCGGCCGTCACCGCCTGGACAATCTGCACACGGGGCGGATTCACGATCCCAGCTGTACGAATCAAGGCGTCACCTTTTCGGCCACGCGCAACCGCGCCGATCGAGATCGGGGATTGGACCGGGCTTCCTCATCGCTTGGCCACACCACATGTTTGGTCAGAATGCGCATTGTGGGCGGCTCGTCTCCTTTGGCAGCCAGCGCCCGAAGTTTGCGTTTAACCACCCGATCTTCCAGCGAATGAAACGCGATAACCAAAAGCCGCCCGCCCGGGGCCAGACACGACGTCACCACCTCTAGGAACTGCGCCAGTTCCTCCAGTTCGTGGTTCACGACAATCCGCAGCGCCTGAAATGTTCTCGTCGCCGGGTTCTTGTGTCGTTCTCGCGTGGGAACCGAACGGGCAACCAGTGACGCCAGCGCCATCGTCGTTTCAATAGGGCCGATCTGCCGGGCATTGACTATCGCCCGCGTGATCGAACGCGCGTATCGCTCTTCGCCCAAATCACGCAGGACCGATTCAAGTTCCTCTTCGTCAACGCGCTGCAGGTATTCGGCTGCGGTTTCGCCGCCCCCCTGCTGATCCATCCGCATGTCCAGCGGGCCTGGCTTGCCAAAGGAAAAGCCACGTTCGGCCCGGTCCAATTGCGGCGACGACACGCCCAAATCCACCAGACAGCCATCAAGTGGCAGCGCCCCCGCCTCTTCCAAGGCCTGCCGAATGCGGGAAAATGGTGTTTTCAACAACACAGCCCGACCGCCAAACCCCGCGAGGACTGCCCCCGCCCCTGCGATGGCGTCGGCATCCCGGTCCAGTCCCCACAGACGTCCAGTTGGTCCGCAGGCTGACAGGATGGCCGCCGCGTGCCCGCCAAAACCCAGCGTCGCATCGCAATAACGCCCTCCGTCACGTGGTGCTAACCAGGTCAACACCTCATCCCGAAGGACAGGTATGTGGATTGGCGGGCCGGCGGTCTGCGGTATTTGGGTAATGGGGGCGGTTTCCATGCGGAATCTGGAAATAACGCGGGCCCCGAAAACGTTGAGCTCACACACCACGCCCGCCTTCCCATCTTCAGGCCCCGTCCCCGGGTGTCAATTTTCCATCCCAAAGGACATAGGGGGCAGGCGAACGCAGCGCACCAACAGATATGTAGTATAAACCACAGTGCTTCACCTACAAAAATTCCCGGACAGGGCTAACCCTGCTTGACCAAAGGGTTCTTTTGGTAGATAAAGCTGAAGCGATCGGAGTCGAACGGGTATGGAAAGCAGGCTTTTCGAGCTTGATGCAAAAATGGACGGGCTGCGGGTGCGGGTGAACCAGTTCCCCGCGCGGCTCGCTAAGGATTACCAGGACAAGCTGGACATATCCTGGATTTTCCACGACCACGCCCTTGAAGGGGTTGTGTTGTCATATTCCGAACTGAAGGCCGCCGTAGACAGCCGCATTATCAGCGATGTCTCCTTGATCCCGATGTTCGAAGAGGTTCGCTGCCATAAGCAGGCGGTGGATTTTCTGCGCGATGCCGTCAAACAGAAGAAGCCGCCGACAGTGGACCTGGAATTCATTCGCAAGCTGTATGCGATGATCACGCCTGACGCGGCCGCCAAGGGCTGTCCTTACCGCAAGGAAAACCCCCTTCATCGGCTCTATTATCACGAGATAGCGACGCCCGAGAAGATCCAGCCGAAGATGAAGAAGATCGAGGAATGGCTGGAATCGTCTGAATTCCAGTCACTACATCCGGTTTTGGCTGGATCGCGACTTCAGTGGCGCCTGCTGTCCGCCTACCCTTGGACCAAGAACACCGGCAAAGTTGCGCGGCTCGTCACCAATTACATCCTGCTTCAGGCCGGATATTTGCCCGCCATCGTCCATTCTATCGAACGGCAACGCTACTACGAAGCCCTTCGCCACGAAAACGAGGCGTTGTCGGCGCTGATTCTTGAATCGCTCCAAAACAGCATCGAAACGACTTCCAAGTTTTTCGAAGAGCTGCAGGGCCTCCGCGTCCGCCGCGCCAGCTAGTCGGCCCTTGCCCTCGCGCCGTCTTCTGATTCTGGCGCCCTCGCCAGCTATCCACGCATCCACCCGGTTTCGCATTGAACAGTTTCGCCCGGCGCTGCACGCCGCCGGAATTAGCACGGTGCTGCGACCGTTCCTGGACGAAACCGCAGTAGCGGCGCTGTACCGGGCGGGTTCCAACGCCCTAAAGGTCGGCGCGGCCATTCGCGCGCTAGCCGGTCGACTGCGTGACGTTCTGGAGGCCCGCCACGGCTTCGATGGGGTGCTTGTGCACCGAGAGGCCGCACTCATCGGACCTCCGATCGTCGAACGGTTGCTGGGCGATCGGTTTAACCTGCCGATCATTTTCGATCTGGACGACGCCTTATGGGTTGAATACACATCGCCGACCTATGGCGCTACTTTGTCCCGATGGCTGAAATACCCGCAAAAGGCAGACGAAATCCTGGCGAAGGCTAGTCATGTCATGGCGGGCAGTCCCTATGTGGCGGATCACGCGCGTGCGTTGAATCCGCGGGTATCAATCGTACCGACCGTGGTTGATACCGACGTCTTCACCCCCGTACACCCCGCCAACCCCGTCCCCGTCCTCGGCTGGATCGGCACGCATTCCACCGTCCCTTATTTGCAGTCCTTGGTCCCGGCCCTGACCCGATTGGCCCACACCCACAGGTTCGTCCTGCGTGTGGTCGGTGGCAGGATCACAGCGCCAGGGATCAACGTTGATCACCGAACCTGGGCGCTTGCCCGCGAGGTGGAAGATTTTCAGGGCTTGGACGTGGGGCTGTATCCCCTGGTCCAGGATGCCTGGTCTGCGGGCAAGTCGGGTTTCAAAGCGATCCAGTACATGGCCTGCGGGCTACCCGTGGTGGCGTCCCCTGTCGGGGTGACACAGGACATTGTGCAGCACGGGCAAAACGGGTTTCTGGCCACAAGCGACGACGACTGGGTGGACACCCTGAAACACTTATTAGACGACCCATCCGCCCGAAACCGCATCGGGCAGGCCGCCCGTGCCGACGCCTGCGCCCTGTATTCCCGAAAGGCCTATGAACCCCGGGTTGTGCAAATCGTTCTGGGGGCGTTGCAGCGCCGGTAGACCTATCAGAACACGCGTTCGTCGACGTACAGGATGTCGCCCGGCAACACCACGATGTTGGGTTGGCGACCTTCCCCAATATCCGCCACGCGGTAGGTTTCGCTTTTCACCTGGCCGTTGACTTCCCGTCGCAGCTTCACAGAATTTGACGACGCCAAGGGCGTAAATCCGCCGGCGGCCGCGATGGCGTCAACGATGGTCATGCGCAGCACATAGTTGACCGGACCGGGTTTGTTGACCTGGCCCATCACCAGAATCCTGCGGCTGTTCCACTGGGACACGGTCAAGGTGACCTGCGGATCGCGGAAGTAGCCGTCTTTCAGGCGCTGGGTGATCAGTTCACGAACCTCAGCAGGGGTCATGCCCTTGACCCGCAACTTTCCGACAAACGGAAAGAAGATATTGCCATCGGCACCGACTCTGTACTGGCCCGCCAACCCATCCTCGGCCAAAACCCGAATCTCGAACATGTCGTCTACATCCAGCCGTTCGTCCTGGATCAGCTCGACGATTCCCCCCACCGGACTCACGGACGCCCGTTGCGGCCCCCCACACCCCAAGGCCATCACCCAGATTGCCACAAACGGTAGGGTCACGAGCCGCATGGCCGCAAGCTTAGTAGGCAACCCCAATCCGGGCGAAGATAAGTTGCTTCACGTACTCGGTACCCTGCGCCGCGGCCAGGGTCACGTTTTCTTTGCTGTTGCTGGTTTGACTCGAAATGCCGTATCCAACCCCAGTGAAAAGCCACGGCTTCACATAGTAATCGACGACCAAACCACCGCCTATCACGTTGTCCACCCGCAGGAAGGCCGGCGCCATCGGGTCCCCCGGGAAGACCACATCGTGATAGCGGCGGTTTTCAAAGGCCCCGTACAACAAGAAAACGACGCGCTGAAAAAATGTCTGGCTGGCCCCGATATACACACCGTCGGTATCCACGAAGGTTCCGATGACAGCCGAGTTCCGGAAGCCATGGGCGAACCCCAAACTCAGCTTGCTGGTTAAACTAAGCTGATAAGAAATGCTCGCGTGAAGCGACACGTTCGAGAACCCTGCGGGCCCCGACACGGCGCCATCGTAGTAGGCCGTGCTGTAACCGGCGCCAACGCTCAAGGCCAGTTTGGGAGTGACGAGACCCCGCAAACCTGTGGATGCGCCTAGCGCGTACGAACCGGACCGGGCGGACGTCGACGCCTGTGTCTGTAGGTATTGGACGCGCGAGCCCACCAGATTCAAAAAGATCGCCGTCTTTGGGAACCAATGCCACGCGGTGTCGACGTTCACCGTGTGCATCATATTGTCGGACTTTTCAAGGCCCGGGGTCTCGTACAGATCCAGCGTGTTGATGTAGCGGATCGTCCAGCGAATCCGGCCCCCGCCAGGCGCAAAGGCAAACTGAAGCAACGCCAGGTTGTAGTCGCGCGTGATGCTGCCCTTAGATTCCACCACCGGGGCGTCTTCGATTCGTGCAAACGTGTCAGACAGCGAAATTCCAACTCGGGGCGAAGAGTGCGACACACCTCCGCTGAAAACGGGATTAAACGCCCGCTGCGCTTTCACGTTGTCGTTACCGCCGAGGTATTCCCGGTAGGTGGTCGCAATCCCCACCGTGTACAGAAGGCCCGAAGGTGTCGCCCCGTCCCGGGACAGATTGGTCAGCTGCAGCTGCGGTGAAAATCGGGCCAGTGGGGCGCTGGTTTTTCCTAAACTTCCATCATTTTTTTTCGACATAGCGTCGCCATAAAAAACGTTGGTGTCCATTCCGACCTCGGCCGTTGCTGCCGCATGCAAAACCGCGCTTTCGCCCAGTTTCACACCCTGCCCAGGCTGCGACATCGAAGGCGATGTCATCCCGCCCGAGGTGACCTGCCCCAACAGATCCTGCGCCCGAAGCACGCGAGGCCCCATGACCAAGGCGGCCACAAACAAACCCGCCACAAGAAGGGGGCGCTGGGAACGACGGCCGCGGTTCATCGGATGTACGCGGATCGCCGACTAACAAGAATTAACAAGAAGCCTGATCTCCTAAGCTGTAACTGGTGAAAAAAGAGGGAAGCTATTGAACCGGAGACGCGACGGGAAGCGGGGGAGGGACCATACGCCCTGTATCAACGGTGGTGGGCCCCGTGTAATCGCCGGCGGGGGCGCCGGTTGTGTCCCCCTTGGTTACACCAACATAGCTGGTTTCTTCGCCCAGGCAGGATTCGGCTTCGCCCCCCAACGCCTTGACCTTCTGAATGATGATGGTGATGCGGGTGAATTCGTGGGCAGCGGCCCCCCTATCGGCGGCGGCATTGGCAGATTCAAGCGATTTGATGGAATCGTCCGCTACCCCAATGCTGGCAACCGTCTGGTTGTATTTTTCGAGAAGGCAGTTCAGCCGGATGACATCTTTGCCCTTTTGGGCATCATCAACGCGGGCCTTGATCTCCTTGAGCGTCTCGTCCATGCGCTGGCGGTACGCACGCGCCTGACCCAGCATTTCATCGGGACTGAGATTCGCGGCCGGCGCCACACTGATATCTAGAGGTTCAGCCCCGGGTTCACCCTGTGGCGTCGCAGGGCCTGACGGTTGGGCGTGCCCTGTCAGAACGGGGCCCATCAAGAGCAGGCCGAATATAAGTTTTGAAAATTTAGGCATGGGTTTGTCCCGGTCCTAGCGGAATGGTTGGATAATAGGGGGCGTCATGAAGGGCTGTCAACTCGGAGCCGCGCACTTACGTCTTGTCGCGTTGGAATCGGACCCCTAGTAGATCGGCAGGGTCGTCCTATCTTTGAGTCGCGGGGCCTGGGTATCCTTCAAAGAAAGTAGCGGTTTTAGCCCCGAAAGCGGCCAAACAATGGAAAGATCAGGATCATTCCACAAGATCGATCCATCGTCCTCCTTCACATAACGCTCTGTGCATTTATATAGGACGTCTGCGTCAGAAAGAGCCAAAAAACCGTGGGCGAAGCCCGGAGGAATGTATAGCTGCTGCTGCACCACGTCGGACAGTTCGGCCCCCGCCCACTGCCCGAAGCGGGGCGATCCTCGACGAATATCGACGGCGACATCGAAGATCCGACCCCGCAGCACCTGCACAAGTTTGCCCTGAGCGTGAGGGTGCTGAAAATGAAGCCCGCGGACGGTCCCCGGTTTCGAGCGTGAAAAGTTGTCTTGGACGAACGCCGCGGGAAGGCCATGCGCGGCGTAGTTGTCGCTTTTGTAGACCTCGACGAAAAACCCGCGATCGTCAGCAAACGCATCAAGCGTCAGCAGTTTCACCTCGGGTAAAGACAGCGATTCGACCTTCATCGGGTCGTCTCCCGCGCAATACGGGCCAAATACTGGCCGTATTTGCTTTTGCCAAGGGCTGCGGCCAGACGTTCCAACTGGGCCAGATCTATGAAGCCCCGCCGAAAAGCGATCTCTTCGGGAGCCAAGACCTTGAGCCCCTGACGGCGTTCCAAGACCTCGACAAACTGGGCCGCTTCCATGAGGGATTCGGGGGTACCGGTATCAAGCCAGGCCATCCCCCTCCCAAACATTTCAACCCGAAGCTGCCCACGCCGTAAATATTCAACGTTCAAATCAGTGATCTCTAGTTCGCCACGCGAAGACGGTTTGAGCGCTGAGGCAATGTCAACCACGTGACGATCGTAGAAATATAGGCCCGTCACGGCCAGGTTGGATTTCGGCGTTTTGGGCTTTTCTTCGATGCTGCGGGCCACCCCGTGGGCATCCATTTCCACAACGCCGTACCGTTCAGGGTCGCTGACCGGATACCCAAACACGGTGGCACCTTCGGTACGCCCCGCAGCGTTTTGCAGGCTTTCAACGAGCCCTTGGCCAAAAAAGATGTTGTCGCCCAGGATCAATGCGACCGGATCCCCGGCGATAAATTTTCGACCCACCAAAAACGCCTGGGCAATGCCTTCAGGTTTGGGTTGGGTTTCGTAGAAAAACCGAACGCCCCAGGATTCCCCTGACCCCAACAGTTCTTCGAAGCGCGGCAAATCTTTGGGGGTTGAGATAATGAGAATGTCGCGAATGCCGGCCAACATCAGCGTCGCGATGGGATAATAAATCATCGGCTTGTCGTAGACCGGCAGCAGTTGTTTGCTGGCGACCAGGGTTAGCGGATGCAGCCGGGTGCCGGAGCCTCCGGCCAAAACAATTCCTTTGCTCATGAGGCTCCTTTGGCGCGCACAAACGCGCGATGAAGAAATGTGAGAACGGCGTCGATCGTCATTGGTTTGGTTTCAATCGCGCCGGCAATTTTTTCGGTCAAGAGAGAAGAATTCCGGGGCCGGGGCGCGGGCAGCGCCACGCTGGCCATGGGAACCGGCGTGATGAGTGTTGGATCGAAGCCAAACACCGCAGCCAGCCGCCTCGCGTAGTCGACCCGCGACAAAGAATCGGCGTCAGCGGTATGAAAAAGCCCCGTCATCCGTCGGGTCCCTAGTTCTAGGAGCATGGCCGCCAGGTTATCAGCCAAGGTCGGTGTCACGATTTGATCAACGAAGACGTTGAGTTTCTTGCCCTGGGTCAGGGCGTCAATAAGCCAAGAGGAGAAGTTGGCGCGCGCCCCGCCAGGATACCCGTGGACAACCGCTGTGCGCGCAATGGTGACAGCCGGATGCAGCAACCGGGTCACCTCTTCGCCCAGCCATTTGCTGTGTGCGTAAGCGCCCCGTGGGGCCGGGGCATCGGTTTCACGGTAGGGCCCGGATTCACCGTCATATACATAGTCGGTGGATACATAAACCAAATGGGCACCCCCGGCGGCGGCGGCGACAGCAACATGTGCAGACGCCGCGACGTTCGCCGCATAGGCCTCGGCGGGATTGCGTTCGCACGCATCCACGTCGGTCATGGCCGCGGCGTGGATGACGACGTCGGGACGCGCCTGGGCCACGGCGGCGGCGGCGGCGGCTTCCTGTCGCAGATCGACCGGCATCAGCACGATACCAGGGGACGCGGGACGTAGATCGCGGGCAAGGCCGGTCACGTCATGCCCTGCATCTAGGGCCGCCTGGCACAACCGACTGCCTAAAAGGCCACAGGCGCCTGTAATGAGAATCCGCATAAAAAGGTCAGCTTCCCGAGGTCAGACGCGTGCCGTATTGTTCTTCGAAAAACCGCTTGGATCGGGCGCGGGCCGCGTCGCTCCAGGGCTGGTTGGCCAGGTACCACCTTACGGTTTCGCCAAGTGCGGATTCGAAAACCCGCTGGGGCCCCCAGCCCAGGTCACGTTTGATCTTGCTCGCGTCGATGGCGTAGCGGCGGTCGTGGCCAGGGCGGTCCGTGACATATTTGATCAAGGATTCAGGTTTCTTGACGTGGCCCAGCAGGGTTTTGACCACATCAATGTTGGCGCGTTCATTGTTGCCGCCAATGTTGTACACCTCTCCTGCGCGGCCGCGTTCAGCAACGGTCAGAATCGCCTCGCAATGATCATCGACGTGTAACCAGTCACGCACGTTCTGACCGTCGCCATAAACCGGTAGCGGGTTGTCTTGAAGGGCGTTGGCTATCATCAAGGGGATGAGTTTTTCGGGAAGCTGGTAGGGGCCGTAGTTATTTGAGCAACGCGTGACGATGGTGTCAGCCCCGAAGGTGTGATGGTACGCAAGCGCCAGGAGGTCAGAACTGGCCTTCGATGCGGAATAGGGGCTCGAAGGCGAAAGCGGGGTGGTTTCGGTGAAGGCCCCTGTAGGTCCCAGAGAGCCGTACACCTCGTCGGTCGAAACCATCACGAAACGTTTGGTTTTGGCCCGACGGGCGGCTTCCAGAAGGGTACTGGTACCCATAACATTGGTGCGGACGAATTCCTCGGGTCCCAGAATTGACCTGTCCACGTGGCTTTCGGCGGCCAGATGCAGCACCACGTCGATTTTGTGCTTTGCAAACAACGCGGCCACCAGATCGCGGTCACAGATGTCGCCTTGCACGAAAATATGGCGGGGATCGCCTGCCAGATCTTCGACGTTGGCGGGATTGCCCGCGTAGGTCAGTTTGTCGAGGTTGACGACGGTGAATTCCGGACGGGAACGCAGCAGCAGCCGGACAAGATTCGAACCGATGAAACCGCAACCGCCTGTGACGAGAACGTGCATGGTGGTTTACTCTTGGGGGAAGGACCCGCGCGCGAGCGAGGGGCAGATGGAGCGCCAGATTATCCAGACGCCACGTGAAAGCAACCCCTGGCGCCGATCCGAAAGAAGGTCCGAGCGATGGAAAAACACGAAATACAGGTGGGCGTGGTGGGGGACAAGGCTAGGGGACAAGATTTGGCACGCCAGTTTTACGCCTTGGGCGCCCTAGCGGCTGTCTGCGATTCGGCGAAACCCCCGCAGGAAAGTGCGGCAAAACAGCATGCAGAGGTGCCGATCTTTGCCGAATTCCCCGCTCTGCTGGCTTTTCCTTCACTAACAGCCGTGGCCATTGCGACCCCCGCGGAAACTCACGCCATGCTGGTGCGTCAGGCTTTATTGGCAGGCCTAGACGTGTTTGTGGACGTCCCCCTGTGCCTTTCACCTGTTCATGAACACGAGCTTGTGGACCTGGCCCACCAACAAAACCGGGTGCTGATGGTGGGGCAGCCGTTTCGGTACCAAACTGCCGTTCAAAAACTGAAATCGCTGTTTGGAGAACCGGCGTTGGGACGAATGGGGGAGATGGCGGGCCGAATTTCGGCCTGGCTGGACCCGTTCAAGGCAGAACGTCTGCACGAGGAATGTCAGCATTTTTTGGACCGGTGCAAGGATCGCAGGGCGCCACGCAGGGAAATCACCCCGGTCAGGGCGTGGAAAGCGCATGAATCGGCGTTTATTGACGATGGGGTGGACATTGGCGCAGGCACGCAGATCTGGCATGTCAGCCACATCATCAAAGGGTCGAAGATCGGAAAAAACTGCCGCATCGGCCAAAACGTGGTCATCGGGCCGAACGTGACCGTGGGCGACGGGGTGAAGATTCAGAACAATGTGTCCGTGTACGACGGGGTTACGTTGGAGGACGGCGTGTTTTGTGGACCTTCTATGGTGTTCACCAACGTGTTCAACCCGCGATCTGAAATCACCCGCAAGGACGAATACAAAAAAACCCTGGTCAAACGGGGGGCCAGCATCGGTGCCAACGCGACCATCGTATGTGGCACGACGGTGGGGCGGTACGCATTCGTTGCAGCGGGGGCCGTGGTGTCCAAAGACGTGCCCGATTTCGGATTGGTGATGGGGGTCCCGGCCCGCCGCACCGGCTGGGTCTGTCAGTGCGGGGTGAAATTGTCTTTTTCCGATAACGACGCGCTCTGCGCCGCCTGCGGTGCGACGTACCGCAAGAACGGCGATACCATTTTGCGACAGGGGATCTGATGGCCATACAATCGTTTCAAACCGCCCGTACAGTGGTTCTGGATCACGCCACGATCCTGTCTCGGCCCGCACGCGAAACGGTCGCTCTGGACGAAGCGGCAGGCCGGGTCCTGGCCCAAGCGGTGTGCGCAGATCGTGATCAGCCGCCTTTCGCCCGGGTGACACGCGACGGGTTCGCCGTCCGCGCCGCCGACGTGATGGGGGCAACGAACAGCGCAAGGGTCGCCCTGCGGGTCGTGGGTGAAGTGCCAGCCGGGCGGGTGTTCGAAGGGCAAATGTTGGCAGGAACAGCTGTCGAGATTATGACGGGGGCACCCTTGCCCCAGGGCGCCGATGCCGTGGTGATGGTGGAAGATACCGACCGGCCGGCCCCGGATGAGGTGCGGATTGGACGCGCGGTCGGCCCGGGCGACAACGTGGTGCCAAGGGGATCGGAATTGGGTGCTGGGGCTGTGGCGCTGCCAGCCGGGCGCAGATTGGATGCAGCCGGGGTGGGGTTGCTGGCGTCCCTGGGCGTGACGCGGCCTTCGGTATTTGCCCGCCCGCGGGTGGCGTTGTTAAGCACCGGCGACGAGATCGTTCCTGTCGCCCAGCGCCCCGAAGCCTGGCAAATCCGCAATTCCAACCTGCACGCGCTGGCGGCCCAGGTGCGGCGCGCGGGAGCCGAACCGGTGATGTTGCCCATCGCACCAGATGATCCAGAACGCCTGGAAATCCTGTTGCTAGAGGCCTTTTCTGTGGCCGAACTGGTGCTGGTCTCAGGGGGCGTGTCGATGGGCAAACACGACCATGTAGAAAACGTCCTGCGGCGGATCGGCGCCGAGGCGGTTTTCGATGGGGTGGCCATCCGGCCCGGCAAACCCCTGGTGTTCGGGATCCGGTCAGCAGCAGGCGTCCAAAAGGCGTTTTTTGGATTGCCGGGAAATCCGTTGTCGACTTTCGTGACCTTCGAACTATTCGCGCGGCCTTTGCTGGATCGACTGGCGGGGGTGTTGGACGAGACGGTGAGGCCGTGGCGGCCGGGGGCGGCACGGCTGGGCGAGGATTGGACCCAAAAACCCCTGACCTTGACCATGTTTGCCCCGGTGACGCTCCGGGCCGACGGGGACGGGGGATCCGTCATATGGCCCTTGCGGTCACAGGGATCAGGGGATCTGACGGCCTTGGCGCAGGCAGATGCATTCATGATGCTGCCACCAGGAACAACCCAGGTGCCTAAGCATACCTGGGTTCCTGTCATCCCTAAGTGACGGGCTGCCCGAAACCGGATAAAAATGTCGCCCGTACGGGAACGGCGTCCAGCCAGCCCCGCCCTTTGTGAATCAAATGTCCTCCGCGGATGCCAGGGAGAATTCTTCCATGACCAGACGAAACAGCGCCGCTAGAACATTCGTACCCCAGGCAGGGTGCGCCGCCTTGATGCTGGTGTTGGGCGGCGCGGGGTGCAGCGACAGTTACAGCGATGAGGCCTTCGGCGTTGCGGATCTGTCGGCGTTGCAGGAAGGGGCCACGGCGCGGGAAAGGGCGAACAAGGTGCCGACCCAGCTTGACCCCCTACGGGGGTACGTGGATGACGGGGTACGGAGCGAATATTACTCTTTTGGAGAATTGAAGGTGGGGCTGAACCGGGCAAGAACAGCACCCGAGCCTGTGCGGGTCGAACCCATGTATTTCTTTTTCAACTCCGAAGGGCGCCCCCTGTTTTCACGGCCCGCGCGGGAAACCCGCGACAATACCGATTGGATGAAGGGCGGCAAAACTGTTCTGGATCCGAACCCTAAAGATTTTTGCCGAGGGGTAGGAGATGACAAAAATGAATGCACGCGGCTGAACAACGTGGAAGGGGCCAAGAAGTACCCGGCACGGCGGCGCGATTTGTGGGTTGATCCGAATCGAGGGAACGTGGCCGATTATCAACGACCCATCGTCGATGTCCTTCCCGGCGAATCTGCTGGACGCCCCCTGTCCTATAGTGGTTTTTGGGAGGTCGTGGAGGTCATCGTTCCCAAGGATTACGAACCCGATGCCATCAAACAAGCTGAAACCCTGCAACGAGCAATCGACGATGGAAAGTTCAGCGTGCGGCGGACGTCGAAGGTTATTGACTGTCCCCTGCTGGATGAACGGACCTACGTGACCGCAGGGGTTGCCGATCGCAGCATCCCGCGGCCCCGCATTGAATTGTGGTACCGACGAAAACTGGCTTTCTGTTATTTGGTCCACGGGTGGGAGACACTGGGAACCGACAACCGCGAGTTGTTTTTTGCAGGACAAGATACCGAGCGTGTGCAGACCTTCGATGTTTCGCCCTTGCGGCTAGGATCCGGGAAAGCTGAAACCACCGTGATTTCCGTGCCGATCGGCCGTGCCTACGAACCCATCATTCTGACCGACAACCAAAGCGGCGACGTTCCAACAGTGACACGCATCGCAGAAAACGTCCTAACCCGCGGGCGTCCCCGGCACACACAGGCAGATCCCCCCGGGTACACACCGCTGCGGTGGATGCACGATTTTGAAGTGGAAGGGGGCAGTTTTCAAACCCCGGACGGAAAGAACAAGGTCCTTACCTATGAATACGGCGCAGGAAACATCAAAAGCGTCGGCACGCTGGACCTGTCCCAGACCCGGCCGCGGATCGACGGGGCAACACCTGTGGTACGAAATCTGCCCTTGGCAGGGGGCCTGATTCCGTGTTCCTTGCCCAAAAATCCGGTGACAGTGCGGGGAAAAAACCTAGATCGCTGTGGCAACTTGGCTATCAATCCACGAGATCCTGCTGACGACAAATATGTGGACCCGGCCAATGATCCCGTGTGTAAGGCGGCGGGACTAGAATGCAATAAGGACACCTGTTTTTGCGATCTGCCCTATGTGGGATACGGCCAAGCGTGTGGGGCAAGCCTGGCCCGCTGTAGCCCCGAGAAGGACAGTTTATCGGAAACTGGATCGCGCTGTTTCCCACCCTGGGGTGGATTTTGTCATCTGGGCTGCGACGGCAGCAACCAACGGGCGATGGAGAACGAGGGAAAGGAGCTGAAGGATCAAGTTGATTCTCGCTGCCGCGGCATCCTGGGGTATGTGTGTTTTCGTGGACTTGGCCTGTGTTTGAAGACCTGCGACGAAAACGTCAGCGACGACAAGATGCAATGCAAGGCCGAAACGTCCATCGTTAACGACAAAGACATGAGCATGCCGCCCGAGACCAAGGACATCAACGCGGGGATGACCTGTCAGGATTTTGGTATCACCATCTGCACATGGCCTGAAGGCTATTCGCCGCCCTCGCCTCTGTGATCCCCCGGACGTCTTTAGGGAGCCAAATCAAATGAGGCAAATCCTGGTCATGAAATTGTTTCTAATGACGGCATTGTTGCTGGTCGTGACAACGAAAAATGCGTGGGCACAAAACCTGGGCAGTATTTCCGGACACGTGCTCGATCAGCTGGGATCCCCGATAAGAGGGGTCATGGTCAGCATCACGTCCCCCACGCAGATCGGTGGCACCAAGAACACCTACAGCAACGACGAAGGTGTTTTCCATTTTACGGGATTGTTTCCAGGGACATTCAAGGTGACGGCTTCAGCGCCCAAGTTACGCACGGTGACGCAGGCAGGCGTTTTGGTATCACCCCGGTCGACCACCGAGATCGATCTGGTCATGGATGTTGAAACCGGGGTTGAAGATGTAAAGGTCATTGAGAAAGCCCCAACCGTAAACGTCCACAAATCAAGCATCAGCGAGGACATTGATGTGGATTTTGCTGACAAGCTGCCGCTGCCAAGCCGCGACTATCAGGGCATCGCGTCCCTAGCGGCCGGGGTCATCGACGACGGCAGCGGCAACCCCCAGGTTCGGGGAGGAACCAGTTTCAACAACAGCTACACGGTCGATGGGTTCAACACGACGGACCCCGTCACCCATACCTTTGGGCAAAATTTTAGCTTCGGAGCGATCGCCGCGGTTCAGGTCGATACGGCTTCTAAGGGTGCCGAGAACTCGGGCACCCTGGGCGGTGTCATCAACACTGTCACAAAGTCGGGATCGAACAAGTTGGAGGTCGACACGTACCTCACTTACCAAGATCAGAACATGCAACTGTTTAAGGACACCCGCGATGCCAAGCTAAAGACAAGACAAGGCAATATTGCGGTGCAACTAAGCGGGCCGATTGTCAAAGATCGGCTGTGGTTTCTTGCCACGGTGGACGGTGACGTTGCCAATTTGTCCCTGCCACAAGAACACGGTTTTCCCGATCATCCGCCCCTAAGCCAACATGCCTACTCAGCCTTCGGAAAAGTCAACTGGCAGCTGTCGCCGCGAAACAAAATAGAATTTCGGGCTCACGCATCCCAGCTGAAACGAGACAACAGCACCCAAGCCTATCAAGTGGAAGCCGAGGCCGAAAGTCAGCTAAAGCAGCGCACAGAGGGTCTGAGCCTTCAATGGCTTTACCTACCAACGGATGCCTTTTTTCTGGTTACCCAGGTCTCGTATCAACAACAGGAATTGCAGCTGAAACCCCAGTCTTGCACGGAGGCGGGGGTAGATTGCCTTCGAACCGCTGCCTCGATCGATTCGGTCACGGGATTCCAGCGTTTCAATTTCGACGAGTACCAGGTCGACCAACGGCGGAGCTGGTCCTTGGGTGAACGAATTGAATGGATCAAGGATTCCCGGCACCTGGGAAGTCACTACGTCACGTTAGGGGCGAAGGCCGGATTCGATGACAACCAGGTCGTTCAAACCACACCTGGCGACGCTGTATTTTTTACCGCAAAGGGTGAACCGTTGGCGCGGCAGGATGTTTGTTCGAACGACCCGAAACTGTCTGAAGGCATGTGCCGCCGGAACCTGTTGAATTCCAACGTGCAGGGCCAGCGAGGCATGGCCTGGCTGGAGGACCGGTTCCGGCCCACCCGTTTTTTGACCATCACACCCGGTATTGCAGCCCATCTCGGATCGTCACAAGATGATCGGGAAAACCAGGTCACTGACATTTTCGCGATAACGCCCCACCTCGCGGCGACATGGGACGCCACCCACGACAGCAAAACTTCCGTGCGAGGAAGCTTCGACGGCGCCGCAGACACGGGATTTCTGGCGCTGGACCGGTTTCAAGGCCGGGCACTGTTTAGCCGGACCTGCCTTTGGGATCCCGCCACCCAAACCTATTCAAGAAACTGTCGTAGCGAGGGGGGAAACGAAGGGAGGACGGTTGGACTGCCCTGTGGACCCGATGGCGTGGCGCCCGACGGCAAGAAATGCACCTCAAAACTTCGCCCGGCCCGAACCTGGGAATACAGCCTAGGTGTTGAACGCGAAATATCAGATGGAATCAGTCTAAATTTGCGCGGAATCTACCGAAAATTTGTCCACCAGTGGGAAGATGCGGAAACCAACGCATTCTGGAATCAGGGCGGGACCGCACTGGACCGTTCCACGGGTTATCGTTCAAGACGATCGGAGGTTGTCTACGACCTACAGACCCCAGATTCCGCCCGCCGAGAATATCGTGCTGCTGAACTACAGTTACGCAAACGAGAGGGGCGCATGCGCGCGACCGCAACCTATACCTTGGCAAAATACGAGGGCACGGACGACTCGTCATATGGCACCCAATATCTGGACAACCCCGGACAGAATGTTTATGAATATGGCCCCCTGAGAAACGACATCCGGCACGACCTTCGCGCGCTGGCCGTCTATCAGTTTGCCAATTGGTTATCAGTAGGAGGCGTCTACAACTTCCAGAGCGGGCGTCCGTACAACCGATATTTTTGGGATTCGACCTATCAGAATTTTACTCGTCGGGAAGCCCAGCGCGGTTACGACTCCCGCGGGACCCAAGATCCCGGCGACGATTCCCCCTTGCGCACGCCCGACATCAGTCTGGTAAGTGCACAAGTTCGTTTCTATTTGAAGCCCATTGTTAAACAGAACATTGAGGCCTGGATCGATGCACACAACATCCTGGCGTTGCGCACGAACCGGTCTGTTATAGAGAGGGATGGCCCGACTTGGGGTCGGCCCGTCAATCGAATGCCTCCGCTGAATTTCCTAATCGGCGCCCGTTACAAATATTGATTTTGGCCGTGACGGATCCGCAGGGGCAACAACCGATCCGGTCGCGGCGACAGGTGCTGCGTTTGGGCGTGGGGGTCCTTGCGCTCTGTCTTGCTCGGCCCGCATTTGCCGATCAGGTCGGGCGCCTGGTGGACGCACTGGGAGGATCCCCCTCGTATAAAGTGCGGGTGCAGGCCGCGGCTGTCCTGTCACGAATGATCGATCCTCGGATTGCGGGGGCTTTGGGCCGCGCGGCGACGGTAGATCCCCACAAGGTCGTGCGCGCGTTTGCGGCGGGTCTGCTGGGAAGGAACGCGGGTGGCGATACACGAGACGATCGGGCACGGGCCGCCTTGATGCGGGCCCGGATCGATGCCAACCCCGATGTTCGCACGGCAGCCATCGCGGCCTTGGCCCAGTTGGATCGACGACGGGCAGTGCCAAGTCCCAGTCTGGCCCCAGCCCAAGCGGTGACCGGCGTGATGCCGTCTTCGGCGCGCGCGAACCCGCGGTTGACCATTACGCTTCGAGGGATTGGTGATCAAACGGGCCACGCCGGGGCTGGCCTGCGTGAACAAATGCGACAGAGTCTGGCCGACCAACTACGGGCCCAAGTCGCCGTGTCCATAGGAACTGATCTGAACCCAAAAACGGCGTTTGCCATCGACGGCGCCATCAGACGTTTAGATCTGACCACGCGGCCCAATGAAATCGAGATCGCCTGCGCGGTCGATCTTGTCTTAAGCCGTCCCACGCGCGGCATCGTGTTGATTGCCAAAGGAGAGGCCTTGGTACAGCGACCGCGACGTGGATATCGTCCCGAACAGCGCCCCTTGATTGAACGTGAAGCGATGGAACACGCGGTTCGCAGTGCCAACGAGAACCTATCCCGTTACCTGTCCACCGCCAGCGAACGTTGAACGGGATTGTCAGCGCAGGTCGATTTCGTAGGGGATGCGCGCCTGCACCCCGCTGCTGTCACCCGACATTAGCGGAGCCATGAGCCGCAAGGCCGCGCGGCCCTGGCGGGCAATCAGACCGAGCAGGCCATCGGGCTGTCGCGTGTCGGTCACACCAAAGGCCTTCAAGGCCAACAGCGCCGCCAGCGGATCTGCGGGCGGGGGTGGCAACACCACGAGTTCAGGAAGGCCACCGGAACCAAGGGGCACGTGCGCCCGCCGAGCGGCCTCATCAATCGCGTCGCCAAGGCCACCTAGGCGATCGACAAGCCCCACGTCCCGGGCCTGCGCACCGGTAAACAGGTGCCCGCGCCCCAGTTCATCGACACGCGCGCGCGACAAATGCTGGGCCCGTCGGCCTTCCACGACCGTGCTGATAAACAGTTCATAAAAGTACCGCAGGCGGTTTTCAATCAAGGTCCGCTCTGCGTCGGACCACGCGGCAAACACAGAATAGACATCGGCAAACGGGCCACGCTTGGTGGTTTCAACCCCCAAACCAAGCCGCGCCGCGAGACCCGCGATATCAACCTTGAAGCCGAAAATCCCGATCGATCCGGTGATGGTCGATGGCGCTGCATAAATTAGATCGCCAGGGGCGGCGACATAATAGCCACCCGAGCCCGCCACATCGCCCATCGATACGATGACCGGTTTTCCAGCGCGTTTTAGTTCGCCCACCGCACGCGCGATGCGATCGGAGGCGAAAGCGTCGCCGCCCGGGCTGTTCACGCGCAGCACCACCGCGCGAACGGTGTTGTCCCTGCGTGCCTCGGCAAGGGCGCGGATAATGCGTTCGCTGGACGCAATGGGTCCGATCAGAGCGAGGCCCCCGTCCCCGTCCATGATGACGCCGTCGATCAGCACAACCGCCACCCGCAGGGAACGCCACTGCGATGGAACGCGCGGGCTGGCGTCGGCGTCACGAATGGGCCGACGGCGGCCTAGGCGCCGCGCGACAGCGTCGTCCACTTCGCGTTCATCAACAACCTCATCAACCAAATGGGCTTTCTTCGCCTCGAAGGGACTAAAGAAACCACGCTCGAATATCTCGTCGCTTTTTTCTATGTGTCGCCCCGGGCCGGTGGCCAGCGCTTTTCGGATCCGGCCGAAATCTTCGTCCAAAATGGATTCGCGGTTTGCGCGCACAGGCTCTGTCGATTCAGTGAACACGAACGGCTCCATCGCGCCCTTCCAGTCCGCGATGCGCACAAGGTTCACATTCACGCCCAAATCATCCAGCAGGGTCTTGAAGTAGGTCACCGTGATTCCGAGCCCGGTCGGGCTGACGCTGCCCGCGGGGTGGACCATGACGTGGCTGCAGGCGCTGGCCAGGTAGAGATCTCGGGTCACGGGATGGGTCAAATAGGCCAGGACGGGCTTGCGTGTACGAAGCGCTGTTATCAACTCACGAAGCTCTTCGATCCGCCCAAGCCCCAGTTGCACGTCATTTAGATCCAACAACACGGCGGCGACCGACGGATCATCAGCCAGCCGCCGCAGCGCCACGGTCTGGGCCACAAACGCACGATCATCGTCTGCAGCCCCTAGGCGAAGGCGGGCTACATACAGGGTGTCGATAAGGGCAGGCTGCCGTTGAAAGTTGTGTTTCATCACCCATGCCGCCCCCGGCCCAAAGGCACGGCCCCGGCCATCAGCCCCAGCTTCGGGACGCAGGCCGCCGATAGCGGCGGCGCCGATCGACGTCCGGTCGAAACTAACGGTCAGCCCTGCGCTGCCCCGAAAATCGGTGATGTTATGGCTCGTCCCCTGTTCGTCCAAGAAGGTCGTCCTGGCCGTCGGGGTCGTCACCTGGGCGAACAGCGCCAGGCCCGGCATGACGGTCACTGCCAATCGAAGGTAGGGCAGCACGTTGCCGTCACTGCCGGCAAGCCAGCGCCCCCCAAGCGCCAGCTCGAAACGGTTGGTCAAGAACGGCCGCACGGCCAATTCGTTTTCCCACGAAAGCGGCACCCGGGGCCCAACGCCAGCCACGCGCGGCCTCCCGACATCCCGCACAACGGCCCCAAAGGCGAGGGCCCGGTGGATGTGCCACGCGACCCCAAAGGTCAGGCTGTTCATTCCGCCCAGACGATCCCCTAGCAAACGATCCCAGGTCACCCCGAAGCCGCCGTCCTGTCCCCGCAAGGCCAATCCAACCTGCATTTTCCAATAATCGGCGGGACCGATTTGCCCGTAGGGTTGGGTGCTCGAAAGGCTATGAAT
>JAYUUT010000233.1:0-3658 GCA_043754455.1 Myxococcales bacterium
CGCACAGTTCATCGTCGATGCGCATTGGCAACACCACCGGCACGCGCGTGCCGATGCGGATGATTTCGACATGCGCAATGGCACGGACCGCAGCGATAATTTCTTCAAGTTTGTCCGTGGACAACGTCAACGGATCGCCACCAGAAATCAAAACGTCACGAATCGCCGGGGTCCGGCGGATGTAATCGACGGCGTCGGCCAGATCCTGTTTGGAAATGGATGATTCCTGCTGCCCGACCAGACGACGGCGGTTGCAATGACGGCAATAAATCGCGCACCTGTCCAGCGCCAGCAACAGGCACCTATCTGGGTACCGATGAAAGATCGCGTTTACCGGACGATGGCTGTCCTCGCCCAGCGGGTCCTCCATTTCACCCGGTTCAACCACCAGTTCGCCATGGCGCGGAATCACCTGCTGCCGCACCGGGCAGGACGGCTGATCTTTATCAACCAGCGAAAAATAGTAGGGCGTGATGCCAACCCGAAATTTTTCCGGCGCCACCTGCAAGGCGGCGCGCTCCTCGGGAATCAACGAAACCAGCGGCTCGATTTCGTCCAGCCCCGTGATGCGGTTGCGCAACTGCCAACGCCAGTCAGGATTGCCCGCATCCCGAATCACGCCCGACAGATCACGGGCCGGGACATCAGGCACAACGTTCGGGGCCGAATCCCCACACTGATTCAATACCGAAAGGCCCGGCATCAGCGCATCCCAAGCTTCCTTACATAACCCGTTAGGTGTTGAATCTTGGTTTGCGACAGCGACGCGCCGAATCCAGGCATTTGGTTCTGCCCCGCCATGATCACCCGTTCCAATCGATCAGGGCGGGCGGTGGCCTTCCAAACAGGATCGGTGAAATCACGCACAGGAAGGAGTTTCTTCATTTCCGGGTCGCCCTTGCCGTCAGCGCCATGACAGCGGGCGCACATCTGGCTGTACAGTGCCTGCGGATCGACGACAGCGGCGGGGCCGGCCACGTTGCTTTCGCAGGCCACGCCCGCAAGAGTTGCAGCCAGTAGAAGCGCCAGACGATGTGTCACCGGTAAATCTCCCCGCCCTTGTTTTTGAATTCCTCGGCCTTGTCACGCAGCCCCTGTTCCAGCGCCCGATCAACCTCCACCCCCTGCGCCTGGGCATAATCGCGCACGTCCTGCGTGATGCGCATCGAACAAAAAGAAGGCCCGCACATCGAACAAAAATGCGCGGTCTTCGCACCTTCGGCTGGCAAGGTTTCGTCGTGATAGGCCCGCGCGGTCACGGGGTCTAAAGCCAGATTGAACTGGTCATGCCAGCGAAATTCAAATCGGGCCTTCGAAAGGGCGTCATCGCGTTCACGCGCGCCGGGGTGTCCTTTGGCCAGATCCGCCGCATGGGCCGCGATCTTGTAGGCAATCACGCCCGCCTTGACGTCATCCCGATCCGGCAGGCCCAGGTGTTCTTTTGGCGTCACGTAACACAACATCGCCGTGCCGAACCAACCGATCATCGCCGCCCCGATGGCGGACGTGATGTGATCATATCCAGGCGCGATGTCTGTGACCAACGGACCCAAGGTATAAAAAGGCGCCTCATGGCACAGGGTTAACTGTTTATCCATGTTTTCCTTGATCTTGTGCATGGGCACATGACCCGGACCTTCGATCATGACCTGTACATCGTGTTTCCAGGCGATCTTCGTCAATTCGCCCAGGGTTTCCAGTTCGCCGAATTGGGCCGCATCGTTAGCGTCCGCCGTACATCCAGGCCGCAACCCATCGCCCAACGAAAACGACACGTCGTATTTTTTCATGACTTCGCAGATCTGTTCGAAATGCGTGTACAGGAAGTTTTCCTTATGGTGCGACAGACACCATTTGGCCATGATCGATCCGCCCCGCGACACAATGCCGGTCACCCGTTTTGCCGTTAGCGGCACGTACTGCAACCGCACCCCGGCGTGGATGGTAAAATAATCAACGCCTTGTTCGGCCTGTTCAATCAGCGTCTGGATAAACAGGTCGATGGTCAGATCTTCAATCTTGCCCTTCACTTTTTCTAAGGCCTGGTAGATCGGGACGGTCCCAATCGGAACGGGGGCATTGCGCATGATCCATTCACGGGTTTCATGAATGTTCGCGCCCGTCGACAAATCCATCACCGTGTCGGCGCCCCAGCGAATAGACCAATGCAGTTTTTCGACCTCGTCGGCAATGGACGACGACACCGCCGAATTGCCGATATTGGAATTGATCTTCACAAGGAAATTGCGACCGATGATCATCGGTTCCAGTTCCAGGTGGTTGATGTTCGCCGGGATGATGGCGCGGCCGCAGGCAACTTCATCACGCACAAATTCGACGGTCAGATTTTCCCGCAAGGCAATGAAACGCATTTCTTCGGTGATGATCCCGTGGCGTGCGTAATACATCTGCGTGGGGGTCTTGTCGCCGCGGGCACGGCGGGCGTCAATCCAGGGCTTGCGCAGCTTGGGCAACCCGGTCGATACGTCATGTCCCTGGGGACCGGTCGTGTCGTAGACCCGCACGGGGGGATTGTCACCGCTGACCGATATTTCGCGAAACGGTACGGACACCGTCCCGTCCGACACAAACACCTTGGTCGAGGCCGGCAAATCCTGGTCAATGGGCGAAAGAGTGCCCGTCGGTGCGGTCGCATCCACCTTTTTTTTGGGAACAGAGGCGGCAGCTCCGGTTTCGGCAACCACCGCTAGCTTGCGCCCAATACCCGCCTTGGAATCGTTCATCTGCTCAGCTCCCTATCGCCGGCATGACCCGGATCAGGTTCAAGGGGTCGCATGGCTCGGAAACTCCGAATCACGCCTCTCAGCCTTGCGGCTCCCCCGGTGTGGATTGCGGGGTTTCTAGCGAACCTGGCCAGTCAATTCAAGTACCCAGATCCGTCTGCGCCCCGGGCCCGACCGCCGTCCATGACCTTGAACTTGCGCCGTCCAGGCGGACGGCCTCCACCCGTCAAATCTTCGATGACGGTGCGCCACCTGTCCCCCTTGCGCCCGCCCAAAACAAAGGCCAGCCCCACAGCCACCAGGTCGCCCACCACGACGGCCCAGGCGCCGCGCGACAAATCGGTCACCAACGCGAAGGCCACAAACAATGCCGCCAAGGTCCGTGATTCCATCACCAGGCTGCCAAACACGCGCGCCGGCTGCCGCCCCCACAGGCGACCTATCGCAACAAACAGCCCCAAAATGCCCAGGCCCAGACCCGGGGGCAGGATTTCAATGCGGCCCAGCGCCCGCGAAACGCCCGCCATCGCCAGGTTGGCGGCCAGCGCCGGGACAAACAACAGGATCAACAAACGCCGCCGCCCCAATTCCCGTTCGATCGTGGCCGCCGCAAACCAGATCCCCACAAGCCCAAACAAGAACGAAATCGGATCCAGGTAAACCAACAAGGCCGTGACCGGCTGCCACAGCCGCCCCATGAAGAAACCAGGCCCAAGCACCAGGATTTCCTCATAAAAAACCCGCGCATCCTTTACGAACACATAAAACAAGAAAACCACAGACAGAGACACCACCAAAGTGGTTATCGTTCGCGATAACCGCTCCGCGATGGGGGTCATCCACGGAGGAACGGGGGGTCGGGAGGGCGGTCGCCTCGACACAGGCGCGGGCATAGACATCAATGGTAGCACGGC
>JAYUUT010000234.1:0-11690 GCA_043754455.1 Myxococcales bacterium
GCGATTCGTTCGCGCCCCGCGTAGATCGTCAGGCGGCCTTCACGCACAAAACCCAAAAGCGTGAGCCCGCCCGCGGCCGCCAGATCGATCGCCGCTGAAGACGGCGCGCCAACCGCAACCAGCGCCTGCACCTGGGCCATCAGGGCTTTTTGCACAAGTTCAAAACTGGCCCGTCCACTAACGACCAAGATATGTGTGCGGGTCGGTAGGGCCCCGGCCAGAAGCCGCGCTCCGACCACCTTGTCAACGGCGTTGTGACGACCGACGTCTTCGCGGGCCTCGACCAGGCGACCGTCCGTACCGAAAAGCCCCGCCGCATGCAATCCCCCGGTTGCCGTGAAGGTGTCTTGCACCGCCCGCAGGGCATCGGGCAGCCCCGCCACCAAGGATGCAGAAACAGGGGGCTGGTCTGTCGCAGGACGTGCGGCCGGGGTGGCGTGCAAGGTGGACGCATCTGTTTTGCCACACACGCCACACGCAGAGCTGGTCAAGAAGGATCGCTCGGCCTGTCCTATCCTTGCCAACGCGGCGGCCGAAAGGTGAACCGTCACAACATCGGCGCCAACTTCGATGGACAGCAGATCGGCGCGTGCCTGCACCACGCCCTCGCCAAATAGGAAGCCTGCGGCCAATTCGGCATCGTCCCCGGGGCTGCGCATTGTCAGCGTCAGGGGCCGATCACCTGACACATCCCGTATCCGAATGACAACGGAGATTCGACGGCCACAGTATCCACAACGGCTGTCACGCCATTGGGGCGAACCCGGACAACCGGGACATTGAACACCTTGTCGGATGGCATGGGCCGCCCATCCTAACTGTTAAAACGCGCTGGCCGCCCCCAGCCCGCGCCCCGCCTGGGCGAACGGGACCTCCGCCACCATTGAGGCATGGTCCGAGGCCTTGGCGGCAGTTCATACCACGACCTTCTGGCGACGGGAGGGATACCGGGAGGCCCTGGCCTAAGACCGCGCGGGAATTTTTTTTCCGATCACCAGCGCCAACAGGGACGAAACGCGCTCATGACGCTCGATCGGATGTCGTAGATGGGCATCCGGTCGAATCTCATAATGGTTGCGGCGGCCTGAGCGGATGGGTTCTATGTAGCCGCCGTCTTTCAGATCCGTGACGATTCGTTGAACCGCGCGTTCGGTGATGCCAACCATCGCAGCGACGTCGCGAATTCGCGCCTCAGGCTCACGCGCGAGGCACAAAAGCACGTGCGCGTGATTGGTAAGGAACGTCCATTCCACTCCCGACGGCGTTGCTGCCGCGACTGCTGGTGTTGCTGACGCCGTCGCCGGGCCACGCGCGACCGTGGCCGTGAATCTGTTTCTGATACTGGGAGCGGGGTTGTTTTTGCTGCGCGATGGGGGCATGAGCGACTGGGTCCCTGGGACACCACGTCAGACGTGGATTTCGCAAGACGATAGCGCAAATCGCGACCCATCGCTTCAGCAATTGGGGCGGATCCCGCAGGGCTGTTCCCTTGGTCCTTGACCAGACTTCTGAATCAGGCTACAGAATACCCGATATGAATGTCCTGTATTATGATTCTGGTGTTCCGGCCAAGGTATCGATCATCATGGGCAGTCAAAGTGACTGGGCGACCATGGGTCTTGCCGCCGAGACTTTGGCGTCGTTTCAGGTGCCGTTCGAGGCGAAGGTCGTCTCGGCCCATCGAACGCCGGACCTCCTTTTTGACTATGTGGAAAAGGCCGAAGCACGCGGGATTGTTGTCATCATCGCGGGGGCGGGTGGCGCCGCGCACTTGCCAGGCATGGCGGCAGCGAAAACGATTTTGCCTGTTTTGGGTGTGCCGGTGCAGTCGAGGGCGCTGCAGGGCTTGGATTCGTTGCTTTCGATCGTGCAAATGCCCAAGGGAATTCCAGTCGGCACGCTCGCGATTGGCGATGCGGGCGCGGTCAATGCCGGATTGCTTGCCGTGGCGATTCTGGCCACAAGTTCTTTCGAGCTACGGGAACGACTCAAGCAATACCGAGCACGCCAATCGGCCGCCGCCGAGGCGTCAGAGCTTGACTGGCCTCGGGCGCCATAGGGGACTGGGACATGACGACGAACACCGGAAAATTTGCGACGCGCGGTCAGATCTTGCCGGACGCGATGTTTGGCGTGGTCGGGGGCGGGCAACTTGGACGCATGATGCTGGTCGAAGCGCGAAGAATGGGCTATCGGACGGCCGTTTTTGCGACCGAAGCAAATAGTCCTGCGGCACAGGTTGCTGATGTGGTGATCCTGGCTGCATTGTCAGATGTGGCGGCGGCAGAAAAATTTGCGCGGCAGTGCCACGTCGTCACGCTGGAAACCGAGCACGTGCCGCTCGCAACGTTAGAGCGCATCGCGGTGACTTGTCCGCTGCATCCAGCGCCCAGGGTGCTCGCGACCATTTCCGATCGTTGGCGACAACGCAGTTTTATGCGAGCGATCGACGTGCCGCAAACGCCACACGTCAACCTTGAAACGTCAGACGATCTGCGTGCGGCAGCGGCTTTGACCTTTCCCGCCGTGCTCAAGACGCGCCGGTCAGGCTACGACGGCAAGGGACAAATCCGTGTGCCCAGCGCCGAAGATTTGGTGCCAGCCTGGAAAATCCTGGGGGGCGCGCCGTGTGTTCTGGAAACGTTTGTCCGTTTCGAATGCGAGATTTCTGTGTTGCTGGCGCGAAGCCTGGACGGCGTGTTTCGCGTCTACGCTGTCGTGGAAAACGAACACCGCAATCACGTTCTGCACACAAGTCGCGTGCCGGCGCAAGTTAGCAAAGAAACCGCGGGCGAGGCCGAACGCTTGACGGCGCGTATTGCTGAATCTCTTGGGCATGTGGGCATGCTTGCGGCCGAGTTTTTTGTGACCGCTGACGGAGCCTTGCTATTGAACGAAGTCGCGCCGCGTCCGCATAACAGCGGCCATTACACACTGGGTGCCTGCGAGACGTCGCAATTTGAACAACACGTGCGCGCGGTGTGCGGTTTAGCGTTGGGCGAGACAACGCTCCTTCGACCAGCGGGCATGCTGAACCTGCTGGGAGATCTGTGGCGCCTGGGCGATCCCTCCTGGGCGCCGGTTCTTTCGCACCCCGGGGCCAAGTTGCACTTGTACGGAAAACCCGACGCATCCCCGGGCAGAAAAATGGGCCACGTCTTGCTGTTGGCGGACGACGCTGTTGACGCGTGCGCGCAACTAGAGGCCATTGAACGAAAATTGTCGCCACATGATGAAGGTGTTCCATGTTTGTAGAAAACGCTCTGCAGAACCTGCTTTCGCCCGTGGTGCTTTTTTTCCTTCTGGGGATTTTTGCCGGGATTTTGAAATCCACGCTTGCCATACCTGAAATTCTGAGTAAGGGCGTTTCACTCTATCTGATGATGGCAATCGGATTTCGCGGTGGCGTTGAACTTTCGCACAATGGATTCGATGTGAACGTCGTCTTGGCTTGCGTCGGGGCTGTCCTGCTCAGCGCACTGTTACCAATAGTCGCCTATCGCTTGCTGCGGTCGACGACGAACATCGATGTTGCGAATGCGGCAGCTGTTTCTGCGCACTATGGGTCGGTCAGTGTTGTTACCTTCGCGGCTGCCCTGGCCGTTCTTGGCAGTCAGGGTCAACATTTCGAACCTTACTTGGTTGCGATGTTGGCCGTGATGGAGGCGCCGGCGATCGTGACGGGTCTTTTTCTCGCGCGGCGCAACAGTCAAGCAAAGTCCTTACCGACAGGTGCGACGGAGAAGCCGCGCGGCGGCGTCGCGATAAAAGAAGTTCTCTTGCACGGAAGTGTTCTTTTGCTGCTGGGCAGTTTCGTCATTGGCTGGACGACGGGAACACGAGGGCAGCAAGACCTGGAACCGCTGCTCGACAAGCCGTTCAAGGGCATTCTGTGCGTTTTTCTTCTGGACATGGGACTTCTGGTGGCACGTCATCTACGCGACCTCAAGGCGCTCAATTTGGGCCTGGTGGCTTTTGGCGTCTACATGCCGCTCATCGGTGCCAGCCTTGGGATTCTTCTTGCATCCTTGCTGGGCTTATCCGCTGGCGGCGCTACCCTGCTTGCGGTCCTCGGCGGGAGTGCGTCGTACATCGTGGTTCCCGCGGTGATGCGCGTGGCATTGCCGGAGGCCAGTCCCGCCATCTATTTGACACTTGCGCTTGTGATCACGTTCCCTTTCAACCTGGTGCTTGGAATCCCCCTTTATAACAAGGTCGCACATGTGGTCTTGTCGCCGACCGTCGCGAAGGAGATACTCCACTCGCCGCATTCAGCTGATCAAGGCCCCCCGATCCGTGTTTGCATTCGGAGCGACCAAAGTTTCTGCGAAACCGGAAGCCGTGGCGGACTACCTTAGGATGGAAGCCCGGTTCAAAACCCCGGATGCCGCTTCGGTCTTCGGCGTCCCTTGATCCAACGCCCGTTCGGCAAACTTAAAACGCGCTGGCCGCCCCCACACTTGTGACGAACGATGGGCCCACGCGCCCGACAAATTGATCCGCCACCGTGATTCGGTAGGATTCTTTAGGCAGCAGCACTTCGGTCTCGATCATGACGGACACGGATCGTCCCAGCCGTAGGGCCAGCCCGCCCCCCACCTGGGCGAACGGGACCAAGGCACGCGGGGATCGTGATGGGAACAGATCGGAGATGCCTTTGCCATCGACTTGCAGACGCGCAAGACCGAGGCCGGTCTTGGCAAATGGCTGCACCACATCCTCGGGTCGAAAGAACCACAGGGCTTCAGCCGTGAACAACATTTGGCGCAGGCGCGCGGTTCCGCCATCGGCCAGGAATTCATGGGCAGCGCTGGGACCTGCGAAGGCCACGCGCAGGGCGAATCCTGACCCGCGTCCATACGACAGGCGGGCCGTGGGCGCCCACGTGGGTTCAAGTCCCCCCAGATTTTTCATCACCGCCGCGGCGACCCCGACCCCTAACCCCTGAAGGGCGTAGGACCTAAATGGGTGGCCCCCCAAAGGCTCGGCGGCGTCGACGAACCGGGCGACATCAGCGGGGGGGCGATCGACGGCGGGGGCGGCGCGGGCCGGCTCGAACCGCAGTTCCAACAGACTGCCACGCAACAGTTCCACCGCGCGCAGGGCCAGATCTGAGGCAGCGATGTCGATGTTGGGGCTATCGGCCAGCAAGGCGCGAACCAGCATTTTCCCGGTCACACGGTCGGCTATCCACACGTCCACGCGGGTCACCCCCGCAGACACCAACGTGATGCTGGCGATAGGGTGGCGATCGGGGGCGGCGGTTTCCAGGGCCCCTCGCAGATCGCCGCTTGCACCAAGCGGGGTCTCGGCCACGTCGAATCCCGAAGCCCGCAGTTCAGCGGCGAGAAGAAGCTGGGCCTTGCGCAAAAGTTCAGGCGGATCGGCAGCGCGCAAAATGGCCACTGTGGAGGCGGCCTGTGCCAAAGATGTGGACGCCAACGCGGCCAGAAGAATCCAAACCCGAATCACGGATCGGTGCCGACCACAATGGCGCGGGCCGCACGAACATACGCGCCCGTGGGGTATTTTCGCAGGTACGATTCGGCCACGGTTCGCGCTGACGTTCGACCGAACAGCCGCAACGTCGCGGTCATCTTGCGGCCTAGCGCCTCTTCGATATGAGCCCCCTGCGGCGAAGAGGCTAGATAGATGTCGTACCACTCAAGTGCCTTGCCTAGGTCACCTTCCCCGTCTTCGGCCATCCGGCCAAGCTGCAGGGCCGCCCGCTGGGCCTGATGACTGCCCGTGAATCGGGCACGGGTGGCCAGCAGTGCACGGCGGGCCAGGGTGACGTCCCCTGTGAACCGGGCAGCATCAGCCAGCGCCAGCAGATCGGACGATGTCGATCGGCCCATGGCCGTGTCCAGCCCTTCGTGGCGGGCCTCGCCCACGACGGATCCGAACTGGCCCGCTGCCACCGACGACACCCATGAACCTGATCGATGCAGCGACGGGGCCGGTTCGCGCCGGGCTGTGGTTAGATCTCGGGTGGCGGGCGCAACGGCAACGGGAGCCATCGCCGGTGCTTCTGGGGGGGCGACAAGAGCCGGTGCGGTGGCAGGCAGATCAGACACACTGTTGTTGTCCAGGCGCCGCACGGTTTTGTGATCAAGGTCAACGATCAAATGTTCGCCAGCGCGGACGCGCATCCCTTCGGGGTCAAGCGGGCTTTTGACGACAACTGACCCCGTGAGCATCGCAAGATCCATTCGGTGGGCCGATTCGGACCAGGAAAGGTCGAACGAAGTCCCAGTTACGCGGATTTCACAAGGCCCCGCGCTAAAAAACCATTCGCTGTTTTTTCGCGGGACCACCTTCACGCGCGCCGAACCCTCGTGCAGGCGCACGCGGGCGCCCCGGCTTGATACCTGGGCAACGCGGCCCCGGGCCGTGGGCGCAAACGTCACGTCGGTGCCGTCGCTAAAATGAACCGTGCGAGGCACCGCAGGCGCCGCCACCACTTCGGAATCAAGGGCGATGTGGGTTCCGTCAGACGAAATTTCAAGAGGAAGGGGACGGGGCCACGCCACAACCACGACAGCGGCAGAGGCTGCCAGCGCCAAACCACCGAGGCCGATGGCCAGGCGGTTGGTACGGGCAGGTTTGGCGAATCGGGCCATCACCTGGGCATAGTGAACGCTGTCAGCGGCCCGGGTTTCGCCCTGGGCCTGATTGGCGGGTAACCGCAAACGCGCAAGCGTCGTCAGGGCCGCCAGCCCATCACTGCCCGGTTGTTTGTTAAGATCGTCCATGGATGACCACCGCCCCCTGACCCGGAGTCGTTATGTAAGGTGAAAGGATTGGGTCACGTTGCGCCTGGGAAAATACCCGACGTGAAATTCTGGGCAGCCAACGTTTGATGGTGGCCAACGATACGCCCAAGGCTGCCGCCACGTCGGACAATTCCAGTCCTTCGACGAAACGCAACACAAAGGCTGACCGGTCCTTGGCGTTAAGGCCGTCTAGGATGCGGTAAAACCGGTTAAGGGCTTCGCGTGCTTCTAAATCGCTGTCATCGGCCGCAGCGGAATCCGGCAGCTCGCCATCGTCGAAAAGGCCGAGCCACCGGCGAAACCACCGCACGCGCAATTCAGTTTGGATAACCCGGGTGGTAATCGAAAGCACGAAGGCCTTGAGCGCCGCCGGATCTCGAAGGGTGGGCAGTTTGCGGTAAAGCCGCAAGAACACTTCCTGCGCCAGATCGTCGACATCCTGGTTCGGGCCGACCGCGCGTGCCAGCACCCGACGCACGAGGGGAAAAAAACGATCCCACAGGGCCGCAGGGGCGCGCAGATCCCCGCGCACGAAGGCGTGAAACACGTCGGCATCGGATGCGTCCTCAAGGGCGTGACTGCCCACCAGGTAAAGGCGGCTTGCGCCCGTTGATGGGTTCTGGTCACTCACCGCTGTCCGAGCCTCCGCCTGTTTCAATGCCCACATGGGTTGCGCCTTGGCGCTGATCCTTTCCAAAGGGACTAGTCGCACGAGGGGGGGAGGGAAGGCTCAATATGTCGCTGACGCGATCAGCAACAAGCGCGTCGACCAGGAGCCCCGCGTGGGAGGTGGGCAAAACGATGGATCGTGCTCCGGCTAATAGGGTTGAATCCGGTGGCGCGATAAAATCCCGCGCCCCCGCCACCGAAATCGCGTCAACCCCGGGCGGGAAGGGCAGGTCGCGTAACTGCCGCAGCCCGTCGCTGCCGGGCAATAGATCGAGCCCGCCGCGCCCCAGTGGCGTCGTGACCAGCCCCGCCAACGCGGTCCAGGTACCGGCTGCGGGCGCCCCCAGGAGGACCAACCGCCGCACCCGATCGCCGCCGCCGTGGCGTTTTACATACGAAACGCCGACGAGGCCTCCCAGCGAATGCCCCACCACATCGATGCGGGGCAGGCCGGTTTTGGCGCACAACGATTCGACCTTGCGGGCCACCAGGGCCGCGGAAGTTTCGATGCCCCCCGTGTGTAAAGGCCCCAGCCGGTAGCTAAAAACCACATGTCCCCGGTTGCGAAGACGCATTTCGAGCAGATGCAACGACCCCCGCGTCGCAAAATATCCGTGCAGCAGCAGCACGGGGGGATGATCGACAGAAGCCGGGGTCGGCTGGACCGAAACCGGCGTTGAACGCGCGCTGGGTTTTACCCGCCGGTTGCCCCGGACCAACTGACGCAAATACGACGCAGCGTGACCGACGTCTGTCGCCTCGCGTTGCAATCGCGCAGCCGATGAAGAAAACCAGTCCAGAACCGGCATCTGTCTTCCGATGGTAGCACCCGATGCCGGACGCGACTAATTCCCGACAGGTGACGCCATCCCCTGTTCGCCGCATTTTGGGCCGTTACCAGATTGAAGATCGGCTGGGCACCGATGGCGTTATCGAAACCCACCGGGCGCGGCTTCAGGGCGCGACTGGATTTGATCGGGTCTTCATCGTCAAATCGTTGGTCCCGGGCGTCCTGCAAAAACGGCCGGGTTCGGCCGAAGGTTTGTTGGCTGCAGGTCGTCGGCTAGCGACGGTCGGCCCCACGGAACCCCGCCTCGTGCCGATTGTAGATATGGGACTCGAACCTGGGACCGCGTTCGTGGTTGCCGATTTCGTGCAGGGGGTATCCCTGCGGGCTTTGCGTGGTGTGCCCCGGCCGGGGACATCGGCCGCCGACACCGAAGATTCGACGCTGTCTGCCCATTGGCCGTCCCTTGTCGCCTTGGTGGGGGCAGAACTGGGGCGGGCGCTTGGCACCTTGCACGGGCTGTCGCCGCCTTTGATTCACGGGGATTTGGCCCCGGGCAATGTTGTGCTCACCACCGCCGGGGCGGTTCGGATTTTAGATTGCGGAATGTCATTGGCGGTGTTGTTGCCCGCGGAGCTGTCGGCGGCCGGGGGACGTCGGCCTTTCCTCGCGCCTGAAGTTGTTCGAGGCGAAGCCCCCGGACCGGCGTCGGATGTATTTTCGCTGGGAGCCGTGGTGTTGGAAATGGCCACGGGTGAGCCCCCGACGGGCACCGCAGCCGATGCCGATCGGCTGGCGGCATTGCCCAGATCGTTGCGGCTGGCGGTCAAGATGATGCTGGATCCAAATGCCAGCCACCGACCGACGGCGGCCAAGGCGGCCGAGCTGATGAAGTCGGCGTTGTCGGGGGCCAGTGAAAGCGCGCTGACCGGGGCCCTGGGAAGCGTTGTCAAACGTGTCCGCGAACAGCGGCCCCGCACGCCGACCCAGACGCCACGGACACCTGATCGACCTACGGCGGAAGTCGATATCGTCGGCGATACGGGCGGTGGATTGGTGGCCAGCCCCATGCAGGATGAGGCGGATTCAGGGGGCGGATTCGACGGCCGCAACGAGGCGACGGCAATGATGAACCTGGGGGGCGAAGGCGCCCCGTCAGAATTGGCGTCGCTGCTTGAAAAAATTCGGACCAAGCCGGCCGCCGCGATGGAAGCGCCCAAAACTAACCCGCAGATAACCGTGCCCGACGATGATGGGTTTTCAGCCCCCGAGCAGACGCGGCCTAGTTTCATGCTGCCGCCTGACCTGGCTGCGCAAGCGGGCGTGCCTGCGGCGTCCCCGTTGGTGGCGTCGACGCCTCTGGCGGCACCCCCCCCTGGGCCCGCGCCTGTGTTGCCGCGTCCCCCTGCGGCCCGGGGGCCTTCCCCTGGGGATCTGCCCGTTGTCGTGCGTCCAGCCGCGCCGCCCGCGCCGCTGCCACGACGGCCGACGGTGCCCCATCTTGCTGGGCGGCGCGGGGGAACGCCGGCCCCGGCGGTTTTAGCGGTACCCGAACCCATCGGGCCAAATGTGGATGGGCCGGGCCTGGATGCGTTGATGGACCTTCCTGTCGATTCTGCCTTACCCGAACCTGAGGTTTTCCCGGATGCTGCCCTCCGTGGCCGTGGCCGTCCCCTGACCCCGATGTTTGTCGCGACGGGGTTTGATCGCGATCCGTTGTCCGAAGCGTCGGGTGAATTGCCGGCGATCATGATCCCACCATCCAGTATGGAAATGTTGACGGGTGGCAAACCGCTAACGCCGCCGCCGCTTTCCTATCGCGCCGAAAACGCGCCCACAGAAGCGTTGCCCGATATGACGACGATCGAGGTGTCCGAGGCCCTGCCCGAACTGCGGCCGGGGCAATCAGCGGGACCTTTAGATATCGGCGTTTGGAAGGGCGACGCAGCAGCCGGCGCCTATAAGCCTACCCAGGATTTTACCAGCGAATCTTCGCTGGAAGGCAGCGTGAACCGGACCAGTTTGGAAAGCCCCCGCGCCAAGAAAAAGTCGTCGGGTGGTCCTGTCGCTGTCGTCATTGTTGCTGTTCTGGGTGCCGCTGTGGCCGGATGGTACTTTCTAGGGAGAGACACGGCGCCCATGGCGGGTGCGGCGCCTGCTTTGACCTTGTTGGCCCCCACGCCTGCACCGGTGGCCGCGGTTCCCGCTGCTGCCATTCCTGAACTTCCCAAGGCCGCCGAAATTGTAAAACCTGAAGGTTTGCCTGTTGCCCCCGTGCCCGAAGAAGGGGGGTTGAAAGCCGAGCAGGAGATTGCGATTGGCACTGAACCTGCCGGGGCGATGATCTGGTTTGGGGGAAAGGAAAGGGGAGCCACCCCGGCCAAAGTGAAAGTGCCGGCGGGGACTAAAGATGTACGGCTTGTACGGGCAGGGCACAAGGTGGCCTTGGTGCGATTGTCGTCCGTCACGCCAGCGGTCATGGACGAAAAACTGGAACCCACGGTGGCGGCGCCTTGGGGAAAGGGCGTGTTGATGGTGGAATGTTCTTCGAAAAATAAGCAGCCCGTGCTGATCGACGGGGCCGAATCGGGGTTGCTGTGCCCATCAGGGCGCATCGGGATTGCACCCGGCAAACACGAGGTGGCTGTGATGGATCCGGCAACCGGCGAGATTGAGAAACAGGAGATAGACGTAGGGACGCGCACCGAACACGTTCGGTTCGGAAAGTAGGGGTCGGACCAAGAAGGTTAGTCCCCCGAATTTGGGTGCCGAAGCAGCAGGCGGCCAAGCACCAGGGCGACGACGGCTGCGATCGCGCTGGCCGCCAAAATCCCAAGTTTTGCGGCAGTCAGGAGATTTGCGTCGGCGAATGCAAGCTGTGCGACAAACAGGGCCATCGTGAATCCCACCCCTGCAACCACCCCCAGCACGACCAGATGCCGTAGGCCCAGTCCTACGGGCAGCGTTCCGATTCCCAGCCGGAGGGTGATCCAGCTCGCCGTGAACACGCCTATCGGTTTGCCGACGAAAAGGCCAGCAGCTACGGCGGTTGTCACCGTGTTTGAAACATCACCTGGGATTCCCCCCAAAACGGCAACACCGGCATTGGCCAACGCGAACACCGGCATGATGCCGTACGCGACAAAGGGGTGCAGCGTTTCGATGAGGCTGTCCGATGGGGACATGGGTTCGTGCGATGCCTTCGTGGCAGGGGTCAACAGCCCTACGATGACACCGGCGATGGTTGGGTGAATCCCCGAGGCGTAAATGCCCATCCACGCGACCAGCGACGGTGCGACGTACGCCAGTTTTTTGCGCACGTCAAATCGTTGCATTAGCAAAATGCCGCCGAATCCCAGGGCCGCGATGACCAGTCCCGAAGCCGCGAGACCAGCGGAATAAAACACAGCAATGACGATAATGGCGCCAAGGTCGTCGATCACGGCGACGGCCAGTAG
>JAYUUT010000235.1:0-9446 GCA_043754455.1 Myxococcales bacterium
CGAACGGCCGTTTCGCGCCAACGAGGTGGAAAACGACGTCATGGCAACCCCCGACAAACAAATGAGCCTGGTAGCCCTGGGACACTCGGTTGACCTAAACATGGACGACCCGCACTACCCCGCTGTTGTCATGTTGAACCAGATTCTGGGTGGCGGTATGAACTCGCGGCTGTGGCAGCGGGTGCGCGAAGCCGAAGGGTTGTCTTACGGCGTGGGGTCTAATTTCATGGTGTTGCCCGAAGATCGCGGGGGCGTGTTTTTCGCCTACGCCATGTGTGCCCCCCAGAACGCAGAAAAGGCGCTGGCCACAATTGAACAGGAAATGAAGAAGCTGCTTGCCGAAGGTCTGTCTGAAAAGGAATTGACTGAAGCCAAAACCGGCTACGCAGCGGAATGGGAAAACAACCTGGCCGATGACGGATTTGTTGCGCACGACCTAGCCCAGGGCCTATTTCTGGGTCGCACGATGTCGTATTGGAAATCCCTGAACCAAAAAATTCAAGCCCTGACCCCCGCTGATGTGATGGCGGTGGCGCGTTCCACGTTGAAGCTGGAAAACCTGACCCGGGTGCGGGCCGGAGATCTAGGAAAAAAACCATGATCACAACGCCCCAGCCCGATCTTACCTTCCGATCCTGGCGGTCGCGCGATGCGGACGCCCTGGTTAAATACGGCAACAACCGACAGATATGGTTGAACCTAAAGGATCGATTCCCGCATCCCTACACCATGGACGATGCCGAACAGTGGATTGGGTTCAACCACGCCTTAGTAGGGGCTGCCCGCCATTTTGCCATTGACCTAGGTGGCCAGGCGATTGGCAGCGTGGGCTTCGATTTTCGCGAAGACGTACACAGCCAAACCGCCGACCTGGGCTTCTGGGTGGCCGAACCCTTCTGGGGCCGCGGCATCGCCACCGAGGCGGTGTTGTTCATTGCGCCTTACGCTTTCCAATCCTTCCCGACACTACAAAGACTGGAAGCCGGTGTG
This sequence comes from Myxococcales bacterium, assembly GCA_043754455.1. Classification (GTDB taxonomy): domain Bacteria; phylum Myxococcota_A; class Polyangia; order Fen-1088; family Fen-1088; genus JAYUUT01. Next base: position 991 of record JAYUUT010000235.1, read on the forward strand.
TTTGACTGGAACCTGGGCTCGACACGCGTGCTGGCCAAGGCCGGTTTCACCTTAGACGCCCGGTTATCGCGTGCGGTGATCAAGGACGGCCGCATCGGTGATCTGCTGCTGTACGCACGGCTACGCGACGTCGATCCATCGGTGCTACCATGACCGCCAAGCCCATGAAATCTGGCACAGCCGCATCGTCCCCGTCCCAGAAAATCGTGCTGCGGCCGGTGCCACAAGGTGGCGATATCTCGGTGGAGGTCGTAGGTGGATTCGCCCGGCGGACGGCACCTTGCGACGGCATTTCTGTCGAAAGCGGTGACCGGGCCTATTTCATTCCCGCCGAAAAACTGGAAGAAGCGCTGTTGAAACTGGGCCGCCCCGCGCCCCGGTCGTCTGCGCGGGGGAAATAGGCGCTCGTGGCTTTAGGCGCAACCGTCTATCACCTTAAGGTAGCCTTATCCGACGTCGATCGAAACGTCTACGAGGCCCTGGATCTTCGGTTGGGTCGGCATCCTTCAGAAACCCTGCGATACCTGGTCACGCGGGTTCTGGCCTATTGTCTTTGTTACGAAGACGGAATCGCCTTTTCTAAGGGTGGCCTTTCCGATCCAGACGAACCCACCCTGTCAGTGCGCGATCCGCAGGGAAATCTGCGGATCTGGATCGAGATCGGAACCCCGGCCCCCGAACGGCTGCATAAGGCCAGCAAGGCCGCGTCGCGGGTCGTCGTGTTCACGCACAATGACCCAGCCCAGCTTATGCGCGCCACAGAGGGCAAGGTGATTCACAAGGCCAGCACCATCATGGTGCATTCGTTCCCCTCAGCGTTTTTAGACACCCTGGAAGCCGTCACGGAACGCAACACACAATGGGAAGTGGCGCATACCGAAGGCCACCTATATCTGACCGCGGGCGGCCAGAGCTTCGACGCCGCGATCATGACCCAGCCGCTGCGTCCCCCGGGTTAAGGAACGCCTAACCAATCACACACCCGCCGCGCTCGATCTTCGGTCATCGTCACCCCCGGGCGCGGAACGTCGGGCAGGACGGACCGGCCGTGATAGTCCGATCCGGCTGTCACAACCATTGCCAGATCATCGGCCACCGCACGCCACGATCCCCGAACGCGTTCAGAATAGGGACCATATTCAGCCTCGATCCCTTGTAGCCCCAGGGGCTTCCACCGCGCACACAATGCCCGCACAGAGTCGGGTGATCCGACGACATGGGGATGCGCCAGGGACACACGGGCGCCCGCCGCACACGCCAACGCCACACCTTCTTCTACCTCCAACCGAGGCGCGGGAATGTCAGCAGGCCCCCCGTCATGCAAAAACCTATCGAAGGCCTCGCGAACCGTTCGACAGATACCCGCTGTCACCAGGGCTGCTGCCACATGCGGCCGTCCGGTGGATCCATCGAATCCTCGGGCCAAAATCGCTTCGGCGTCTAGGCTGATGTTGAACTTTGACAAAAACAGCGCGCAGATCTCACGCACGCGTGTCCGGCGTCCCTCGCGAAGCTGTTCCAGCCGCAAAGACAATTCCTGAACCTGCGCGCCGGTCCCGACGCCGTACACCAACAAATGAACCCGACGCCGCCCGGTCTGCGCCGTCAGTTCTAGGCCCCGCAAGATCCGAATCGCGGTACCCGCCATCGCCACCGCAACGTCGTCATGCCCCGCCCAGGTGTCGTGGTCGGTTAGACAAAACAGGGTTACGCCCGCTTCGATCGCCCGCCGGGCCACGTCGGCCGGCGTGTCCGATCCGTCAGATTTTTGCGAATGGCAGTGCAGATCCAGATGCACAGGGATCTATTTTACCCGACCCTTGACCAGATCCTCGAACGCACGCGACAAGGCCCCGAATATATCCGACAACATCTCCTTAAAAGGCCCCAGATCTTTGCCGAAATACCGATCGGGGTGCAATTCCTTGGACGCGATGAAATACACACGTTTGGTTTCGACAATATCGGCGTCGCTTGTCACCCCCAGCAATTCCCGCGGACCTAAATTTTTCAACCGGCGGTGCAAACGCACCAGCCTGACCTTCATCAATTCGTCTAGGTCGGGCCCCTGGGCCAATAACGACGCCAGCACCGGCGATCCATCATCGTGCCGTTCCAACAACGACGGCCCCACCAGCAGGACCGGATCCATGATGGGCGTTGATCGACGTCTTTGATCCGCCAGGGCCTTGGATGGGGGCAAATTTTCCCCCACAATGATAGCCGTGGTTCGGCGTTTGGGCGCCTCGCCTGTGGGTTCTGGACCTAGGATCAGCCCTTCGCGCTTCAGCTTGCGCAATATTTCCAACGTCGCCGATTCCCCAAGGCCCGTGAGCCGACAGATCTGTTCGTAGCTGGTGCGCCCATCAACTTGGGACAACACGAAACCCTCGGTCGGAGTCAGCGGCACATTAGCCAGGTTCAAACCCGTCTTGGGGCGGGGCCGATCATCCCGCGGGCCAAGGTCAGGAATTGAATCAGGAAGCGCCACGCGTGGTCCTTGTCACGAAATCAAAAATTCAAGCAACGCTTTTTGTGCGTGCAACCGGTTCTCGGCCTGCCGCCACACCAGGCTTTGCGCGCCTTCAATGACATCGTCGGAAATTTCTTCCCCCCGATGGGCTGGCAAACAGTGAAGCACCACCGCATTTTTTGCTGCCCGCAACATCAACGCCGCATCCACGCAGTAATCCTTAAACACCCGCATACGTTCGGCTGATTCCGCTTCTTGTCCCATGGACGTAAACACGTCCGTGTTGATCACGTGCCGCCCCGCCACCGCCGCCTGCGGATCGCGCAACAGTTCAACGTGGCCTAGGCCCGTGTCACGCGCCCGCTGCAACACCGCCGGATCCGGGTCGTATCCCACAGGACAAGCCAGTGTTAGGTTCAAACCTAAAATCCCCGCCGCCTCAATCCATGAATTGGCCATGTTATTGCCGTCGCCGATCCAGGCAAACGACAGGCCGCGCAACACCGCCAACACATCATCACCCTTCCCCTTCGCCGCATAATTCGAATAGGCCGTCTGTAAATCCGCCAAAATCTGGCACGGATGCAGAAGGTCCGTCAGTCCATTGATAACCGGCACCGACGCGAACGTCGCCAGTTCCTCGGCCCGATCCTGACCGAAGGTGCGAATCATGATGCCGTGGCAGTACCCAGACAGCACGCGCGCGGTATCCCGAATCGGCTCGCCCCGGCCAATCTGCGAATCCCCCCGTCCCAGCACCACCGCGTGCCCGCCCAGTTCAAACATCCCCACTTCAAAACTGGTGCGCGTGCGAGTTGACGCCTTGTCGAAAATCATACCCAACACCCGTCCCGGCCGGGTCGCATGGGGCGTGCGGACGCCGCGCAGAAGTCGGAATTCTTCCGCCCGACGAATCAACTGGCACAGTTCAGCCGCGTTGACGTCGCGGAAACTAAGAAAATCTCTTTTTTTCATGTGGTTATCCCGTACAGCTTGTCAGCCCTCGGCCAGGGTCTGATCCAGAATCGCCACAGCTTCATCGATTTGCGCGCGGCTGACGGTCAGCGCGGGCGCAAATCGCACAACGTTGCCCCCAGCCGCTGACAACAACACACCCTTGTCCCGCGCCCGGGTCACGATCGGCACAGCGTCCCCTTCCAGGACCAGCCCTTGCAGCAGCCCGCGCCCCCGGGCCCCTTTGGTCCGGGGCCGCCGCCGTTCGGACAGACGCAACAATGCCGACCCCAGGTAGGCGCCCATGTCTTGGCACGCCTGCAGCAATTTCCGTTCGTCGATCTGTTCCTGGATATACCGCGCCGCCGCGCAGGCCAGGGGGTTGCCCCCGAACGTCGATGCATGCGTACCGGGTTCAAACGCCTGCGCCACATTTTCGGTGGCCATCATCGCCCCCATCGGCACCCCACCGGCCAGCCCCTTTGCCAGGGTCAAAATGTCGGGGATCGCGCCCTCGCGTTCGAACGCATAAAACGTCCCCGTGCGGCCGATACCGGTCTGGATTTCGTCAAAAATCAGCAGGGCGCCGCGTTCGTGACACAGTTTGCGCAATTCCTGCAAATAACCTGGAGGGGCCAGGTTGATACCACCTTCAGCCTGGATCGGCTCGGCGATGATGGCTGCGGTTTTTTCGTTCACCACCGCCCGGGCCGCCGCCAAATCTCCGAACGGGATAAACGTCACCCCGGGCAAGATCGGGCCGAAATTCTCGCGGTACTTCTTTTGGCCCGTCACCGAAAGGGCCCCCAACGTGCGTCCGTGGAAACTGCCTTCGAACGACACCAGGCCCGTCCGTTCGGGTTGGCCCTTCACAACAATCTGGTACCGGCGTGCGATCTTGATGGCCGCTTCGTTGGCCTCCGTGCCCGAATTACAAAAAAACATTTTCCCCGGAAACGCGCGCCGCGACAACGCCTCGGCCAGCCGCACCTGTTCTTCAATGAAATATAGGTTCGACGTGTGGTGCAGCCGCGCAGCCTGGGCCCCAATGGTCTGGGCCAGTCCCACATCCCCGTGACCTAGGACGCAGACCGCAATGCCCGCCGTCATATCCAGGTATCGACGCCCCTGGACATCCCACAGTTCGGACCCTTCCCCACGTTGCATCACCACAGGGGCGCGGTTGTAGTTCGCCATTAAGAGGCGCCGTCCAGTGGCTATGAGATCGTCCGAATTACCCATGAGGTCTAAGAGAGTATCAAAAGTTGAGTCCACTTTTACTCCCGAGACACCATCAGGTGTCATAACATTAATGTCCGCCACCGAGCCTCGACCAGTGGAAAAAAAGAAGCAACGCGCTATTTCTCCTGCGGGATCTCCCGGTTCAGCCGCGGTTCCGCCTAATCCTGCGCGCCCGTCGCAGGTAAGTGGAGTCATTGACGCACCGGCGGGATCTGGGCACAGCCTAGGGCTGACCCACGAAGAAGACCACCATCACCAGATGGAACATGCGTTTTTTCAGGGCGGTTTATCCGACGACGGCCTTTCCGCCGCAGCGGAAATCGAGCACGATCGCGTCATTGCCCGCCGAGAGACCATGCGTCATAACGCGATTTACGGCGTGGCGGTGATTGCCGTCATCATCACGGCCGTCGGGATCAGCAAAACGCGCCGCCATAAACCCGAGGCGGCATCAGCCGTCACGACGGTTTCGCCTCCGACCCGGTTTGCGACCAAGGCCCAGCCCGTCGCCGCGGTGCCCAAGCCCCCGGCGGCCGCCCCGGCCATCGCAGGGGCCCCCGTGCCAACCGCTGCACCTACCGCTGTCCCCACCACACAGGTCGCCGCTGCGATCCCTCCCGTTGCCGCCCCTGTAGCCGCTGCGATCCCTCCGGTTGCCGCCCCGGTACCTGTCGCTGCCGCGATCGCTCCGGTCGCCGCCGCTGCACCGGTCGCCGCGGCCGCTGCACCGGTACCCGTCGCCGCCCGCGCGATCTCCCCCGGCGTCGAGGCGCTGCAAATCGCCTGTCGACGCGCAATGACCGCCGGTCGACCGCGTGATATCACCGCCTCCTGTGATCTCGCGTTTGGCGCGGGTCCATCGGCGGACTTGGCCACAGAGGTGGCACAGAACGCCCTCGAAAAGGGCCGAAAAGCCGACGCCGCCGCTTGGGCTAAGAAAGCCCTCACAGCGGATCCGGGTTTCGCCGACGCCCTTGTCTTCCTTGGCGGTGCCGAACAGGAACTCGGCCACCCAGCCGACGCCAAGGCCGCCTACCAGAAGTACCTCGCGCTTGCCCCGTCCGGGAAATACGCCTCCGACATCAAAGCCGTCCTCGGCTCGATGTAGCCCACGGGCTACGTCAGTCGAATACGTTGAGTCCTGGCATTTTCAGGAGTTTTTTGTCGGTCGTAACCAGCGTAAGTTCGTAGACCTGTGCCGTCGCGGCGATGAATCGATCTCCCGGATCGTTGTGGGGAACCTCAATGCGGCGGCTCTGGGCGGCCACATGCGTGTTGAGAACGGCTTCCCGCATGTCAGCAACGGCTTGGTCGACCCACTTAAAGGGATCTCCGTTGACGGAAAGGCGACCTCGCTGAATCAGCTGAAGCATTTCCCACAGGCTTACGGGCGAGAACCACAACTCGTTCTTGCCGTCCTCGATAGCGTCTGCCGCACGCGGGGGTAGTTTTTCCGGATCTAGCTGCGACCAAAGGAGAATGTGCGTATCGAGCAGAAGCTTCACGTGTTGCCGACATCCCATTCTTCGAGCATGCCGCGTTCGAAGTCCTCGGCGGACATCACAGGCTCCGTGATGTCGCCAACGATCCGGGCGGTTCCCCGCAGTCGTCCAAGAAAGCCCCGACGTGCTTGCTCCGGCAGGCGGGGAGGACGACCTCAGCAACGGGCTGGCCATGCCTGGTGATAAGCACTGGCTGGCCGGTCTGGCGTCAACCTAGACGCTGCTTCAGCTCTCTATCTTCGATGCCGTCGAGGTCGCCATGTACGGAATGGCTTTTCCAGGGAATGTCCAACCGGGATCGGGCGAACGCGTCGGGTTCGATGACCATGCGTTTGAGGAATTTCAGAAAGATCCGTTCGCTGTACCCGACCTGGTGAAAGGGTGACAGACAGCGGGTCGCGTAGGCCACCAATTCAGAGCAGTACAGGCGATCGACGCGTTTGCCGTCAAAATCAAAATCATAGGCCGCCCCCAGCTTGCCCAAGGCCCGGGCCCGAATCACAGCGAAGGCGCGGGTAAAATCCACCCCCTCAGGCGACAGCAAGGCGGCCCGGATGGTTTCCTCTTCCGGATCCAGCTCCTCGCGCGCCACCTGCAGAACGTGCCCGGGCGCCCCCTCGACATCGGCCGCGGTGGCCTTACAGTGGGCAGGGAAGCGAACCACAGCCATGTAGTCGCAACGGCAAAAATTGATGACGTCTTCCATCAGGGCCCCCTCGGCGATGGAATGAATCATCATCTGCGGGCCGGTCTTAAACCTCGTTCGGCCTTCGGCCTTTTCGTCATCGTTCTTCAAATGCACGGACGCCAGCGGCCGATCGGCTTCTGTCACTTCACCCAAATACAGCCCCACGTGGCTGAAATATCCGGGGATGAACTTTCCATCCAAATAATTGTCGTACCCACGCAGCAGGATGTCGCCTGGTTGCACTTTGCCAATCAGATCCCGGATGTCGTCGCCCCGAACCCGATAACCCACGGGGTTGTAGATCACAAACAAAGGCCATCGGTAAATCAGAATGTCCCCAAAAATGTTCAGGAACTTTTCGTAGAGGCTGACCTTCTTGTGGGCGCTGCGCTTCCGAAACTTCTTGGGTTGAGACATCGGGATTCCCTCCTTGGGGACGTCAGATGATGGGGCCCGATTGTCCACCCGTTCCCCCGCGGTGGCGATCCCTTTTAACCGGCGCGCAAACGATCGAGGACTTCCCCGGCGACATTCGTGATGTCACCCGCCCCCAGGGTTAACAGCAGGTCACCTGATCGCAATAGCGCCAACAAAGCTTCGGTCAAACCAGCCCGCCGGGAAAAATGCAGCCCGGGCCTGATAGGGAACGTCGACAGCAACGTCTGCGCCGTCAGATCCGCAAGCGGCGCTTCCCCCGCCGCGTAGATGTCAGTCAGCAGCAACACATCCGCCCCCACCAAAGCCGGAGCAAAGGCGTTCAATAAATCCAGAGTGCGGCTGTAGCGATGGGGCTGAAACGCAACGACCAGGCGACGGCCATACAGCCGCGCGGCCGCAATGGTAACAGCAATTTCGGTGGGATGATGCCCATAATCATCGACCACCAGGATGCCGGCGGCTTCGCCTCGCACGGTAAACCGACGATCAACCCCAGCGAAATTGGCCATCGCCTCCCGGTAGTCATCGAACGACACGCCGAATCCGTCCGCCACAGCCAGGGCCCCGACGGCGTTTTGCGCATAATGAACGCCGGGCATTCGGATCTGGGCAATTCCCCGGTCTTTGCCCCGCAGGGACAGTTTCAGCGTGGTGCCGTCGGGGCGCGCTTCCAGGATTTCGCCACGATAGTCCCCGGCGCGCAACCCATAGGTCACATGCCGTTTCAATAGATCCGGCACCAACCCAAACGCCACAGGATCGTCCGCACACAGCACCACGCGTCCGTAAAACGGGATCTTGTTGGCAAATTCCAGGAACGCCGCACGCAGGGCAGATTCGGATCCGTAGTGGTCCATATGTTCGCGATCGATGTTGGTGATGATCGCGGTCATGGGAAACAAATGCCGGAATGACCCGTCGGATTCGTCGGCTTCTGCGACCAGAACATCCCCCTGCCCCAGGCGCGCGTTTGATCCCAGTGCCTTGGCCTTGCCACCAATGATTACCGTGGGGTCGGTTCCGGCCTGCGCAAATATCGCGGCCAACATCGACGTCGTCGAGGTTTTGCCGTGCGACCCCGCCACCGCGATGCCGTCCTTGACCCGCATCAGTTCACCCAACATTTCAGCCCGCTGAATCACAGGAACACCGCGCGTTC
>JAYUUT010000236.1:0-38272 GCA_043754455.1 Myxococcales bacterium
GCGGAAATCATCGTCGCCCCGGCGCAACAGACTGCCGTGACGTCCCTGGCACCCGCTGGTCGAATTGGCGCGTATTCGGGGCTTTTCGGGCTGGCGCAGGTGGTGGGACAATCTTCGGGGCCCCTGATCGGCACGGCCTTGCTAGACCATATTCCGGCGCGTGGGGCCTGGTTCGCGCTGGCCATATTTGGCGTCCTGGCCGCCTTCGGTTACCAACGTGTTTCGCGCCTTGGCACCATCAATCATCAACCCAAAAACCCCTTGGCTGCACCTGGCCCCGCGTGATGTATCATCCGTCCCCCTGCGCACCCGCTAACGACCCAACGGAGAAGGAATGAGCCGTAAAGACATGGACGCCCCGAAGATTTCAGAGAAGCAAAATCTGTTGACGTATTACCGACAAATGCTGAGCATTCGCCGGGTTGAAGAGGCCTCTGCCAAAGCCTTCTCCATGGGCAAAATTGGTGGTTTTCTGCATCTTTATATCGGCCAGGAAGCCGTCGGCGTCGGGGCGGTTGCAGCCCTAAAACCCGAAGACTACGTCATGACGTCCTACCGGGATCACGGGTTGGCCTACGCCAAGGGCATGTCGGCCCGGTCTATCATGGCGGAACTGTTCGCCAAGGAAACCGGGTGTTCCAAGGGGCTTGGCGGTTCCATGCATTTTTTCGACGCACCAAATAATTTCCTAGGGGGATGGGGCATTGTCGGGGCGCACCTGCCTCTGGCGACAGGGGTAGCGTACGCATCCAAATACCGCGACGATAAACGGGTCATCCTGTGTTTTTTCGGCGACGGCGCCATCAGCCAGGGGGCAGCCCACGAGGCGTTTTCCCTGGCCGCCTTGTGGAAACTGCCGGTGGTTTTTATTTGCGAAAACAATATGTATTCGATGGGCACGCCGCTGCATCGATCGCTGTCGGTAACCGACACATCGCAAAAGGCCCTGGCCTACGGCATGGCCCGCGACCGGTTCGACGGATACGACGTCCTGAAGGTCCGCGACCGCATGGCCGAAGCCGTGCGCCGCGCCCGCGAAGAATCGCTGCCGACCCTTATCGAGGTCAAATGTTACCGGTACCGCGGCCATTCCATGTCCGATCCGGGTCTGTACCGGACCAAGGACGAGGTCGAAGAGGCCAAGAAGCAGGACTGCCTATATATCGCCCGAAATTATCTAGAAGGGCTGGGCGTTGATGCCAAGGCCTTCGACGACATGGAAGAACAGGTTCGGCTGGAAGTCGAGGACGCCGTGAAGTTCGCCGACGAAAGCCCGGTGTTGTCCGCAGACAAGTTGGAAGATTTCAACTACGTCGACTGACCCGACGCGAACCTTCCCCCACAACGATTTATTGATTTTCGACACGGAGACACAGACGACATGCCGATTGTGCAAATGCGAGAGGCCCTAAAACAGGCCATGTCTGAAGAGATGGAACGCGACCCCAACGTATTTTTAATGGGCGAAGAAGTCGGCCATTACAACGGCGCCTACAAGGTGTCGCAAGGGATGCTGAAACAGTTCGGTGAAAAACGGGTCATTGATTCGCCCATTACTGAAAACGGTTTCGCCGGATTGGGCATTGGGGCCGCGATGGTGGGCCTACGCCCCATCATCGAGTTCATGACCTGGAATTTTTCGCTGGTCGCGGCGGATCAGTTGATCAACCACGCGGCCAAGATTCGGCAGATGTCCGGTGGCCAGTTCAAGGTGCCCATCACCTTCCGTGGCCCCAACGGGCCCGCGAACCAACTGGGGGCTCAACACAGCCAGGCGCTGGAATCCCTGTATTGCCACATTCCCGGGTTAAAGGTGATAGCCCCCGGAACGCCCAAAGATGCCAAAGGGCTTCTGAAAAGCGCGATTCGCGACGACAACCCCGTTTGTTTCATGGAATCCGAGGTGGCCTACGGCGACCAGGGTGAAATTCCCGACGGCGAATACACCATCCCGATTGGTGTGGGTGACATCAAACGCGCGGGAGACCACGTCACCATCATCGCCTGGTCGAAGATGGTCAAGGTGGCGATGGCCACGGCGGAGGTCCTGGCGGCACAGGGCATTTCTGCTGAAGTGCTGGATCCCCGAACCTTGCGCCCTCTTGATGAAGAATTGATCGTACGGTCGGTGAAAAAGACCGGCCGCTGCGTGATCATCGAAGACGCCTGGCCGTTTAACGGCGTGGGCGCCGAAATTGCGTACCGCATCCAGCGCCTGTGTTTTGACGACCTCGACCACCCGGTCGAACGCCTGAACAGCCTGGACGTGTCGGCGCCGTACCACCGTCAGGTGGAAATGTCGATCCGACCGAACCCAGAAAAGGCAGCCGCGATGGTTAAGAAGGTCTTGTACCTAGAATAACCGGCCACCCTACCCTGACCGAATCACGTTTCAAATACCGACTTCAGCCAACAAGGACGCAAGAAAAGCAATGGCCCAATTCATCCCGATGCCCAAGCTCTCCGACACAATGAAGGAGGGGGTGCTTCGTAAATGGAAGAAGAACGAGGGTGACAAGGTGGGGCCGGGGGATTTGCTGGCCGAGGTCGAGACCGACAAGGCGACGATGGATTTCGAATCCTTCGATTCGGGTGTGTTGTTGAAACGGTTGGTGCCCGACGGGGCCACCGTGCCGATCAACGTGCCCATCGCGATCTTTGGGACTGCCGGGGAAGATATTTCGGCCCTTTTGGCCCAGGTGGCTGGCGGCGCGGCACCGGCGGCACAGGCGGCACAGGCGGCACAGGCGGCACAGGCGGCACCACCGGCACCACCGGCACCGACGCCCGCCGCGGCGGCGCCTGTCGCAGCACCTAAACCGGTGGCAGCACCCGCAGCACCCGCAGCACCCGCGGCCCCCGTGGCCAGCGCTGGGAAAATTCTGGCCTCGCCGTTGGCCCGTCGGTTGGCATCTGATTCAGGCGTTGACCTGCGCCAGGTGAAGGGGTCGGGTCCAGGCGGACGCATCGTTGAACGGGATGTTCAGGCGGCCGCCACTGCTGGAACGGCCTCAATGACCGCCGCCCCGGTTGCACAAGTCGCCCCGGTTGCGCCGGCGGCCCAGGTGGCCGTGCCACGCGCGGGTGCTGATCTGCCCCACCCCTTGGCGCCGGAACGCCGCCAGGAATTACGCCCCGCCACCACGTCAACCCCGGGCGACGACCTGGTTCTGCCGGCCTCGCTGATGCGCAAGACCATCGCGCGCCGGCTGGTTGAATCGAAGACACAGATCCCACATTTTTATCTGACCGCAGACGTGGACATGGAAGCCGCCATGTCATTTCGCGAACAGGTAAAAGAAGTTCACGGCGCCAAGTTGTCGGTGAACGACCTGATCATCAAGGCAGTTGCATTGGCCTTGCGTCGCCATCCTGAATGCAACGCTTCGTGGACCGGCGAAGCCATCGTCCGTTACGCGCGGGTCGACATCGGCATGGCCGTCGCAGTGGAAGACGGATTGCTGACGCCCGTGATCCGAAGCGCCGACGTCAAGACGCTGGGGCAGATCGCGGCTGAAGCGCAGGATCTGGCCAAACGCGCCCGCGATCGAAAACTGAAGCCAGAAGACATGACCGGATCGACGTTCAGCATTTCTAACCTGGGGATGATGGGCATCAAAGATTTTTCGGCCATCATCAACCCGCCCGAGGCGGGGATTCTGGCGGTCGGCGCGGTTCGCAAAGAACCCGTCGTCAAGAACGACCAGATTGTCATCGGGCAGCGCGCGTCCCTGACGTTGTCCTGTGATCACCGCGTGATTGACGGGGCCGTGGGCGCGCGGCTGCTGCAGACCATTGTGTCCATTTTGGAACGTCCCATCACGCTTGCGTTTTAAGAACGACCACCCATGGCTGACAAATACGACCTGATCGTCATTGGGGCGGGGCCTGGCGGTTATGTGGCGGCCATTCGGGCCGCCCAACTGGGCCTGAAAACCGCATGTATCGAACGCGAACGCCCCGGCGGCATCTGCCTAAACTGGGGCTGCATTCCCACCAAGGCGTTGCTGAAAAGCGCCGAAGCCATGCGCACCGTTCAACATGCTGCCGACTACGGCGTCGTTGTCGAAGGCAAGGTCGGGTTCGACTGGACCAAGATCATCAGCCGCAGCCGCGGGGTGGCCGACAAGATGGCCAAAGGCATCGAATCGTTGTTCCGCAAATACAAGGTCACCCACATCACGGGCACCGCTTCTTTTAAGGGGCGGGGGAAAGTGGAGGTGATATCGACGACGGGGAAGGTTCAGATGGAATCTTCGAAGATCATCGTGGCAACGGGCGCCCGTGCGCGATCGTTGCCGGGGATTGAACCTGATGGTGACCGGATCATCACCTACCGGGACGCCATGGTACTGCCCGAACTGCCTGAAACAGTGGTTGTCATCGGGGCGGGTGCCATCGGCGTGGAATTCGCAGATTTTTGGAATGCGTTTGGCGCCAAGGTCACCATCCTAGAAGCCGCCGCGCGCATCGTGCCTGTCGAGGACGCGGATATTTCAGAATCGCTGACCCGCGCTTTCAAGAAAAAAGGCATCGTTGTGAACGCCGGGGCGAAAGTGGCAAGCGTGAAGGTGGAGGGCAAGAAGGCTGTCACGTCTTTTACCGACGCCGACGGGAAGGCACAAACCATCGCCACGGATCGCGTGCTGATGGCCACTGGCGTGCGCGCCAACACCGAAGGGTTTGGGTTGGAAGGGATGGGCGTTGACCTGGACCGTGGGTTCATAAAGGTCGACGACCACTACCAAACATCCAGCCCTGGAATCTGGGCCATTGGCGATTGTGCGGGCCCCCCGTTGCTGGCACACGTTGCGATGGCGGAAGCCTTGTCTTGCGTGGAGGAAATGGCAGGACACAAACCCCGGGGCGTCAACTACGACATCATCCCAGGATGCACGTATTGCGAACCGGAAATCGCGTCCATCGGAAAGACCGAAGAACAGGCCCGCGCGGCGGGCATCGACATTGCGGTCGGCAAATTCCCCTTCATGGCTTCAGGGAAGGCCGTGGGCGCAGGACATATTGATGGGTTCGTTAAGGTCATCACCAACAAGGCCCGCGGCGAAATCGTCGGCGTTCACGCGATTGGCCACGGGGTGACTGATTTGATTGCGGAAATGTCGCTGGCGATGACGTCCGAGGCCACCGCACACGATGTCCTGGCATCCATCCACCCGCACCCGACCCTGTCCGAGGTGATGATGGAAGCGACCGCGGTGGCCCTAGGCGAGGCCGTCCACCTTTAAACCAACGTTCTCGCTTGACCCCGCGGCCTCCCTGGCGCAAAGTGGTCCTACCAATCTGGTGGGACCACTTTGCAGGAGGCCGTTTTTCATGGGAACGATGCATCTTTCGACGCACAACTGGATGCGGGCAGAACCGTTGGAACTGACGCTTAAACGCCTGAGCCGCCTGGGCATAGAAAGCATTGAGCTGTCGGGGGAGCCCACCCAGTACGAGACGCCCACCGTCCTTGCGCTGTTGAAAAAATACGGCGTGCGCTGTTGGGGATCTGTGACGCTGACCCTGGGCAAACGCAACCTCGCGGCGGTCGACCCCGGTGAACGGGCAGCAACCGTGCAGTACATGAAAAACGTGGTGACGATGGTGAAGGAATTGGAGGGAACCGAAGTGACGGTGGTTCCGGTCACCGTGGGCAAGGTCAGTGCCGATTCGACGCCCGAAAACGAATGGCGCTGGGTGGTCGACGGGATGCGCGAGGTTTACGACCACGCCGAACGCGCAGGAGTCCGGTTGGCCATCGAACCCCTGAACCGGTTTGAAACCTATTTTCTGAACCGCCACGATCAGGCGTTGGCCCTGGCGACCGAGGTGGGTCCGCGCTGCGGGGTGTGTCTGGATTTTTTCCACATGAACATCGAAGAAGTCGATATGTTTGCCGCCATTCGCAAGGCAGGCCCCCGCCTGGTGGACGTCCATATCGCAGAAAACAACCGCCTGGCGCCCGGCATGGGCTGTATCGATTGGAAACGGGCGGTCAGCACGTTGACGGAGATCGGATACAAGGGTGCCCTAACCCTGGAAGTGGTTGCCCCGGTTGATCGCACGCCGGTCAACCCCTGGCCCAACCAGGTTGACAAACAACCCGTCGATATATCGCCCGAGCAACTGAAGTTCATTCAGGATCATGGATCAAGCCTGCTAAGCGAGGAGTTCTATACCTTCCTTGCCGAAAAATCGGTCGAGACCATGCTGCCCCTGATTCGCTGATGGCATCTGCCAACATGAATCCGGAAGACCTGTCGCCTGCACGCGGCGCCCGCATCGTTGATGTGGACGCGGTATGGTTGCAGGTCCCCATTGCAGGCAGCAAACAACACGTTTCGGATTTCGGCAGAATCAGTCACTTCGATGGCGTGTTGATCACGGTGACCACGCAGGATGGCCTGCGCGGGTACGGCGAAGCGAAGGCGGGCGTGGGCAGTCTGGGGAACTGTGCCGCCTTGGTCGCGATTGTGAAACACGAACTGCGCCCGATGTTGTTGGATCAAGACGCGCGGCAGATCAACCGGATGTGGAGCCGGGGCTACAGCGGCAGCCGTCAACCCTTGGCCGAACGGCGGGGACGCAGTTTTCCCGTGCTGGGGCGGCGGGGGCCGTTGATTGCGGCCTTGGGTGGGATTGACATGGCGCTGTGGGATCGCCTGGGCAAGGCAACAGGGTTGTCGGTGTTGGATCTTTTGGGGGGGCCGTGTCGGGATGAACTGCCCGCCTATGGAAGTGGAGGTTGGGCGGATGCCGCGCATATCGGTGAAGAACTGGGAGGCTACGTGGCCCGGGGCTTCCGTTCGGTGAAGATGCGGCTGGGGGCGATGGACGGCAGCGTAGACAAAAGCCTGGTGCGCGTGCGCGAGGCCCGAAAGGCGCTGGGTCCAGACATTGACATCATGGTGGACGCCCATGGCACCTTCAGCACGCCGGAGGCAAAACGGTTCTGCGCCGCTGCCGCGGATCTGGGCCTGCGCTGGCTGGAAGAACCCGTGTCGCCGGACAATCTGCACGGCGCCGCCGAGGTCAGACGCATGAGCACGATTCCCATCGCTGCCGGGGAAAGCGAACTAGGAAGTTTCGCCTTCAAAGACATGATCGACGCACAAGCCGTGGACATCGTGCAGCCTGACCTGGCGATCTGCGGCGGCATCACCGAAGGGCAACGAATTTCTGCGTTGGCGACGGCGGCACACCTTGAACTGGCGCCCCACTGTTGGGGTTCGGCATTTTCGTTCGTCGCGGGGGTGAGCCTGGCGTTTGCAAGTCCCGCGGCCATCACTGTGGAAGTGCCCCTGGGCGGGGCCCCTTTGCTGCGCGAGTTGTGCAAACACGATCCGTTCCCCGAAGGTGGCCTGATTCGTCCCCCTAGTGGTCCGGGGCTGGGGCTGGAACCCCGTCCCGAATTTGTCCGCGAGTTCAGCAAAATCCTTCCTTGAGGCACCCATGAGTCATCTGCGCATCCAGCACGTCAATGTCTTGGTCGACGATCTTGCGGCGGCTTGCATTTTTTATGGCCAAACCCTGGGCCTGCAAGCCATTCCCCCCGCCGATCAGGGTTTCCCTTCGCAGTTTTTCCAGTTCAACGACGACCAGCAGTTACACGTCAACCAGTTGCCGGACGCCAAGGCGTACCGGGCGCATTTTTGTGTGGTTGTGAATGATTTTTCAGCGACGTTCCGGCGCATGAAGGCGGCCGCTGCGATTGACATCAAACCCTGGGGACAGGTGCGGCGGCTGCCAAGTGGCACGATGCAGATGTTCGTGCGGGATCCGGCGGGCAACCTTTTGGAAATTTCGTCAGCACCCCATGAAACGGTCGATGACCTGATTCTGGCCGACCCCTTGGTCGATCCCACGGTGGGCGTCTACCGCATCGATTCCTGACCCATGGCGATTCTGTTGCTGGAAACGTTGCACCCGGAGGCCGAACGGGCGCTACAAAATGCGGCGGACCTGATTCGTGCCGAAACACCCTCAGATCCGGGGCCCCATGTGCCCTGGGATCGCATCACGGCCATTGTCACACGAGGCCGAGGCCGCGTGACGAACGAAGTGATGCAGAAATGCCCGGCGTTGCGGGTCGTGGCACGCGCGGGGGTTGGCCTGGACAACGTAGACCTGTTGGCTGCCGAAAGGCGCGGAATTCCGGTTGTGTATACGCCGGGCGCAAATACGCACACGGTGGCCGAACACACGATGGCATTGATGTTGTGTCTCGTGCGCGGGATTGTCCCCATGGCCGCAGCGGTTGCCTCGGGGCAGTGGCAACGCCGCGATGGATATAACGGCGATGAGCTGCCGGGGAAAATGTTGGGGTTGGTGGGATTCGGCGCCATTGGCCAACGGGTGGCGGCCCTGGCGGCGGCCTTCGACATGAAGGTCGTGGTTGCGCGGCACCCATCGGTCACGACCAACCTAGCCACGCTGCCGTTTGATGACCTACTGGGACAGGCGGATGTGTTGTCATTGCATCTGCCCCTGACGGCGACGACACGGGGCCTTGTCAACCGCGAGGCACTGGCCCGCATGAAGCCACGCGCGTTTTTGATTAACACGGCCCGGGGGGCGCTTGTCGATGAAGCAGCCGTCGCCGAAGCCGTGACCGCGGGGGCACTGGCGGGATTTGCCGCTGACGTTCTGGCCGAAGAGCCGCCACCTGCGGGACATCCATTGTTGACGACGGCTCTGCTGACACCACATGTCGCATCGCTGACGGCTGCCACATACCACACGATGTGCGTGCGGGCGGCGTCCGCTGTCGCTGCCCTATTGGGTGGCCAGGATCCCGATCCGCGCTGTGTGTACCGCCCTGCCCCTACGATTCGGAGGTGATCCATGTCCGTTGGTCTTGAACAAAGACGCATCGTCAAGGAAACCATGGCGCTGATTCAACATCACCGCCTAGGGCCCGGGGATCGGTTGCCGTCTGAACGCGACCTGGCCGAACGGCTGGCCGTGGGACGCAATGCCATCAGGGAGGCCTTGTCCGTCCTGGAAACCGTGCGGATCGTTGAACGGCGGGCAAGTTCAGGATTTTTCCTGCGCGACACAACTGGCGAGACCAGCCTAGAGGCCCTGGTCCTGCTGGCGGATTTCGGCGTGCCGTTGACCGAACAGCAGGTGCGCGACGCTGTCGAGATGAGACGCATTTTAGAACTACAGGCGGTGGTGTTGGCGTGCGAACGCCGAACCGACGAGGATCTGAACCGGTTGCGTGAGGTGCTGGAACAATCTGAAGCGGCACTTCAGGCGGGGATTTCACTGGCGGATTTTGATGCCCGGTTTCACCTGTCTATAGTCGCCGCAACCCAGAACGACGTATTTACCCGCGTGGTCAATTCGTTCTATCTGATGTCGCGGGCGCGGCGCGAGGTGTATTTCGAATCAGCCGCCCAGGGCCGACGATCCCACACCCACCACCTTCGAATTCTGACCGCCGTCGAAAACCAAGACGGGGTCCAAAGCGTGCAGCTGTACAACATGCACCTGCAAGGCGTCGAGACCTTCTGGCTTACGACCCTGGCGGGCATCATCACATGATTGCCTTGATGGTGGCTTTGGCGGCGGTGGTCCCGGCCGCAGCAGCCAAGAAGGGAGGCGCGGCCTTGTCTGCTACGGCGGTTGAAGTCCCCGCAGGGTTCCACGTCGAAATGCTGCATTCGGCGCTGCCCGGGCAGGGATCGTGGGTTGCGATGACGTTTGATGGGCGGGGACGCATCATCGCCAGCGATCAGGCGGGACCGCTTTATCGCATGACGGTGCCCGCCGTGGGCACCACCGGCAGCACCATAGTTGAACCTCTGGACACGCCCATGGGACAATGCCAGGGGCTTTTGTGGGCCTACGACAGCCTGTATTGTTCAGCCAACATCGGGAAACCCGAAAAGGTTGGCGGGCGGCGACTGGGGCTGTACCGGCTGCGGGATCGCGATGGCGATGACCGGTTTGAAGACGTGACATTGCTAAAGGAATTCCTGGACGATAGGGGACAGGCGGCCGGCGGCAAAGAACACGGGCCTCACGGGATCGTTAAGGGACCCGACGGACGGCTGTGGGTCATTGCGGGGAACAACACCCAGGTTCCATCCGGCATCGATCTTGATTCGCCCCATCGCAATTTCGACGAAGATCTGTTGTTGCCAAGACGGCCCGATGGCCGTGGGCACAACACGGGCGTGATGGCGCCGGGTGGCTGGGTGGCCAGCACGGATCCCGAAGGAAAACATTGGCGACTACACGCCGCCGGTTTGCGAAATCCCTACGATCTGGCCTTCGATCCCCGGGGTGAACTGTTCACCTTCGATGCTGACATGGAATGGGATGTGGGAACATCGTGGTACCGGCCCACCCGGGTCAACCATCTGATAAGCGGCGCCGAAATGGGATGGCGGTATGGCACGGGGAAATGGCCGGCCACTGCGGTAGACAGCGTGGGTGCCGTGGTCGACATCGGGCCGGGATCCCCGACGGGCATTACCTTCGGCTACGGGGCAAAATTTCCTGCGCGATACCAGCGGGCCCTGTTTCTGCTCGACTGGAGTTACGGGCGCATCTTTGCTGCCCACATGCAACCAGACGGATCCACCTTCACGGGCACGTCCGAACTATTCGCATCGGGAAAACCGCTGCCAGTGACCGACGCGGCCATCGGCCCCGACGGATCTTTGTATTTCACAACTGGGGGGCGAGGCACGCAGACAGGTCTGTACCGGATAATGTACACGGGCCCCGAATCAACGGACGCGGTCACGGCCCTGGATACAACCAAAACCCTGGCGGCGCGGGCCCTGCGCCACAAACTGGAAGCCTTCCACGGGAAGGTAAATCCAGCCGCCGTGGGACAAAGCTGGCCCCTTTTGGGTAGCCCCGATCGGGCCCTGCGCTTCGCCGCCCGCGTGGCCATTGAAGGCCAGCCGATCGCATCGTTTCGCGCCCGCGCCTTGGCTGAACGACGCCCGGACGCCTTGATTGCTGGCTGTGTCGCCTTGGCCCGAAATGCGGGAGCCAAGGGCGCCGGCATTCCCGAAACCGAGCGCCCTGCCCTGCGCGTGGCCATAACCCGGGCGTTGCTGCGCCTGCCGTGGCCACGGCTGAACACCGTTCAAGTTCTGGATGCCACCCGCGCGCTTGAACTTGCGTTCATTCGCCTGGGACGCCCCGAAACCGAATTGGCAGCGCAAGTGATTCAGACCCTAAAGCCCTTGTTCATGCGCCGGGATCGATTGTCCGACCGCGCGCTGTTTTCGCTGTGGGTCTATTTGGATGCGCCTGGGGTCGTCGACCTGGGTCTTGCGAAACTGGCCGAGGCGGGCCGCCAAGACGACGAGGTTCACTACGCATTTGTCCTGCGGAATGTGAAACGGGGATGGACGCTGCCCCAGAAGAAGATCTATTTTTCCTGGCTGCGCAAGGCCGAAACCCAATACAAGGGTGGCGCAAGCTGGACCGCCTTTATGCAAGGCATTCGCGCCGATGCGACAGAAAATTTTGTACCGGATCCTGACGAACGAAAATCCCTGGGCGACCTTGTCCAAAACGTTGTCACAGGTGTTGCAGCGGGACCGGGACGCACGTTCGTGCGGGAATGGACCATGGACGATTTCCCGGGGCCCCTGCCGGAGGCCAACCAGGGCCGATCGTTCAAAAGTGGCCAGGCCGCGCTACAGGCCGCGCAGTGCCTACGCTGCCATCTGTTCCAGGGTGAAGGGGGGGCCCAAGGCCCCGATCTGTCGTTTGTCGGCAACCGGTTTTCGGCGCGCGAGCTGCTGGATTCCATCCTGCGGCCATCAGCCGTGTTGTCGGATCAATACCAGACCACACAACTGTTGCTGAAAAACGGCGAAGGCGTCACGGGGGCCGTCGTGAGTGAGACCCCGACGGCGGTGATCATTCGCCCCTCGTGGCTGGCCGAAGAGACCGTCACGGTACCCAAGGCCGATATCAAGACGCGCGCCCTGTCCGACGTGTCCTTGATGCCCGAAGGACTGGTCAGTATCCTGCGCAAGGAAGAGCTGCTGGACCTGCTGGCCTATCTACGTTCGGGGGCCAAGAAGGAGGACCATGCGTTCCAGGCGGCGGCCAAGGTTACGGCGAAGTGATCAGCGCCAGCCACTGGCGATAACGAGCCTGGGCGGCCTGTCGATCGGCGCGGGGCGCGTCGGGGCGATAGTTGGTCATCATGATGGGGCCCAGAAGGTTGATCGCCTTTTTGCGAAGATCTGCATCGTCGCTGTCCAGCAGCGCGATGAGGGCGCCGAAAAGGCCCGGATCCTGGTACGACCCCCGCACCTGCAGTTTGGACGCAACGCCCAGGGCGTCAACAGCCTGACGTCGTTCGCCAAGATCCCACGCCACGTCCGTCGCCACCCGTATCAGGGCTTCTTGCGCGCCAGGCAGCCGCCAGTTGCCAGTCACACCTAAAGATTCGATTGCCGCCCTACGAACGTCGGGGACAGGATCTTTTAAAGTGGCCGTAAGGGCTGCGGGCGCCTGGCGTCCAAAATTGACCTCGCCAAAAGTCTTGGCGGCAAGAACGCGGGTTTTGGGATTCGTGGCAGCCAGTGCGTGTGTCAACGCCGGTAAAGCCCCCGCCCCCCCGACCAGCGCCAGGTTCTTGAACGCGGCGGGATCAGGCGCCAACGTCCGGGCGGCAAAAGGCCGCAACAGGGCCTGTTCCTGCGGGCTGAGCGGCAGGGTTTTGTGTCGCAATTTGCTAACCCATAAAAGCGCGTCGTCGTTGGTTGTTGGATGTCGCGTGGGCCCGCCGAGGCCCTCGGCCTCACGGTAGATCACGCTGTAGCCTAGGGCCGCAATCCGCGCGTAGGTTTCACGCACGGTCCACAGGTGATGAACCAGATCCTTGAGCCCCAACACCACATAAAACTCAGGCAGTTTCGCTGCCGCATCGGGGGTTGCAGGGATTTTCCAGAACCCCCAGGAATACGTTATGAGCCCCGCAATCAATTCGGGATGTTCTGTCCCGAATTCACCTGCCATCTTGGCCCCCTCGCCCCGCCCCCACAGATAGATCCGGCGCGGGTTGATCGGAAACGTTGTGCGGGCCCAGGCGATAAGTTTGACAGCCCGTTCATGATCATCGACCAGCGAATATCCATGTTTGGTGCCGTCCTGCATTCCGACGACGACAAACGATTCACTGAGGCCCAGGCGTTTCAACGATTCACTGACAACCTGCACTTCGACGGGCGCCTTGTGATCATGTTCGTGAAAACAAACAATGAGTCCCAGTTGCCGCGAAACATCCGTCGTCCCCGCAGGTTCCACCCCGGTGGGCGCTTCGATCGCATAGGGGACAACGATCTGACCGTTGGCGTCCTTGAGGATCGATTCGTCTAGGGCCAGCGCGGGCGCGCTGAGGGCCAGCAAAACCGCCGAGGACCCGACGATGGCACGGAGGAGGAAGGGGGGGCGCATGGGGGCGACATTAGCGCGTAGTGCGTGATTCCGGCAGGACCTTATGGCAGGGAGGAGAAAGCTGGCTTTGGGGGACGGGTTCCTTGAGCTGCGAAGGACTTGACCATGCGAATTTTGCGTTCCGATTGGGTGGGGGGTGTCCGCTGCCCGACATGCCCGTTGCCCCGGAATACCGCGCCATCGCCGATGACATTGCCCGCCTACTTGCAGGAAAGACAGCACAAGCTGCGCGTCGCCGATAACGGTCGCCCTGAATAGGGCGAAGGGCGCGCTGCAACTGCTGCCGGGTCATCTCGCCTGAAAGCGCGCTCAGCAGCTGTGCGACTTCCATGGTGACTTGCATGGTGACTTGCATGGCGCCGCGTCTAACTGTGGGCATAAACCCTAGTTTTGACCGCGGAATTTTGCCTTCGACTTCCGGGGTGACATCCGTGGTGACTTGCATGGTCGCCCTCGGAATCGTCTGCACAAACTGACCAGCGTTTTGCCGGAACCGGGGCGCACCCAACCCCGCTTTGCGACAACGCGCGATCATGTCAAGAATACAGCCGATCCGAGAACAGCATGACCTGCACGCTGCCGTTGCTGGCCTAGTCGCGGTGGGCCACAGCGTTGATCTTCGACATCACGAAGTCGCAGATCCCCCAAGGGCCCGTCCCTATTTCTGCCCCAACCCCACCACCACAATCCCTGACGGTTTTGTTGTCGCCGTTGGCATTCCGGCGCGGGTCATTTTCCCGGTCATACCGTCAATCCCAAACACCGCGACGGTGTCACCTTCTAGGTTCCCGACGGCCACGTATCGTCCTGTCGGATCGAAGCTGAAGTTACGAGGGGTGCCGCCTGTCAGTTGGTGTCCTGCCGCTGTCAACATGCCGGTGGTCACATCGATCGTGAAGATGGCAAGCGATCCGTGGCCGCGGTTGGCCCCGAACAGCAGGCGACCGTTGGGGTGCACGTGCATGTCGGCGGTGGCGTTGGTTCCTGTGAATCCGGGCGGGATCGTGGAAACGATCTGCATCGAGGTTAGGGTGCCTTTGTCTCGATCAAATTTGTAGGCCGTGACGGTGCTGTTGGTTTCGTTGATAACGTAAGCGAAGGGCGCCGTCGGGTGAAAATCAATGTGCCGGGGGCCCGTACCTGCGGGGGTGGGGACCGCGTCTGGGGTGTTGGGCGTCAGTTTCCCCGTGTCTGCATCCAATTTGAACTGTGAAATAATTTGACCGGTTCGGTTGGGAACAAATACGAACCGGTTGCTGGGATCTGGGCGGATGGAATGGGGAAACGCCTTGGCGGACAGCGGGCGCGTTTCAATCACGGCGTCCAGCAACCCATCGGGTTTCACGGACAACACGCTGATGCTGCCACTGCTGTAGTTGGCCTGAAATATGAACCGGCCCGTGGCATCGACGGACAGATAGGCGGACCCGTCTTCACCGGATTTCAGGTGATTCAGTTTGGACAACATTCCGGTCAGGGGATCGATGGCGTAGGACGCGGCGGCGGTCGGCGCGCCTTCGATGTTGACGAACAGGACACGGCGTTTCGGATCGACGGCCAGGAAAGATGGCGAACTATCCGAGACCAGTTTTTGAATCTGGGTAAGGCCGCCGGTTTCAAGATCAAGACGCAAGACATGAAGGGCGCTTGCCCCTGAATAGAACCCACTGCCAACGTAGACCATCATGGGACCTGTTGGGGCGGCGGCCGGGCGGGTGTCACCCGGATTGCTCGACATATCAACGGGCGATTTGGCATCACGCCCCAACTCAGGTCCTATGGTAGGCCACACGTCAGGCCGTGACGGCAGGCCAGGCGCCAGGACCCCCATATCCATCGTTCCCCCTCCACCCGCCCCCCCCCGATCTTGGGCCACGGGGCCCATCCGTGCGCCGCCCAGGTTTTCGGACGCCGCTGTGTCCATGGCCCCCGTGCGCGCGGGACTGGTGCTGCCGGCACAGGAAACCGATAGCCAAATCAGGCCATAGTGTCTTAGGGATCGCAGAGGGGGCCAGGGCATGCCCCTTTAAGTCGCTCGCCGCCTCGGTGAAGGCTCGCAGATAATCGAATCAGCCCGGCGGCCACTTCAGCGGGCGCCCCGCCAGCAGGTGCAGGTGAACGTGAAACACCGTCTGGCCCGCATCGGGCCCCGTGTTCATGACCACGCGAAATCCGCCATCGGCAAAACCGTTAGCCCGGGCCCGGGCCGCAGCGGTGACCATCAATTTGCCCAACAGCACCACGTCGTCCGCCCCGGCATCGTTCAGGCTGGCCAGATGTCGCGTGGGAATCAAAAGTTCGTGCAGCGGCGCCGCTGGGTTGATGTCAGCAAAGGCCACCACATCGGCGTCGCGATACGTGATGTTGGCCGGGATCTGACCTGCGGCGATCTTGCAAAACAAACAATCAGGCATGGTTTTTTTTCCTTCGCGCTAACATCATACCAGCGCCAGCAGCCGTTTCCTGGTTTCCAAAAACGGCGTGTTGTCCTTCACGGGTTGGCGCAAAACCAAACACTTACGCAGCCTGTTTCAAATTTTCTCGAATGATCCGCGGATGACGTGCTGCAATTCGCAGGAGCCCGATCGCAGGTCCCTCCGGTTTTCTTCGCCCTTGTTCCCAGTTCCGGAGGGTGTGCACGCTGATTGCCATCGCCTGTGCGAACTGTTCCTGTGTTAGGCCCACAAATCGTCGTAAAGCTGCAACATCGTCGCCGGATTCGATCTGACCATCCATTAGCCGTTTGCGAAGGCGCGCGGGAATGGCGCGCGACATTTGAGCATCGGTAAGTTCTTGGATTTTCGTCATTGCTATGTCACTCCCCGGTGCCCAGACACGCCCGTCTGCGGCGATCTAGGGATAACATCATACCAGCGCCAGCAGTCGTTTCCTGGTTTCCGAAAACGGCGTGTTGTCCTTCACGGGCTGGCGCAAAAATCCGTTGATGGCATCAATGCGGGTGATGGCTTCATCGATGCGCGGGTCGCTGCCCTTCTGATACGCGCCCAGCAAAATCAGATCCCTTTGCCGTTCGTAGGTCGCCATCAATTCACGCGCCTTTCCTGCCGCGGAAAGGTGATCGGCATCGGCAACAGCGGTCATCACGCGGGACAGGGACGGCAACACGTCAATCGCGGGCCAGTGATTTCTGGCGCCCAGGTCGCGCGACAGGATGATGTGCCCATCCAAGATGCCGCGCACTTCGTCGGCGATGGGTTCTTCCATATCGCCACCGGCAACCAGCACGGTGTACAGCGCGGTGATGGATCCGCGGTCGGAATTTCCGGTGCGTTCCAGCAGGCGCGGCAACAAAGCAAACACGCTGGGGGGATAACCTTGCCGTGCGGGGGGCTCGCCTGCGGCCAGGCCAACCTCGCGCTGGGCACGCGCAAACCGCGTGACCGAATCCATCATCAGCAGCACCCGCCGTCCGCTGTCCCGAAACCATTCAGCGATGGATGTCGCCACAAACGCGGATTTCAACCGCACCAAACTGGGCACGTCGCTGGTTGCGCACACAATGACCGACCGCCGCAAACCTTCTTCGCCTAGGCTGTCTTCCAGAAATTCAGTCACTTCGCGCCCACGTTCACCAACCAGACAAATCACGTTCACGTCCGCATCGGTGTTGCGGGCGATCTGGCCCATCAACGTGGATTTACCCACGCCCGACCCCGCAAACAGACCCACGCGCTGGCCTTCACCCACGGTTAGGAAGGCGTCGATGGCCCGCACACCCAGTGCCAGGGGGCGTTCAACACGTTTGCGGGTTAGCGGGTCGGGGGCCGGCCGATCCACCGCCCATTCGAATGTCTGGCCAGCAACAGGGCCGCGCCCATCCATAGGCTGTCCCAGACCATCAATCACCCGCCCCAATAGCCCTTCGCCCACGATCAGGGACAGCGGACGTCCCGTCGGCGACACCAACGCTTCGGGCCCCACACCCGCCACTTCGCCCAGAGGCATCAGCACCACTTCGTCCCCGCGAAATCCAACCACTTCGGCCCGCAACCGTTCGTGGCCGGAATCAATCCACACCAATTCACCGACGCGAATGCCGGGAATCGTGGCCCGCACCACCAGCCCCGTGACCTCGGTAACCCGGCCCGACAGGCGCATCGGGTTGACGACGTCTAAGGCCGCCAGCGCTTCGGCCAGGTCCACCACTTGGGGATCGTCGGGCAAGGGAGTCATGGCCATGATTCACGGGTGCGGGGGCACAGAACGTCCCCCGCGTGCGGCGAAAAGCGCGTTTTCCAGGGCATCAAGCTGGGTTTCAAGCCGGGCGTCCAGCCGTCCCAGAGGCGTTTGCACCACACAACCGGCCCGGCCGACGCTGTCGTCGGACACCAATTGCAGCGTGACCTGCGTGCCCAGGGCCAAAAGCAAATCCGGTCGCGCGGTTTGGACCGCCGCCAGATCGGCAGGATGAACCCGCACGACGACATCACCCGCACGCGCCCGGGCCTGCTGGAGCGCCTGCGTGACCAGATCGGCCATCAGGGTGGGATCCTCCTGCACCGCACGCCCCACTATTTTTTCGGCCATCCGGCGCGCCAAAACGATCGCCGTCTGTGCCGCCTGCTGACCGACCTCGACGGCGTTGGCACGGGCTTGGACCATCAATTCAGTAACGCCTGCCAGACCTTCGTCATGCCCCGCCGCCCAGCCCAACGTGTGCGCCGCCTGACGTGCGTCTTCGCTAACGGTGGCCACCTGGGCCAACACACGATCGGCTTGCGCGCGCGCGTCGGCCAAGATCTGCGCTGCCTGTTCGCGGGCCGACAAGACGGGTCCCGGCACGACGCGGCCGCGCGATTCGATAGCAGGAATCAATCGCCCCATGCCCTAATCCCGTCAGTTGGCGTCGAAATAGCCTTCGCCTATGCGTTTGGCCAACTGGCGTGGTGTTTCCCCGGCGGCGTTGGCAATGTCATCCTTTGCCCCGTGTTTGCACAAGGCCGCAATCACGTCACCCCGACCCCGGGCGCCGTGAACCGCGCGCCACAGGGCCGTGCAGCCTTCGCCGTCTTTCAAATTTGGATTTGCCCCGCGGCCCAGCAGCATCGCCGTCATTTCCGGAAGCACCTCGGCTGCCGCGAAATGCAGCGCGGTCCAGCCGTTTTCGTCCTGCGCGTCCACAGTCGCGCCGCCTTCTAACAGCAAGCCCAAAAGACCGACGCTGCCCCCCAAAACCGCCGAGAAAATCGGCGTACACCCTTGTTCGTCACGGGCGTCCGGATCGGCCCCCGCCTTCAACAACTGCCGCACCTTCACGAAGTCGCAAACGAACGCGGCCTCGGCCAGGGCCCGGGTCTTTACCGCGTCATATTTGGTCTTTTCGATGGCCATGAAGGCGCGAGTGTACCCCGATGGCCCCCCTTCGCCACGAAGCATCGACACGCGCGTCGGGAAAGCCCCAAGCCTTTACCCGTGGTAAAGCCAGCCCCGTGAACTCGAACCGTATGACCTTGGTTGGATCGCCGGTCGTTTGTGCGCCCGGCAAGGTGTTCTTGGTTGGTGAATACGCCGTACTGGAAGAAGGCACGGCGGTCCTTGCGGCGGTGTCGCGAACAGCCGTGGGCCAGTTCATCCCGGGTGGATCCGCTGAATCACCCGTTGTGGCCGAGGCCATCCGCCGCGCCATCGCCGCCTTAGGTGAACTAGCGGCCGCATTGCCCACGGGGGCAGCCATCATCGACACAAGCGCGTTTGTCGAACACGGGCGCAAACTGGGGCTGGGGTCCAGCGCCGCTGCCGCCGTGGCCGCCGTGGGTGCAGTTTTTGCCCACGTGGGGCTGGATTTGGGGCCAAATTTAACGTTGATTCATGCGGTGGCCGATGCAGCCCACAGAACGTCGCAGGGTGGTGTCGGGTCGGGGGCCGACGTGGCCGTGGCCATTCACGGCGGGTATTTGCAATTTTTTCGCCCTCGCGACGGCGTCCCGGGCCTGGTGCCTTTGCGCCCCCCAGCGGATCTGCACCTGCTGGTGTTGGGGACCGGGACCCCCGTGGCCACCACCGACATGATCGCGGCGGTTCGGGGTTTCGCGGATCGGATGCCCCCCCTTCACGGCTGGCTGCTGGATCAGCTGCGCGCCCACGCTGACAAATTCGCCAAAGCCTTTGCGTCCAACGATGCCCGAGGATCGGTGGCCGCCGCTGATGCCTACGGGATGACTCTGGGCGAATTGGGGGCCTCGGCGGGGGTGCCCATCGTGACGCCAGAAGTAAAATCGGCCGCGGATCTGGCGCGATCCCTAGGGGGAACGGTCAAACCTTCAGGTTCGGGCGGCGGCGACATCGCGGTGGCGTTTTTCAGCAGCGCCGACGCCGCAGCGACCTTCGCTTCACGCTGTCCCGCCGGACTTTCGGTGCTAGATCTGAAACTAGGCGTCGCGGGCGTGCACACAAGGCTGCCGGGCGGCATCGAAAGCTGGAAGAGGGACTGAACCGATGAACGAACGCGTCGATTCCCGCCTGCCTGGTTTTTACAAGCTGCCCTTAGCCGACCGAAGGAAGGAAATCCTTGCGCGCCTGGAACTGGCCGCCGGGGAACTGCTGGCCCTTGATGGGGGCGGGCTTGATCCGTCGGGGGCGGATCGCTTGGTGGAAAACGCCCTGGGCGTTTATGCATTGCCGCTGGGGTTGGGCCTAAATTTTCGCGTTAACGGGCTAGATTATCTGGTTCCCATGGCGGTTGAAGAACCGTCAGTGATTGCGGCGGCGTCCAACGCGGCACGCATGGTCCGGATGGGAGGCGGGTTTCAGGCGGAATCCGACGAATCGGTCATGACGGCGCAGATTGAATTGCGGGACGTGCCCGATCCCGTCTTGGCCCGCACCCAAATCGAAGCCAGCGTGGTCGATTTGATTGCCCGTGCCAATGCCGCCGTGCCGCGGTTGGTTGCCCGGGGTGGCGGGGCGCGGGGCCTGGATGTACGGCTGCCCGAAGGGTCTGCCGGTGTGGGCGCACGGGTTGTGGTTCATGTTTATCTTGATTGCCGGGACGCGATGGGCGCCAACCTGGTCAACACCGTGGCCGAGGCCCTGGCGAATCCCCTGCGCCTTTTGGGTGGGGGCCGGATCGGCCTGCGCATTTTGACCAATCTAAGCCAAAGACGGATGGTCCGGGTTCGTTGCCGCGTGCCCTTCGACCTGCTGGCCACAGCGGGGGTTGCTGGCCAGCGCGTCGCCATCGACATCGAAGCCGCATCACGGTTCGCGGATGCCGATCCGTATCGCGCCGCGACCCACAACAAGGGCATCATGAATGGCGTCGACGCTGTGGTGATTGCGACAGGAAATGATTGGCGTGGGGTTGAAGCCGGCGCGCACGCTTACGCCGCCACGATGACCCCGGGTCGCTACCGTCCCCTGTCCACCTGGCGGGTCGATGGCGATCATCTGGCCGGGCACCTGGAAATGCCGATGGCCATCGGGACCGTCGGGGGCACGCTGCAGGTCCATCAGGGCGCACGTTTGGCCCTGCGGCTGATGGGCGTCAGTTCAGCGCGGGAATTGGGGCAGATCATCGGATCGGTTGGTTTGGCATCAAACCTGGCGGCCTTGCGCGCGCTAGCGACCGAAGGCATCCAGCGCGGCCACATGAACCTGCACAACCGCGCGGTGGGAAAATCTGGCCTTGCAACCGAGGTGCGTCCGTGATTCGGAAAATGTGGCGTGCCGGACGCGACGAAGCCAAGAGCGCGCCGGTTCTGACGGGTCCGTCGGCGCGCCCTCCCCTGCGCTGGCTGGACGTCGAACCGGGTCCGTGGTCCGTGCACCGGGCCTACCACTATTGCGAACAGTTCGCGCAGGATCACCACGAAAGTTATCCCGTCGCCTCGCATTTTGTCCCCGCCGAACTTCGGCCCCATCTGGTCGCCCTGTATGCGTTTGCGCGGGCTGCCGACGATTTTGCAGATGAGCCCGCCTATGAAGGCCGCCGCACCGAAGCCCTAGATCTGTGGGAAGCCGAGCTGCACAGGTGTTTTCACGGTGAGGCCACCCACCCCGTGTTTGTCGCGCTTCACGACACGATCGAAAAACGCGAACTGCCCCTGCCCCCGTTTGAAGATCTATTGCAGGCGTTCCGCATGGACATGCAGGTGCGCAGGTACGCAACCTTCGCCAGCTTACGATCCTATACCGCCAGATCCGCAGATCCGGTGGGGCGGCTGCTGCTGGGGCTGTTTGGCTATCGTGATTTGGATCTGGTGCGGTTTGCCGACGAAATTTCGACGGGGCTGCAACTGACAAATTTTTGGCAGGACGTCGCCACGGACGCAGCCAACGACAAGATCTATTTACCCGCCGAGGATCTGCATTTTTTTGGTGTGACCGAGGCGGAATTAAAGGCGCTGAAACCGACCCGCGGGCTGCGCGATTTGTTGCGGTTCCAGGTGGCTCGAACGCGGGCCATCTACGAAAAAGGTCGTCCGTTGTTGGGACGGCTCGACAACGATCTAAAACTGGAACTGGCGCTGATTTGGTTGGTGGGCATGGCGTTGCTGGACAAGATCGAAGCGTCTGATTTCGACGTCTTCACGCAGCGCCCGACAATTGGGACCCGCGACAAGGCACGCGTGCTGGCGCAAGCCGCAAAACATTGGGCGCATTCGCTGGATCTGGGGAAGCTGAAGAAGCTGTGGCCGTAGCGGGGTGGTGACGATCTACAGCCCTGCCAACAGTCGTGGCAATTCGCTCACTAGATAGAATGGCACCGATAGAAGCTGGAATTTGTAAGGAGCTCCGGTGGGCAACGCGGTTTGCACGGGGCCGTAGATCATGGGTTCGGAACTGACCCGCACGGCCACTTTTAGTTTTTTTTCGCGAACCATCACGTGGACGCTGCGCAGTCGCCCGGTTGCGCCCGCCTTGACCTCCACAGGCACGATGTCCCCGGCAACCTGAATCACATAGTCAACTTCGGCGTTGCTGTTTTTCGCCTCGCGGACCCACGTAAATAGCTGAGGCTCCTGATTGAAAGGTCTGCAGGCGCGCAGTTCCTGGCCAACAAACTGTTCGGCAAGCTGGCCTTCGTTGATGAACGAAACATCTTTCTTCGCGGTTACAGCCGCGGGATCAACGCCGCTGGCGGTGCAATACAGACCGACATCCAATAGGCATACCTTTTGGTAACGTTCGTCGACGTCAGCTCCCAGCGGAATGCCGCTTGCCATTGTTCGAAGCACCGGGGTGACCACCCGCGCAAGGGACAGCAGGCGAAAAGCGTCTTTCAGATTCAGGGTCTTTTCGTCCCTGTCGATTTCCGATGGCATGAACTTGCGGCCCACAAGCCGGGGCAGCGACGCGAAAACTTTTGCCACGCGAAGCGTGTTTGGACGCCCTCCCGCAGATCCAGAATATTTTGCGAAGTCGTCCCGAATCGTTTGCAGCAGGTCACGGTGAAGATCGGCAACGGCGGCAAACGAATGCGTTTGTACCCAGGTGCTCACAGCCGCGGGCATGCCGCCGACCAACGTGTACGTTCGGACAAGTTCCATGATTCTGTCGTGCAGGACCTTGGGCAATCCTTCGGCAACAGTGCAGGCCCGGATGGCGGATTGCAGTCGGTACTCGCCGCATGCAACCAAGAACTCGGCAAACGTCATCGGTTCCAGATGTCCGTACGAAATCCTTCCGACCGGCATGGAAAATGCGTGATCCGCCAACGCGAAATCCAGCAGCGAACCCGCCGCTACAACATGAAGGTCGGGCATTTCTTCGTAGAACCATCGCAGCTTGGCCAGCACTTCGGGCGTGGTTTGGATTTCGTCCAGGAACAACAGAGTCCTGCCCGGAACGATCGTCCGCCTCAGCCGCGCTTCCAGAATCGATACAACGGCTTGGGGGTCAGACGGGCCAAAACATTGGGCCAAATCTGGTTCACGTTCGAGATTTAGATAGGCGACATCCCCCAAGAACTCCTGCCCCACCTGCTTCACAATCCAGGTTTTTCCGGTCTGCCGAGCCCCTCGAAGGACCAAAGGCTTGCGGCCCGGCCTCAGGGCCCATGCGGTAATGAACCGTCCTGCGTCTCGATCCATGCCGTTATATTATTGTCTTTCAGACTTTACTGGTATACTATACAATAGTATTTTGTTCCGGGGTACCAAGTCGTGCCTATTCGCCGTCATCCTTGGCCGCCTGCGCCCGCAGGAATTCCAGGCGTTCCTTCATGGTCTTTTCGTAGCCCGACGCGACGGGGACATAATACCGGCGCCCTTTCATTTCGTCGGGGAGGTACGTGGCCGCAACGTATTGGCCTATAAAATCGTGGGGGTATTGATACCCGGCCCCATGCCCCAAGGTTTTTCCAAGCGCGGTCGTGGCGTTCCGCAAATGGGCGGGCACTGGCAAGGCGCCGCGGGTGTCGATGTCCTGGCGAACGGCCGCATAGGTCAAAAGGGTGCTGTTGCTTTTCGGGGCGCATGACAGATAAAGGGCGGCCTGGGTCATGGCGTAGATCCCTTCAGGCAAGCCCACCAACTTGACCGCTTCCAACGCCGAGACCGCGATTTGCAGCGCGCGTGGATCGGCGTTGCCAATGTCTTCAGAGGCGAAGATCACCATACGGCGCAAGACAAAGATCGGATCCTCGCCTGCTTCCAACATGCGCGCCATCCAGTAAACGGCGGCATCGGGATCTGTGCCTCGCAGGCTTTTGATGAAGGCACTGACGACCGCGTAGTGTTCGTCGCCCGCCTTGTCGTACAGCAGGGCCTTTCGCTGCAAAGCCTCGGCCACGCTGTCAGCGTTGATCCGCCGCACCCCGTCGGCCTGGGGAACCACAATCGCAAAACACGCCTCTAGGGTGGAAAGAGCACGGCGGGCGTCGCCCCGGGATTCACGCGCCAATAAGTTGCGAATGTCATCGGGACAATCGATAGATTCGCGGCCATACCCGCGTTCGTTATCCAGCAACGCGCGGTCGATGATCACGCGTAGATCGGCGTCGCCCAGGGCACGCAACACCACCACCCGCGATCGGGACAACAACGCAGCGTTCACTTCGAATGATGGGTTTTCGGTCGTCGCGCCGACCAAGATCACGGTCCCTGCTTCCACATGCGGCAACAGGGCGTCCTGCTGGGCCTTGTTAAAACGATGAATCTCGTCGACGAACAACACCGTGCGCTGGTTTCGTTGGTGCGAACGCTGTTCCGCATCGGCCACCGCTTCACGAATTTCCTTCACGCCGCCCGACACCGCAGACACAGCGGCGAAATACGCGCCTGCCTCGCTGGCCAGCAACCGGCCCAGGGTGGTCTTGCCGGTTCCTGGCGGGCCCCACAACACCAACGATCCCAGACGTTTTTCTTCGACCGCACGGCGTAACCATTTTCCCGGGCCGAGCACGTCAAGCTGCCCCACAACCTCCGCTAGGTTTCGGGGGCGCATCCTTTCGGCCAGGGGTTGCCCCCGTTGATCACGAACGGCGGCGCGTGCAAACAGATCCATCAGCGTGGCATCCCCGCCGCCCCGTCCTTGTGGGCCGTGATCAGGTTTTCCAGTCGTCCCGTTTTTAGCGGCGGATCGACATGCAACGTCCGTCTGTGTATCAGCACGTTGTCTTCGTGCCACAAGGGCAACATGGGAAGTTCGGTTGCCAAGATTCTCTGGGCATCAGAATAGGCCGACCGGCGCGCCGCAAGATCACGATGGGCAACCCCCGCGTCCAGCGCCCGATCCAGGGCATCATCCCGAAATCGAAACCGATTTAGCCCGCCAAAACTGTTTTCTGGTGTGGGAATTTTTTCTGAATGGAACAACGCCCGCAGCAGATCGGGTTCGACCATGTCGGGCCTTTGCAGACTAAACAGTTGGGCGTTGCCGCGTTTGATGTCGTCAATGAAGGTGGCGTATTCAAAGGGCCGCACATCAACCCCAATGCCCACGTCGGCCAATTGACGGGCCATCGCCTGGGCCAAGGCGACGCGGTACCGGGTCGCGCTGGTCTTCCAGGACAAGGTAAAACGGACGGCAGGGCCATCGCCGTCGGGATCAGGGAAACCGGCCTGGTCCAACAACCGTCGTGCAGCGGCGGGGTCAAACGCCCAGGTTTTCACGGACGCTTCGAAGAATTGATTTCCCCCATCCAAGGGCGACTGGGCCACGATCGCCCGGCCCCGAAATTTGGACGCCACCAGGCGCGGGCGATCCAGCGCGTGCGCTATGGCCTGACGAACCTCGCGTTTTGCCAAAATGGGATCGGCGTTATTGAACCCCAGATATGTGATCATGGCGCTTGGCGCGAAGGTGGTCACAAGGCGCGGATCCGCTTCAAGGCTTTCAACGACCTGAGGCGTAACACCATTGATAATGACGTCCACGGACCCACCCAAAAGCGCCAACACGCGGGCGTTGTCGTCTCGCAGGGTCCGTACCGTGAGGCGCGCCGTATGCGGTGGCAGCGCTGCATAAGGATTGGCCACCAGGGTCACGAAATCGGGGCCTCGATCCCCTATGCGATAAGATCCTGCGCCCACAACTTCATGAATGGCATCTAGGGCCGGCGGACGGGATCCAAGGCGCACGGCAGCGCGAACCGATTCGTCCAGCGGCTGCATCGCGTGTTTGGCGACAATTCCGAATTCCAGATCCGTTGGCAGCGGCGCACGTGATTGTTTCAACCGAAAACGCACGGTGCGATCATCAACAACGTCGACCGCTACCAGGACATCATCCCAGGTCTTGCGGTAGGGGCTGCCAAGCTCAGGGTCACGTACAGACGCGAAGGTGTAGACCACGTCTGCCGGG
This sequence comes from Myxococcales bacterium, assembly GCA_043754455.1. GTDB lineage: Bacteria > Myxococcota_A > Polyangia > Fen-1088 > Fen-1088 > JAYUUT01. Next base: position 26,212 of record JAYUUT010000236.1, read on the forward strand.
GTGACAGGTTGTCCATCGGAAAACCGCGCCCCGATCCGCAGGCGCGCTTCCCAGGTCAGGTCGTCCAGGGAAACCAGGGTTTCGGCCAGTCCTGACGTCGGCCCCAACCCGCGATCCGCCAACCCACGCAGGCCAGGGGCCACCAACTGCGAAACGTTCACCTCCCAGGTGGTCGACGCATACCGGGGATCAAGACGGGACACCGGGGCCTCGTTGGCAAGGACGATCTCGTCAACCGGCGTACCAGGGCCCCGGCACGCGACGGCAGATGCGAAAAGAAACAGGGAAAGGAGGCGGCGAGACAAGATGCCCGCAGTATGCGTGGTTCACGGGCGGAGGAAAAGAAGGTTTGGCAGCGACGTGAACCTCGCTTCTGCAGAGCTATAGTTTGACACATTCATGATTTGGTTCGGGACGATCCCTAAAACACGTCGGCCCCGCGGCAAGGACACCCCATGACGACGTTTGGAGTCCTGATTTTCCTGGCACAGGTGACACGCGCCGATCCGCGCTGGGCAGCCGCCGAGGGACCCACCAGTGGCCCCAGCGAATCGGTCGGTGAAACCAGCAACGGGTGCGTGCGGGGGGCGGTGGCCATGCCCCTGTCAGGCCCGGGATTCGAGCTGATGCGGCCTTCGCGTCGACGCACTTTTGGGCACCGCGATCTTGTGGCCTTCGTCAAACGGTTCGGGACACGCGTTGTTGCGAAACGACTTGCGGCTTTGTTGGTAGGGGATTTGGGGCAAGCACGGGGCGGGCCGACGCCATCCGGGCATCGCAGTCACCAGACAGGGCTGGACGTTGACGTGGGCTATTCAGGTCTTGCTGCTAAGCGTTTGACAACCCACGACCGCGAAACTGTTTCACCGAAACCCGTGGTCGATCTTGACTCTATGACGACCAACCGCAGCTATGGGATCCGCGTACCGACGTTATTGGAAGTGGCGGCTACCGACGAATCTGTGGATCGGATCTTCGTGCATCCAGCAATCAAGCGGGCCCTGTGCGCCCTGACGCCCCGTCCAACGATGTGGCTGTCGAAGATTCGACCCTGGTGGGGTCACCACGACCATTTTCATGTGCGGCTTCACTGCCCCAGCACCGATGCGACGTGCGTGCCCCAGGCCCCCTTGGCCGCTGGGGATGGCTGCGGGGCACAGGAATTGGCGTGGTGGTGGTCCGACGACGCGCGCAAGACCCGCGACGAAAAGTCCGCCGCCGCAGCCGCGGGCCCGCCCCCCCTTCCTGAGGCCTGCGCTGATCTCGTCAGGTAGACTGTCGCGACATCCGCATGCGACGAACCCTGGGACAGATTCGCGCCCTTTTGAGCGCGACATCGACCGCGACACTGCCCCTGCGGGCCGCGTCGCAGGTATCGGGGCGCGTCCGGACCGGTCTCTATGCGGCTGGTTTTTTCCGGATTGTTCGGCAGTGGGCCCGCGATCGCTTCATACGGACGGGCTGACGCTGGCTCGCCTCCTGCCATCAGGCTAAGTCGACAGTCGCAGCGGACTCGGACGCGGCAACCCGCCATCCCAGGCGCGTCTCGATCGCCCGTTTAAGTCCCAGTGCCGCGCCGCTTTCGCCATGAACCACGTAGGTCATCTTGGGCGCGTGGCGAAAACCGCCCAACCAGGGCAACACTTCATTTTGATCGGCATGCGCACTCATGCCGTCCAGCGGAACGATCTGTGCCCGAACCGGCACCATCTGGCCATGAATCTTCACGCATTCCGCAGCTGCTGCGTGTTCTGAAGCCGCAAAGCTAGCCCGGCTCGACAACGACCACCCTAAGCACATTCCGCACCCACGCCGGAGTATCCAGCTCCAATGCGCATTTCCCTCCCGCCACAACAGCCGCCAGACGCGGCGAGGTCCAGGGCGCCGATGTGTCGTAGACCACGCATCGATCAGACACACGCTCCGCAGAAACAAGGTTTCGGAGCGCGGCCGAATGCCCCGTACGGATGTCGGACTCGGACGCGGCATGCCCCCCGGACTGCGCTCGCTGAAGGACACGCTGAACATTCACGTCAGGTGATGCCGTGCAAAGGAACAGCATCTCCGTGTGAAAACCCCGTCGTTGGGCGGCTTCGGCTTGACGCACCGCAATCTCGGTTCTCAATGTGGTCTCGACCGCAAAACTCCGGCCTTCCTCAATGTGGCGTGAGACAAAATCCTCACACTCCTGGGACACTGCTTTCCGCATCGCTGGCGAGATGGCGCGGTAGCTGCCAACGATCTGAGCGCAGCGATCGTCGATGCTGAAGGCGTCGATCCCACACGCCGTCACCGGAAAGGATGTCGTCTTCCCGCTGCCCGGTGGACCCGCGACCACCAGCATCAACGGTCGGCCGTCGCCTTTCGAAAAAGCCACGAACCTAGCCGGTGCTTACGCTGGTTTGCGAGGTGGGAAGCATATCGGGAGGAAGCTCGCGGGAAACGATCTGGCCCTGCACATCAATGATCCCCATCTCCTGAAGCCGCACCCGCGCCTGACGGAGCCTGCTTTCGGCCATCGCCGCCAATCGGGACCTCCATATGGTGGCATCGCCCTCGTTGTCGAGGTCCAGATCATCCAACCTTGCTTCCGGAATTGGCGAGTCGCCGTTGCCACCCATGTTCATAACCTTAGCACCATCGGAGCAGTCCGACCGCCCGTTTTCGGCTGAACCCCGTCTCCCCCTATCGACAAAACGTGATCTGATAGGCCAACGACAGGCCCGTACAAACCTGCGGCGAGGTGCACGATGGCGCCCCGTCGGGCTTACACACGCGCCGACAGATCGAAGAGACGCAGAACAAGCCCCGGCCACAATCACCAAAACGCATGCACGCCTGGCCTTCGGCACGGGGGCCCGCAGCCTGGCAGCCGGTGTACAGCCGCGCGGTTTCCGGATCCTGGGTGGGATGACACGCCTGTGCCAGATCCGAACAACTTTGTTCGTAGATATCGCAGGCCCGGGGCTGCGGGCGACAGGCCATCAAACACGATTCGCCCCCAATCTGGATCGCGCAGCGTTTGTCGGGCCCACAGCTGCCACGCGATCCCTTGGCACACGCCCGGAAACAACGGGTCTTGCCGTCGTCATCGGGCAGACAGGTCAACCCCTGATCACAATCACTACCCAAACACAGGTCACCTTCCGCCTTGATGGTGCCAACCTGTTTTAGGCACGCGGCGATCCCGTTGGTGCTGCGACATATCTGCCCCATCGGACAGGTGTTCGGGCCGAAGGGATCGCAGGGGCCGGGGACCTTGCATGCCACAACCGCGGCGTCGGGCGGCAGGGCCCCGGTATCGATCGCGGTGTCAGTGTAGGCTCGGGCCGCGGCATCAACCGACCCGCCCAAGGTATCGAGCGCGGCTGCGTCCAAACCCGACGCGTCTAACCCGATCGTTGTCGAACCACTGCCCCCATCTGCCCCGGCATCGTCCAGCACTGCACCTGTGCGCCCTGAATTGCCACAGCCGCCCAAGAGGACGAGGAACAACAGCCCGCGTTTCATGACGCCACCCCACCGGTCAGTCCCGATACTGTTCGTCGTCTCAGACGTCCCAGCCCATCGTAGGCAGCGTATTTATAGGTTTCGGACAAGGTGGGGAAGTTGAACACGCAATCGATGAACGTGTCGATGGTCCCCCCCAGTTCCATCACCATCTGCCCGATGTGAATCAGATCCGTCGCGCGTTCGCCGATCATGTGGACGCCACGCAATTTGTGGGTCTTCGCATCGAATACCAATTTGCATAGGCCATCATCGTCTCCAATAATCTGCCCCCGGGCGTTGTCGCGAAACCAGGCGCGACCGACCTCAACGTCCTCGCCTTTCTTAGCTAAATCTTCCGCCGTCGATCCGATCATGGATATTTCGGGGATGGTGTAGATCCCATAGGGTGTCAGCGGAGACACCTGCGTTTTATATGCAAACCCAAAGGCATGGCAGACCCCGACGCGGCCCTGTTCCATCGACACCGACGCCAACGCGGGGGCGCCAACAACGTCCCCCGCCGCGTAGATATGCGCTGCAGACGTCTGAAAATGAGGGTTCACCGTCACCCGCCCTCGATCGTCGGCGGCCACCCCGGCGGCTTCCAGCCCCAGTCCTTTTGTGTTGCCCGCCCGACCCGCTGAATACAAAATCTTGTCGACGTCCAGACTGGCGCCAGATTTCAAACGTAAACGCAGCGGGCCGCCCGGGATTCGTTCCACGCCATCAACCGAATCTCCCAATCGGATGTGATTCCCTCCCCGTTCAAGGGATGTTCGCAAAATCGCCGTCAGTTCGGGATCAATCCCCCCTAACAACCCACCCCGGCCTTCAATGATGGTGATTTGGGTCCCTAGTGCCGCAAAAAAACACGCATATTCGCAGCCAATCACACCACCGCCTATGACCGCGAGGCTGGTGGGGATGCGATCCAGGTCCAAAACCGTATCTGAATCTTCGACGTCGGGATCGGAAAACGGAACGCCCGGTGGTCGATGCGGGGCGCTGCCGGTGGCGACCAGGAACACATCCGCCCGCAGGTGCAAATCGTCCGCACCGGGCCTTCGGACCAGGACTTCGTGGGGGGCGACAAAGGTCGCTTCCCCCAAAATCGTCGTGATTTCATGGCGGCGGAGGTTTTCCGATATCTGCGCCACCTGTTGTCTGGTCACGGCGTGCAGCCGTCCCATCAATTGTTTCACGCTGGCCTCGCGGTCCAGTTCCAGCGTCATCCCATACAGTTCCCGGCGTTTGTAACCCGTCACATAAAGGGCCGCTTCCCGAAGGGTCTTGGACGGCAACGTCCCGGTATGGACGCAGGCCCCGCCAACGGCAGGCGCTTTTTCGATAACGCACACGCGTTTGCCGAAATAAGCCGCCTGTACCGCGCCTTTTTCTCCAGCCGGGCCGGAACCAATGACGACAAGGTCGAAATGCTGCGGGGTTGACATGGGCCCCGATCGTCGCAGAGCGCGGCCGGTCCTGCAAATCCGATATACGTGAAATGATCTAAACTTTCGATAGAATGTAGATTCATGGGCGATGTAGAGGATTGGCTGGCCTCGGTGAAACACGACCTCGTGAAACGAATTCTGTGGCCTGCCCGCGACCGTCGCGACCTAGGAGGCACCCCGAACCCTTTGGAACTGGTGGCAAGGTTGCACGATGAACAAGGAAGGCCCACAACGCCTGATGACCTGTGGAACGACCTGCGGGCGTCCGCCCCAACAGGGCTATCCACAAACACGTTCGCCGCTGCCTTGGCCAGCGCCGTTGCGGCCGCCGAAACGGGAGACATCGAGGGCGTGCTGGCGCTGCAAACCGCCTTCGACCAGTTGGCACGCACCGTGAAGGGCTGAACAACAATGCCGCGTCTGTTTGTCATTGATGACCACGATCAAACCATCGAACTGGTACAGAAGCATCTGTCAGGATTTGATTTTGTCACCCGTTGCGATCGCCAGATCCCGTGTCAGGTGTGTCCGGAACGCGACCGGGGCTGTCCGCTGAAATGCGCGCACGACTATGGCGAGGCAGCGCAGACACTGGCCCGGCTGCCTGCGTTGCCAGATCTGGTCGTGCTGGACCTGCATTTTGCCCGACCCGAAGACCGCCTCCTGCCCGAGGACAAATCCGATCTGCCCCAGGAACCACGCGCCCGCAAACAAGCCCTGGACAGGCTAAGGCGGCGACAAGGGTGGTTGATCCTCGAACGGTTGCGGCGCGATTACCCTGCCCTGCCCGTTGTTCTGCTGACAACCACAGGCGCCGATCCCGAGGCCGAGGTGACCGATCCTTTGGTGTACTTCTGTCAGAACGACATCGTTGATAGCCGCAGCCTGACCGCCGAAATTACACGCGTTCTGGACCTGTCCCATGAAGCCCAAGAGGGATCAATTTTCTGGGGTCGCACGCCGATGATGACTGATCTGCGGCGGACCATGACCACATTGGCCCGGTCGCCACTGCCCCTGTTGCTCGAAGGCGAAACCGGGACCGGGAAAAGTTTCTTCGCCGAACATGTGATTCATCCCCGATCCGGCGCCCGCGGGCCATTGGTGGTGACGGATCTATCAACCGTTCCCGCGTCTTTGATCCCCGCACACCTGTTTGGCGCGCGGCGGGGCGCGTACACGGGGGCGGTTGACGATCACGTCGGCGTATTTGAACAGGCGCACGACGGCACATTGTTTCTGGACGAAATCGGCAACTTGGACCTGGATTTGCAACGTCAGTTGTTGCTGGTTTTAGAACGCGGGGTCGTCACGCGCCTCGGTGACACACGTCCACGCCCGGCACGCCCAAAACTCGTGGCCGCAACGAATCAGGATCTGGCAAGCCTTGTGGCGCAAGGGCGTTTCCGCGCCGATCTGTATATGCGCCTCAACCCTGCAACAAAACTGCAGATCCCGCCGCTCCGCCAGCGCCAGATTGACCTTTCCGACTTGACCCGATTTGCCTTCCTTGCCGCCCTGAAGTCCGAAGCCCTACGGCCTTTGCTGCGATCCTTCCTAGCGCGGTTCCCAACACCCAAAGATTTCGACGAAGCCAAAAACACCTTCATCGTCGGGCGGCCGGCGGTCAGGGCCACCCGCGACGATGCCTTCACGCTGTTCTTGGGCAAGGAGGCTTTGTCCCGGATCCTGCGGCACACATGGCCTGGCAACCTTCGAGAACTGTCCCTGTTCGCGCAAAATGCGTTGGTGTTCGCGCTAACCCGTCACCTCGACACCCCCGAACAGACTGCACCTGCACCGCGCGCTCCGGCCATTCTTGAAATTTCCGATTCCCTGGTCAGCCGCCTCTTGATTCTCCGCAACGAAATCCTACGCCAGCCCGAAACTGACGAACACACCCCGGTTCTGACGGGCAGATCAGTTGAAATCAAGGTTCCGACCGGCGAGAGTTTTCAGCAGGTTTCAGTCGACGTGGAACGACAGTACATGCGGGCCTTGTTTTATGCCGCACGGGGGAACCTTCAGACGATGGCGCAGGGGCTGCTGGGACCACGCGGCGATGCACGTCGGGTTCACCTGCGGTTGAATCAACTGGGGTTGAAGTTGCGCGAACTACGTGCAGGCCTTCAGACATGATCTGCACTGGGATTGTCCTACAATGCTGGTTTTCGATTGCCGACGCGGGGGTGATCAATCCCTATCAATCCACTGCGCAGCGCCTTCACGAATCGGCCCTTGTGGCCCTGCGCGCCGATCGGCTACAGGACGCTGTGGCCATGTTTTCCCAGGCAGCGGAAGCAGATCGACAAAGCGCCTTGTTTGCCAATGATCTTGGATTCGCTTTACAGCGCCTTGGCCGGCGTCCAGAGGCAGAAGTCGAGTTTCGGCGCGCGCTGAAACTCGATCCCGCCCGGGTGTATGCCACGATCAATCTGGTCGATCTGCTGGCTTTTGATCCCGTAGGCGTTGCCCGACGGGACGAGATAGGAGAAGTCCTTGAGGCCGGACTCGCCCATGTGGGCAACGACGCAAAAGCGCGGTTCACCCTACAGATTCGGTTATGCGATTACGAACGTTCACACGGATTTTTCCCGGCAGCACGGGCCCGTCTGGACGGGATTTTGCAGTCGGACGCCTTGACCTTGGCCCAGCGCAAAAGAGCCCTTGATCTGCGCGAGTCCCTGCAGATTGAGGAAGGCGCGGCCGCGTTCGACGAATGGCCGACCGCCCCTCCCACTTCGGAGGATGCGGCGACGTTGGTCCGGGCCCGAGGTCTTGCAACGTCCGACGACGAAGGGGCGATTCTTGTTCTGAATTCGCTCATCGGTCGGGTGCCCACGTTTGCTGCGGCCAGAACATTCCGCGCGACACTTCTGGAGGCTCGCCGTCGCTACGATGAGGCAACGCGAGATCTGAGCATCGTGGTGCAGATAAATCCGCAGGACGCCGACGGCTGGCGACGATTGGGTTTATTGCTGGCCCGGCACGGAGGAAGCCTAGAGGCCCCCCGCGCAGACGAGGCGCTGCGGCGTGCCCTGGCCTTGGAACCTGGATGGACTGAACTTTCGGCAGCCAGAATGGCACTGGCAGCCCCTCGCAGTTCAAACCAGCCCTTGCCCCCAGGTAGCACCCCCACGCCCCTCGCTCGGCGTCTTTTTTTGGAAGCAGAGACTTTGTTTTCCTCCGGAGATCCCACAGGTGCTGGGCGTGCCCGTATTGAAGAAGCAACAAGAGAGTCCCCTGGGTATGTGAAGGCCGCAGTCTTGCGGTTTGCGTTCACCGGCGAGATCGCAGATGCGACCGTGCAGATGCTGTGGAACGATGGCGCTCGGCTGTGGGATCTAACCCGCGAAATCACACGCCTGTCCCCAAACGACGCCGGGCAGGCGTTGACGCGTCCCTGGGTCGAAAGGGCCGCCAACCTTGGCCTGGGCGAAGCCCTGTTTGCACGGGCGCTCTTGCGACAAGCGAAGGGTGATCGGGCGGGCGCCCTTTCGGATCTCACGGCATACGTGGCGAGCGACGCGCAGCCTCCGCGGCTTGACGAAGCCCGCGCCCTGCGCCGCACCTTGCGTCCCCACGATTCTAACCTCACGATGGCGCCCCCTATAACAGCGGCTCGTTTGCATCTATTCGCTGACGAACCCGGTCAGGCCTTGCGGATCTTGGGAGCTCCCTGCACCCCCGAACGTTCCCCGCAAACGCTGGTGGAAGTGGGCAAGGTTTACGAGTTTATGGGAGAATGGGGACAGGCCCTGTTTTGTCATGGTCTTGCAAGGCGGGACAAGGGCGACGTGGGGCGGGCGGCGCTGGGTCGATACTCAGCCGTGGCGGCACGTGCCCCTGATGGACTGCTAGAAACAATGTCCGAGGATGTTTTGCAGGCTGGCACAGCGGCTGGTTTTCTGGGAAGCCGTATTGCTCAGGCGCGCCGCCTTGTTTTGGCTGGTCGAAATGAAGACGCCGCCGACCTGCTGAAGGTCGATCTGGATATCCCCAGCCTCGATCCCGGATCGGATCTGCGCCCCGTGGCCCACGAGCTGCGGGCGAAACTAATGACATCACGCAAGCGTGGGGCTTCGGGAATTGCAAGGGTCGTGGGCGCCTCCACCGCCGCCCTGTTGCTGGTTTTTCTCTGGGCTTGGCATCGGCGAAGGCGTGGCCATATCGTGTCCATTGCCCTGAAAATTCGCCCCGCATTGTTTCCCGAAATCAGCAAGGCGGTCGGGGAAATTCGCCATGATGTGATCAAACACAGGACCAGCGTTCTGGATCTGGCCACCGACCCGGCCGCCAACCTAACGGCCATGCGCGACGCTATCTTAGAACCTGAACCCACATCGATTCGGGTCGTGGCCATTTACGATCGGATCGCCCGGGCTGCGGGCGCCCTAGGCGTCTCCCTATGCGATCTTTCCTCCGATCCCATCTTCGGCGCGTTGGGTAACGATCTGAGGCGTGCGGAACGTGCGCTGCGAGAAGCAACCGATGAACGAGAGCTGAGACTTCTATTGGCGCAGGTCGCAGTCCGGCTTCGCGATACACACGCAGGCGCGTTGGCTTCTTTATTGACCCAGGGCCCACGGACACGCCTGGACGCGACCACCATGGATGCCTGGCTGCGCGCCCAAGCCGCAGCTGAAACCGAGAGCCGCCGTCCCTGGGTGGCCCCAGCCTTGTCCCTTTCCAGCACTGACGTCACCGTGCCAGTCGACGCGCAGGCCCTGCAATCAATTCTGAGCAACCTGGTACGAAATGCACAAGCGGCAGTTGCCGGGCTGGATGACCCCCGGGTGCTGGTCCGCGTGGACGCCGTTCGAAACGTCACGGGTCAGGCAACCGTCAGCTTGTTGGTCGGGGACGTCGCAGGGTCAATTCTTTTACCGAAGGTTTTCGAAGACCGTCCCCATGACCGGGGGCTGGGCATCGTGCGCGACTTGGCTGCGGCCTGGCAGGGGCGTGTGATCATCGAAAAGGCCGAACCGCCGTTCACAAAAATGGTAGGCGTCGCGTTTAACAGCTGAACCCGAAGTTCATGCCGCCCCTCACGAACATCGTACGGCCCCGAATCCTGATCGTGGAAGACGGCCACGAGTACATCGATCGTTTCAACCGCTTCTGGGGCACCGCGTACGACTTTGTGCGCGCATCGTACCTTGCCGAGGCCGAAGGACACCTTGATCCGGCCCCTATGGCGCTGTTGCTGGATCTAGACTTTCGACGAACCGCCGCGAAGTTCCTAGTCGATGAACAGGGTTTGACCGCGCCCGACAGATCCCCCGCAGAAAACGCCCGGTTGATGCCGGATCAGGGGGTCCTCATCCTCATGGCCCTTCGCAAACGGGGTGTTTGCACACCGGCGATACTGTTTGCGGATTTCAACGATCCAGCGCGCGACGGTTTTTTGTGCCGACAACTGGCCCCCTTGTGGGTCATACCCAGCCACGTCGGCATGTCAGAAATCGGCGATCGGCTTTGTGACCTAGCCACCCGACCCATCCACCCGGCTGATGTCTAACCGCGTGCCAGACGCCAAGCCATCACAACCGCGGCCAAGGCTGCAACCGCCAGCACGCCCTGCCCCAACGTATTCACACCTTTCGCCCCCAAGGGCCCGGCCCCGATGCCCGTGCCAACACCCAGGCCCATCCCCGCTAGATGGGCGCCAACGTCGGCCCTTTCACCAACCCCCAACATGGCGAACAGACCTAGACAGGCCGCAATGATGGTCAGCGCACGCCGACGTCGAAAATATGCCGACAAGGTGCGCTGGCCACTGAACCAGCGGTGAAACTGCAACCCACCCAGCAACCCCAGCGCCCCAAACGTCGCGGTCGAAGCCCCAACAGAATTGTGTCCGTTGTGGTGGTAATAGGCAACCGCCAGGTTTCCCAAGGTTCCAACGAACACGATCAGCGCCGCTGCAAGGCCGCCTCCCAACCATCGACCCAGGGCACCCACAAAGATCACAGCGGCAACGCCGTTGCCAAACACATGGGGTAGGTCCGCATGCAACGTCAGCGCGGTTGTCGCGCGCCACCACTGTCCTGCAACGATCTTTTCGGCCACTGCCTCACCCGCACCAAACCAAGATCCTCGGTCGCCACCATCCCGTTGCCCGGTTACCCAGAAAAACGCCAACAAACCCACCGCCATCAGAATCCCGACCGTTGACGGGCCCCGATCAGGCGCAGCCATAGGTTCGGCGGGGCCTTCGGCCTCATCGCGGGCCTGTTTTTCCAGCGCACGGCGGGCCCGCGGTTCGTCTTCGGGGGCCACCCACAGTTCGAAAGTCGCATCCACCCGACGCACACCATGCGGGATGCCCAGGGCACGCAGCACCAGGGCCTGCTGATCAACGGCCTCGTCCGAATCAAAGGTTTGCAGCCGGATCCAGATGGGCTGCGCGGGCGCTTCGGACGAATCGGTAGGCGCGTTCACATACACCGCCGTGATTCAGGGGCGCGACAGGCCCATAACTGGCGCTGCAACGCCGCGCTGTCCAGTCCTTCACCTATCAGCACCAATTCCGTTTTCTGCGGCCCCGGCGGCCATTCACCTTCAAACCGAAACGAAACCTGGTTCCCGGCACGTTCCACAAAACCCCGGCGCGTATCACCTGCCACAAACACAAATCCTTTGGCACGTACCAACACATCGCCTAGATCCCTGATCATGGCCAACACGGGATCGGCCAACAATGGGCCGTCTTCAGACAGTGCCACAGCTACCAGTTGACCGTGGGCGTGCGGATGGGATTGGCCACAGCGCTTCCCGTGCTGGTGTCCCTCCCGGGGGCCACGCCTGTCCAGTAACCACGGCACCAGGGCCGCCGTCCCCGCCGCGGTGCTGGGAAAGGTCACCCGTTCTGCGCGGGGGTTCAGCCGCGCCAACGCCGCATGCAACCCGTTCAGTCCGTCGGCATCCACCAGATCCATCTTCGTCAGCAATACCCCGTCGGCCGCCTGCACCTGGGCCCGCGCCTCGGGATGTCGAATCAAACTTTTTTCCCCCGCATCGGCATCCACCACCGTGATAACCCCCGCCGCGAACGCCCATCGTTGCGACACGGGGAGCGCCGCGAGGCCGTGGAGGATCGCTTCGGGCTCAGC
>JAYUUT010000237.1:0-17007 GCA_043754455.1 Myxococcales bacterium
GACGTACCGATTTCCCGAGCAAGATCAGATCACGCCTGAACAGAAAGCGTATTTGCAGCAGCACATGGAAAGCTTCGATGCGCGGCTCAAGAGCGCCGATTGGGCCGATCCGGTACGCGGATACGCGCCGCTCATCGACTTGCCAAGTTGGATCGACTTCTCCCTCATGCAGGAGCTGTCCCACAACGTCGACGCCTACCGCAAGAGTGCCTACGTCTACAAGACGAGCGACGCCCAGGGCGGACGTCTGGTCATGGGGCCCCTGTGGGATTTCGACTTCGCGTTCGCCAACCCCGCCGTGTCCTGGGATCCAACCTTCCAGCGCGCCGACGCTGGCTGGGACCACATCAAGGCTGGCGAGGTGCCGTTCTTCTGGGCCAAGCTGTGGAGCGATCCACCGTTCCGGAACGCCCTTGCGTGCCGCTGGCGTGAGCTGCGGCAGACCACGCTCGACGAGGGCCGCCTGCTCGGACAGATCGATGCGTACGTCAAGCTGCTTACCCCGATCGAGGCGCGCGATCGCGCCATCTGGAAACCTTTCAATAAGAAGCCCTGGGCCGAAGAGCTGACCCTGCTGCGCACCTTTATCGCGCAGCGGCTGCGCTGGATGGACGCGAACCTACCTGGCACCTGTCTCCCTCGATAGCGTCTGCGACTGAATCAGCCGCGCATCGTGGCCCTTAGGGCTTGCACGATCCGGGCAGGTTGGTGTCCAGCCAGGCCAGTCGTTTATCAATCCACGTTCGAAGGCAGTCAAGCTGCCCTTGATAGGTCTTCGCCGTTGGACAATAGGCGGATTGCCAGCCCGACGTTCCCCAACGTGCTTGATCGCGGGGCTGGGCCTGGGCCAGCACCCGTTTCCAGGCCGCGATTTTGCCGTCGACAACCGCCATCGTGAAGGGCCCTTTGGCCCGGGCTTCGTCCCAGCGGCAGCGCAGATCACTCTGAAATGCCGGATCAGCCCACAATTTCTGCCAAAAACGCGGCAGGTTGAGACGGTAGAAACCCTCGGGTGCCTTCGAAAGGCCGCCCGCGCCGTCGTTTTGGTCGTAGGCCCCGTAGGCGTTGTCGAAATCCCAGGGCGGACCGGCGTGCAGCTTGCCGCCCTTGCTGTCGGGATCCTTCGAGAAATAGGCGCTTTTCCAATAAGAGTCGACGTTCTTATGCAGCTCTTGCAACATCGCAAAATGCACGAAACTGGGCACATCCAGCATCGTGCGATACCCCGTCTGGGGATCAGTAAACGCCGCGCTGTTTGCCAGCGCCTCCAACTTGTCGACATAGGTCTTGATGTACGCGATTTGTGCGGGCGTGATGATCTTGTAGTCGGGATCAACATACGTCCAGGCGGTGCCGACGGTTGATTTGAAGGTATCCGGGGTCATGACGCCGCTGGTACGCGGGTCCAATTTAAATACGTACCCACCGGTCAGGTCGCCTGCTGCGGCGTCGGCCGCCGGCTTGGGAATGTTGATTCGCCATTTGTTGGTTTTGATCTTCTCCTCAATAAGAAAAAGCCCTTGGTAGCTGCCGTTGAGCACCACCTCGACGAATCGCGTGCGGCTGTTCCAGGGAAAACCTGCCACCAAGGAACGATAGAGGCTGTGGCTCAAGGGGTTGCGAAGCGCGCTGCCTTCAGCCCATCCCGAGAAAAAGACCCAATCGCTGTCGGGAGGAAGACCGACCAGCGGCAGATCGCGATCCATCCCGGCGTCATCTTGCAGCTCCACCGCGTACCCCGGTTTGGGCCACGTCGCCGAATAATTGCCGCGGATCTTCATCGACATTGATGCGTCTAGGGAAACGGGCAGCGCCGCCAGCGCCGTCAGATCCGCGGTCTTGCCATCGTGATCCTCGACCACGCGAATGCGGCCTTTGGCGTAGGTGGTGGTAGGCTTTTTTCCTGCGAGATCCAGGAATACGAAGGGCACAACGCCGCCGTTCAAATCATCGTCCCGCCATTTTGAGAGGGGCGCCATCGCTGGTCCATCGCTGTTTGGGATCTGAGCGTCCACGGGGACTTGACCCGTAGGAACCTCCAAAGACAGCCAGTTGGCATCCCGCGGGGGAACGGGTCTCGACGCATCCATACCCCTGGGGTTGTTGGAGACGTCAGGTCCGGGATCTTCCGTCACCGGGTTTTTGGCGCACGACAGGGCTAGGGCGGCCGTCAGGACTGCCGATTTCCTCAAGATCGAATGCATGCGTTTGAAAATATCACAAGGGAAGTTCCCCCGGAGGGGCGGGCCTTCGGGGGCGGCGCGAATTTTAGGGAATAGGCATTAGGGGCCGCGCCCATTTCGAGGCGTTCAGTCGATCTCGACGTCGGGGCGCACCCGCGAGAAAGCTACAACTTCGTCGCGCGGCAAGGCGCCATGGCTTACCACTTGGCGCAACTGGGGCAAATTCTTAAGCGCCATCACGTTTTTGAGGCCTGGGTTCGCGAAACACTCGACCACCTGCAGCCGGTCGCAACCAGCCAGCGGAGACAGATCTGAAAACGCGTTATCGTAGGCGCACAACGTGTGCAACCTAACAAGTTTTGACAGCGGCTCCAGGCTGGCTACGTGGTTGCTTAGAACCGACAGCTCACGGAGGTCGGTCAGTTCACGCAACGCTGAAAGATCCGTGATCTGGTTCTGTTTCACCTGCAATGTGCGAAGCGAGCGAACGTCCTCGAGACCCTTCAGCGAAGTCAGCCGATTCTCCTCGCCCCAGAGATCTTCCAGCCGGCGCAACTTCGCAAGCGGCGCCAGTGATCCTATTGCGTTTCCATTTACGAACAGCGTCTTCAGCCATTTGTGCCCTGCCAAAGGCTCAAGGCTGGTGACGTTGTTGCCCGATGCGTTCAGGTAATCTACCGAACGAAAGTGCTTAAGCGGCACAAGACTGTCAAGCCCCAGTTCATCCACCCAGATCGAGTCTCCGCCAAAGAACTGAATAAGCTGCTTGTCCGTCAGCTTGTCAGCATCATGTTTGTCAAAGACGGATTTCTCGAGCAACTCATGGAGCTTCTTGACCCACCTTGTTCCCAAGCCTTTTCTGTTGTCCCAAAACTTTCGCAGGACGTCTAGATCGGCGTCCGAATGCGTCGTCCGCAGTGGTGGCGTATGGTCGCCATCGAGACCAAAACGCAGATCAGGTCGATTTTTGCGCAGCGCCGCCACGTCGGCTTTTGGACATTCTGATGTACTGACAGTTTCTAGCCGCACAAGCCCCTTAAGCGACGGCAATCCCCGCAACGGCTTGGCAGAGCTAAAACAGGAAATCTCCTTAAGGGACTTACAGTTCGCCAACGGCGAAAGGTCAGAGACAGGGTTGCTATAGACAGTCAGATCTTCAAGTTCGGCTAGGCCAGACAGTGGCGCAAGATCGCTAACGCTGCCATCAGGCGCATGCAAGTATGAAAGCCTGTGCAGCGAAGAAAGCCCCTCCAGCGATGTCAGGGGGTTTTCACCGCATGACAGAGTCTCCAAGCGCGTTAGACCAGCCAAGAGAGCAAGACTCGACGTTCCAGTTTTTTTGATCGAAAGTGTTTCCAGTTTTGTGTGCCCTGCAACCGCTGCCAAGCTTGAAAGTTGACCGTTGTCCAAATCCAGATGAACAAGCCGTTTAAAATCTCGCAAGAACTCCGCGTCGCCAAGCTGGGCATGTCCGAGATTGAGCCGCGTCAGGTTTAGAATCCTTGACAGAATGACCTCGGAAGGATTCTTCCCTGCGCCTTTCTCAGCATTTACCGCACGAAGAAGCGTGGGCCGCACATCCTTAGGCACCTTGTCCCAAAACGAACGGAGAAACCTCTTATCATCCTCACTCAACGGCGCGACTGGCGGATCGAGCCACAGTAGAATCTCAGCGGCACCTGGCGTGTTCTTCTTTTTGAGTTCGCGAAGTCCGTCAATGGCTGTCTTGATTTTTCCAGGTAGACGCGTTTTCGCATCGCTTCCGCGTAGGGGATCATTTTTTGAAATTCGTTGCGCTCCTTGAAGATGCGGCAGACGTTAAGCCCCGCCACATCAGATCCCAGTCGCGTCGCGTGTTCATAGGCCGCCATCGCTTCCGCAGGCTTTTTCAAGTTTTCGCGACACAAGCCCAATAGATTCATGAAAGCCCCTGGCACTTCCATGAACTCATCAAAAGTTCGCGGCGCCACCGCCGGTATTCCCCGCATTCCGGTTAACAACAGCGCTTCGGCCTCTGCATATTTCTTCTTCTCATGAAGCTTGTTGGCCTTGGCGTAAATTCCCGACAAATCTTCACTGGGTGTACGCTCCCCTTTCTTCAAAAGGCCTGAGTTCAAGAACGTCTCAAAATCTCGCGCGTACGGAGCAAAACCCGACTCGTAGTCGAAGAACATAACGGGCAGCTCTGGCTTTGTGAGATCCACAGCTACGAAATACGTACCGCTGTGTTTGCCCGCCGAAGCGAGTGGGAAATACTGGGAAACCTTGTTTCCGAATACCCGCGTGCCGTATTCCGCATGCCCTTCCAACTCGGACGCTGCGATCCGCAGGGGCATCTTGACCGCGCCGCCGAATCCATTCATGCCGAAGATGAAGCGTCCCTCGTAGGTCGACCGTTCTTCATCAAAGAAACGAATCAGCCGGGGAGGAAGTTCGACCCCGTAGGTCTTTGACAAGCGCCCGGCCACGCTTCTTCCCTTGGCTTTTGGCGAGTCGCGCCGTTTTCTTGTCCGCTACCTTTTTCTCCGCCGCCTTCCCCTTCACCGCCTTCTCAGCAGGTGTATTTTTTGTGGTTTTTGGTTTTAGCGGCTTCGTCGTTTTGGCGGGCATAGCTGCTCTTTATCACCAATTGCAGCGGTTTTCGTCGGCATGCCTTCGACGAAACGACATGACTTGATTTCCATTCGGTTTCCAGATGTGCGCCACGGTAGGCGGCTGGTTTGAAAGACCGTATCGGCTTGAGTCCGACGTCTACAAATGCAGGCTACTTCATCGGCGACATAGGCATGGCCCCGGCGGCCCGGGCCAACATCGCCTGGGCCAGATAAAAATCGTAGCGAGCCTGTGCGTATGCAGATCGGGCACGCAACAGGTCGGTTTCGGCATCGATGATGTCGGTGGTGTTGGCCACGCCCTTTTCATAACGAACCGTCTGCATGCGGTGGGCTTCCTCTGCGGCTTCCTGCGACGTGCGCGCCGGGGCCAAGGTGGCGAAGGCCGCGTGGGCTTCCAGCAATCTGCGACGTGCTTCCAGCACAATCTGGTTCCGCAATATACGTTCGGCAAGCTGCGCCTGTGTGCTGCGGGCCTCAGCCTCGTTTACGGCGGCGCCCGTCTTACCCCAATCCCAGATGTCCCAGGTCAGGGTTGCCCCGATGTACCAGGCGTTGCGGGGTTGGAACGGTCCCTGTCCCGTGACGTGCGCAAAGGTACCGATGCCCATAATGTTTGGCAACCACTGGGCGTGGGCCACGGTCCGCGCGCCGCGGGCCTGGGTTACCCGTTCTTGCGCGGTGGCCAATTCGGGGCGATTTGCGCCTGCTTTGCGCATCACTTCGGCCTCAGAAACTACCAGCGGTACGGGAGGGTCTGGAAAATCGTCGACCACATCGATCTGGGTGTCAGGCGGCAGGTCCACGGCCACGGCCAGTTGTCCCGACGCAATTTCGCGCTGGGTATGGGCGCGAACCAGGGTTTGTTTGGCGGCGTCGCGCGACGACACCAACCGCAGCACGTCCACGCGGCTTAACACGCCCGCCTTTTCCATGGTTTCAGCACGGGCGAGTTGCGCGGCCATTTGGTCCACGCCCTTTTGCGCGACCTTCGCAATCGCCCCCGCCTGCAACACCCGCAGATAGGCCTCGGCTGCGTTCTGGGCGGCGTCCAGGCGGCTGCGGGTGACATCGGCCTTGGCCCCCTTCACGGCGCTGTTTTCAATCGCTATCATATGACCCAGAACGAAAAGCCCGGAAATCGGCTGTGACAACGAGATCAAGGCCGACGACGTGTACTGATCGCGCGCGACCAATCGAGAATTTGGGGCAGCGCCGGGCATCGCATTCATGGGGCCGAAATCAATCAACAGCGGCGTATCCCAGCGCAGGAGGTTCGCTTCAGCGCGCAACTTTGGGTATCTCTGCGCCCCCGTTGCTTTGTTTTTCTCCTCGGAGGCCGAAACCCCCGCGACGGCCGTGGCGACTTCGGGCGCGCGTTTGACCGACGTTTCGACGGCTTCCGCGAAGGTCATCTGGCGCGTATCGGCCCAGGCGTTTTCGCGCCCGCACAGGAACAGGCCCATCCCGACCAGCACGATCTTCACTGCTTTCATGGGGCACACTCTGTTTTCGAGGTCCCGGCCCTGTCAAGGTCTGTGTATCTTCATCCCTTGGCGAATCGTGTCGGGCGCCCTTCGCTGCGGGCCTGCGCGGCCTCGCGAAAATCGGCGCTGCTCATCAGGGGGAACTGGGCGCCCACCTCAGCGGCAAGAGCGGCTTCCAGATCCAGCGTGGAGGCGCGGTCCAGCACCCTTTTGGTGGTCGCGTGGGCGGCAGCGGGGCCGTCAGCCAGGCGCCGGGCCAGGGTCATCGCATCATCCATCAGGCCATCGGCGGGCACGATCCGGTTCCACAGGCCCATGTCTAGGGCAGCGTCAGCATCGATGATATCGCCTGTGAACAGCAGTTCGCTGGCGCGGCCCAGTCCTACCACGCGGGGCAACAACCAGGTGACGCCCATGTCCGCGGCCGATAGGCCCACCTGGGGGAATACGAACCCGACCCGTGCCCCCGGGGCAGCAATGCGGATGTCGGCTGCCAACGCCAAGGCCGCGCCGCCCCCTGCGGCCACGCCGTTTATGGCCGCGATGATCGGTTTATACAGTTTGCGCATGGCCCGCACGGTGTCGCCCGTCAGCCGACAAAACGCCTTGTGGGCCTCGGGTTGCGACGTGACCAAGGGGCCGATGATCTCGTCGACGTCGCCGCCCGCGCAGAAGCCGCGACCCGCCCCCGTCAGGATCACAGCGCGTACGTCGTCGGCCGTTGCCAGGGCGCGGAACGTTGATTCCAGCTCGCGGTACACCTCAAACGTCAGCGCGTTCAGGCGGGCGGGGCGGTTAAGCGTCAAGGTGGCGACGCCGTGGGCGACTTTGTAATGAAACGAAGACGGGGCGATGGCGGCGGTCATGGCAACACGGCCAGGCCCTGGATTTCCACCAAGGCCTCAGGGTCCAACAGACCTTTGACTTCGATGAGGGCCATCGTAGGAAAATGATCACCAAATCGGGCACGCCAGGCCTCGCCCAGCACCGCCGTTGCCGCCTGGTATTGGGGCAGATCGGTCACGTAGATGGTCAGCGAAATGACGTCGGCCGCCCGGCCCCCCGCGGTTTTTACCACCGCCAGCACGTTGTCGACGGCCTGCGCGAACTGTTCGGGCAGCCCCGCAGCAATTTGCATGGAGGGGGGGCGTCCCCCCACCTGCCCCGCAATAGCCAGGATTCGGCCCCCGGCGACCATGCCATGGACGTAACCGCGGGGACGGGGCCAGTTGCGGGGCTGAATGACTTCGGGCATGGCGTCCTGCATAGCATGGGCATAAAAACCGCCTATTTTCACGGCTAACTAGTTGTAATTACTGATGAAAATGAGAATCTATTAGCACTCTCACCCTTCGCTTGACAGCCGGGGTCCAGTGCTTAAACCTTGCCGGTCCACCTGGAGCGCCCCTAGATGCCTGTTTACGAATACCGATGTAATGCTTGCAGTCACGAGTTCGAGGAGTGGCAGAAGATCTCCGACGAACCCGTAAAGACGTGTCCAAAGTGCAAAAAGAAGAAGGTCGAACGTTTGATCAGCGCGACCAGCTTCCACCTCAAAGGCGGCGGCTGGTACAAAGATCTGTATTCGTCCAAGAAGGCTGAGTCGTCGGCGTCGGGCGACGATGGCGGCAGCGCCAAGGCCGCAACCGAGACCAAGACCGAGACCAAAGCTGAGGCGAAGGCCGACACCAAAGCCGAAACCAAGACCGAAACCAAGACTACGGCCAAACCCGCCAAGGCGGAATCGGGCGGCGCCAAATCCAAGGCGTCCAAGTAATTTTTCGAAGTTTGAGAACAACGTCCCAAGGAGAATGATCATGAAGGTAAAGCCACTGTTTGACCGGATTCTTGTGAAGCGCGTCGAGGAAGAGACCAAGACCGCAGGTGGCCTGTTCATTCCGGACACTGCCCAGGAAAAGCCCCAGCGCGGTGTGGTTGTGTCGGTGGGCAGCGGCAAAGTACTTGAAGACGGCCGCGTCCAGAAGCTGGACGTCAAGTCTGGTGACAAGGTGTTGTTTGCCAAATACGCCGGCAACGACATCAAGATCGATGGGGTCGAACACCTCATCATGCGCGAAGAAGACATCCTCGCCGTTGTTGACTGAAAGGACACCGAACCATGGGTGCCAAAGACATTGTTTTTTCGCAGAGTGCCCGCGCGTCCATCGCGCGTGGCATGAATATCCTGGCCGACACCGTGAAGGTGACGTTGGGGCCTCGGGGCCGAAACGTCATTATCGAAAAGTCGTTCGGGTCGCCAACCGTGACCAAGGACGGCGTGACGGTGGCCAAGGAAATCGAGCTTGAAGACAAGCTGGAGAACACCGGCGCCCAGATGGTGAAAGAAGTCGCGTCCAAGACCGGCGATGTGGCGGGTGATGGCACCACCACGGCGACGGTGTTGGCGCAGGCTATTTATAACGAAGGCGCGCGCATGTTGGCGGCGGGACACAACCCGACGGATCTCAAGCGTGGCATCGACGCGGCCGTCACGAAGATTGTGGCGGCTCTTGCGGAACAGTCCAAACCCACCCGCAGCAAAACCGAAATTGCCCAGGTTGGCACCATCAGCGCCAACGGCGACACGGTCATCGGTGACCTGTTGGCACAGGCGATGGAACGCGTGGGCAAAGAAGGTGTTATCACCGTCGAAGAAGCCAAATCTATCGAAACGTCGCTGGACGTTGTCGAAGGTATGCAGTTCGACAAGGGCTATCTGTCCCCGTATTTCGTGACCGATTCTGAACGCATGGAAGCCGTCCTTCTGGATTGTTATGTGTTGATCCAGGAACGGAGAATTTCCAACATGAAGGATCTGGTTCCGTTGCTGGAACAGGTGTCCAAGGCCGGCAAGCCGCTGCTGATCATTTCCGAGGAAGTGGACGGCGAGGCGCTGGCGACGTTGGTCGTGAACAAGCTGCGCGGCACTTTGAATGTGTGCGCGGTCAAGGCGCCCGGATTCGGCGACCGCCGTAAGGAAATGTTGAAAGACATCGCGGTTTTGACCGGCGGACATGCCCTAACTGAAGATCTGGGACTCAAACTTGAGAACCTGACCCTGAAGGAATTGGGCCGGGCCAAAAAGGTCGTTGTCGACGTCGAGAACACCACCATCGTGGAAGGCGCCGGGAAAAAGGCCGACATCGAAGGCCGCGTGAAGCAGATCCGCGCACAGCTTGAAGAAACCTCGTCTGATTACGATCGCGAGAAGTTGCAAGAACGTCTGGCCAAGATCGTCGGCGGCGTCGCCGTGGTCAAGGTCGGGGCTGCGACCGAATCGGAGATGAAGGAAAAGAAGGCGCGCGTGGAAGACGCCCTTTACTCGACCCGTGCGGCGGCGCTGGAAGGCATCGTTCCCGGGGGCGGCGTGGCGTTGATTCGGGCTGCGGTGGTTTTGGACGGGCTGAAGTTCAAGGACGAACGGCAGTACGGCGTCAACATCATCCGGAAGGCCTGCGAAGAGCCGTTGCGCATCATCGCCGAGAACGCGGGCGCCGACGGGTCGCTGGTGGTGGAAAAGGTGAAGGGCGGCAAGGGCGGATTTGGGTTCAACGCCGCGACGGACGAGTACCAAGATCTGATCAAGGCGGGCGTTATCGACCCGACTAAGGTTGTCCGTTCGGCGTTGCAGAATGCCGCATCGGTTGCCAGCCTGATGCTGACCACGGAGGCCTTGATCGCGGATCGCCCGAAGAAGGGTGGGGCGAAGGACGCCGGAGGCGGCGCGGATCACCACGACGACTTCTAGTCTAATCCCGGGAGGGCTAAGCCTAAGCCCTCCCGGCTTTTCTTACCTTTTGATTCAGACCCGGGCGCCGGGCACGGCGGGTGGCACCACCGGCAGCGACATTTTCCAGTCGTATTTCGGGGGGGACAGATCTTCGGTCGAATTGCTGACTTCGTCCCAAGTGACGGACTGTCCCGTATACGTTGCCGACCGGCCCATGATTCCCATGATGGTGCTTTTCGACATGAAGTCGCTGTCGTCGATCGGCTTGCCTGAACGGATGCTGGCGAACAGTTCGTTGTGTTCGACCTGATATTTGTCGGCCTGTTCTAGCGGGGCTTCCCAACGTTTGCGTCCACTGACGATTTCCAGACGTTTGTCCATGATCAACGCGCGGCCCTTGGTCCCGTGCACGTGGATGACGGTGTCGTTCTGGCAGCCGACCATCTGCCGACACTGGGCGAACAGTTTCACGCCGCTTGCGTATTCGTAAACCAGCGCGTGGTGATCGAAAATATTGCCGTATTCAGGGGTGTTTCGAACCTGGCGCCCACCCGTGCCGTAGGCGAGCTTGGGGTAGAAGTTTTTCAGCGCCCAAGACACAACGTCTAGCTGGTGAACATGTTGTTCAACGTTGAAGTCCCCCGACAACCAAGAGAAGTAGTACCAGTTGCGCATTTGCCATTCCATATCCGTCATCCCGGGTTTGCGGGGTTTCACCCAGATGGGACCCCGAAAGTCGTTCAGGTGGACGAACAGGATTTCACCAATCGCGCCGTCGTGGATTCGTTTCATACATTCGCGGTGGCTTTTTGCGTACCGATAGCAAAGGCCGGTGACGACGGCCAGTTTTTTTCGGCGCGCCTCGGCGGCGGCGACCAAGATGCGCCGCACCCCGGGCGCGTCAACGGCTACGGGTTTTTCAACGAAGGCGTGTTTGCCTTGGGCGACCGCGTATTCGAAGTGAGCGGGCCGGAAATGGGGAGGTGTTGCAAGCAGCACAACGTCCACGCCGCTGTCGATGGCCTGTTTGTAGCCGTCGAAACCGACAAACCGGCGTTCCGGTGGTACGTCAACGCGATCGGCTATCCCTTCCCCTTTTTGCAGCCCTTCAAGGGTTTTTTCCAGGCGGTCCGAAAAAACGTCCGCCAGGGCGACCAGTCGCACCTGTGGATCGGCCCGCAGGGCTTGCAAGGCCGCGCCCGATCCGCGCGATCCACATCCCAGCAGGGCCACGCGTAACGGATTCGTCCCTGCGGCTCCCGCGCCGCGAAGCCCCCGAAAGAAGGCGCCAACCCCTGCCACAGCTGCGCTGGCACCCCCAACGAAATGACGCCGTGTCGCCGTGGGCAGGCCGCCGCCGGCAAGGGCTTCGAAGGAAGGCGGTATCTTGTTGCTCATGGATGACTCCTCTTTGGCTCACAGCGCGCGTGAAAACGTTGGCGTGAAGATGCCATACACTCTGCAAAAGAAAGTACAAGGAAGATAAAAATACCCAGTTCGGAGACAAATAGGCTCTTTTGAAAATAAATGAGGGTAGGGGGCTTCTAGGCCGAGAACCCCTTATGTCCTTGATCCCCGCGGGACGCTGCTTGACGCCGGGGGTGTCCCCCCTATATTACTCGGCCCTTCGCGGGCCCCCGGGTCTGCACGAACGCCATGCGATTTCCGATCAAAGACATAGCCGAATCCGGCACCGACGTTCGCGTCCCGGTCACCGAGGCCTGGATGACCAAGGAATGTCCCGATTTGGACGCCCGGCCTGACGGCCTGCAGTTGACCGGACGGCTGTTGCCGGGCGGGGACACATTCATCCTGACAGGGCGGATTGCTGGGGCTTTGTTTACGACCTGCTCCCGCTGTTTGGAAGCCGCGCGCGTGCCCCTGGACATTCCGGTAGCGGTTTCGTTCGTCGAAAAAAGCAAACTGGTCGAGGACGACGCTGACGGAAACCTTGAGGGCACCGACGTGTTGGGGTTCGAAGACGAGATTATCGATTTGGGCCCCGAGATTCGGGACGAGATCCTGCTATTCCTGCCACAATCGAACCTGTGCCGAGAAGATTGTGCGGGCCTGTGTCCCGTGTGCGGGGGAAACCGCAACCAGACCGTCTGTTTCTGCGTCGAGCAGCAGAAGGTGAAAAGTTCTAAATTCGCCGACTTGGCGAAATTGAAGTCGTAAGCAACCTGAAAGGAAAAGTCCCATGGCCGTTCCCAAGCGTAGACAGTCCAAATCCCGATCGGCAATTCGCCGCGCGCAAGTCATGAAACGCGTGCCCCCCAATGGTTCGGCATGTCCGAACTGTGCCGCCCCCAAACTGTCCCATCTGGTTTGTCCGTCGTGTGGGTTTTACAAGGGCCGGTTGGTAATCGCGCCGAAGGACGAGGAGACCGTCTGAGCCGTGCCCGCATAGCCGTCGACGCGATGGGGGCCGATGGGGCTCCGGCTGTCGAGGTTGCGGGGGTCGTGCATGCGGTCAGGGAAGCGGACGTCGACATTGTCCTAGTCGGGGACGAGTCGCGCGTGGCGCCCTTGTTGGCGACATCCGATTTTGACCGGCAGCGCATCACGATTCACCACGCGCCAGAGGTTGTCACCATGAACGATGCGCCGTCGGTGGCGGTGCGACAGAAGAAACAGTCGTCCATGCGAATCTGTTTCGATCTGATGAAGGCCAAGGACGTGGACGCGGTGGTGTCGGCGGGCAACACCGGGGCCATGCTGGCGTGTGGGTTGTTGGTGCTGGGCAGACTTCCCGGCGTCGAACGTCCCGGCATCGTGACGACCTTTCCCACCAAAAAAGGTCCATGTGCCCTTTTGGATATGGGGGCCAACGTTGATATCAAGGCGCAGGTTCTGGCCCAGTTTGCCGTCATGGGATCGGTCTACGCACGACTGCGAAACCGCCGATCTCGACCCCGTGTGGGACTGTTGTCCAATGGATCCGAAGAACATAAAGGCACGTTGTTGACCCGCGAGGCACACGCCTTGTTGTCGCGGCCTGCCCTCACGACGGATTTCGAATACGTTGGCTACGTCGAAGGGCGCGACATTTTCAGTGGCGACATCGATGTTGTCGTCACCGATGGATTTACCGGCAACGTGGTTCTAAAAAGCCTAGAAGGCCTGGTGGACGCGGTTTTTCATCTGTTGCGCGTCGAGGTGCAACGGTCGGGGCCGCTTTCGAAACTAGGGGCGTTGTTGATGAAGCCCGCCTTGCGACGGTTTCGCCAGCATACCGACCCCGACGAAACGGGCGGCGCACCCCTGCTTGGTGTAGAAGGGGTCGCGATGATCTGCCACGGCGGCTCCGACGCTAGGGCCATCAAGAACGCCATTTTGGTGGCTCGCGAGTTTGCCGATTTGAAATTGTCCACAGCACTTTCGGATGCCGTGGCCGCCCACACTTATTTATGGGCGGATGCGCCCTTGGCTCCTCCCGGAGGCGTTTCATGATCCGTCCCCCGCAGACCCGCATCATCGGCACTGGGCGTGCCTTGCCCGACAAGATTCTGACCAATAAAGATTTGGAAGGGTTGGTCGACACGTCCGATTCGTGGATTGTCGAACGCACGGGCATTCGTGAACGGCGCATTCTGGATCCCAGTCTGACCACCAGCGATCTTGCGACCGAGGCGTGCCGCAAGGCCTGTCAGGCGGCGGGGGTGGATCCAAAACTGGTCGACGCCATCATCGTTGGCACGGTGACGCCTGACATGCCATTTCCCGCAACTGCCTGTCATGTGCAGCGGAAATTGGGGGCCCGTCCCGGCGGCATCGCGTTTGATTTATCGGCTGCGTGCGCGGGGTTTCTGTATGGCCTGACGGTCGCGGATGGATTCATCGGGCGAGGTTTGTGCCGTTACGTTCTGGTGGTCGGCGTCGAGATCTTGTCCCGCATTGTGGACTGGACCGACCGGAACACCTGTGTGCTGTTCGGGGATGGGGCGGGGGCGGTGTTGGTGTCAGCGGATTCGGATCCACATAGGGGCGTATTGTCGACGCACATTTTTGCGGACGGCACCCTGACAGAAATTCTAAATCAGCCCGCGGGTGGATCGCAAAAACCACTGACACCTGAACTTTTGGCCGGACGGCAACAGTTTGTGAAGATGAATGGCCGCGAGGTCTACAAACACGCGGTTCGCAATATGGCGTCGGCGTGTGTGACGGCGTTGTCGGCTAACGGACTTGGGCCCGCGGGCATCGATTTGGTCATCGCCCATCAGGCGAACCTGCGCATTGTCGAAGGCGTTTCTGATCGGGTTGGTGTACCTCTTGATCGATTTTTCTTAAACGTTGCCAAATACGGCAACACGTCCTCCGCGTCGATCCCCATTGCTTTGGACGAAGCGGTAGAACAGGGGCGAATCAAAGACGGCCAGCGGTTGTTGTTTACCGCCCTCGGCGGGGGGTTGGCGTGGGGCTCGGCTGTCGTTAGGTGGTGAAATTCATGATCGCATTTTTGTTTCCGGGCCAGGGATCACAAAAAATTGGTATGGGCCGCGCGCTGTATGACGCCTGCCCAGAGGCCCGTGCGGTGTTCGATGAAGCCGACGCGGCGTTGGGGTTTTCCATTTCGAAACTGTGTTTCGAGGGGCCCGAGGCGGAATTAACGCTGACCGCGCACGCGCAACCGGCCATCGTCACGACCAGCATCGCCGCGCTGCGGGTGATAGAGGCGCAGTCGTCCTTGCGACCGGATATGGTCGCTGGGCATTCGCTCGGTGAATATGCGGCCTTGGTGGCGGCGGGTGCGCTGTCGTTTGCGGATGCCGTTCGGTTGGTGCATTTGCGTGGTCGTTTCATGCAGGATGCGGTGGCGCCGGGCGTTGGCGCGATGGCGGCGATTTTGGGCCTGCCGCCTGCCGAAGTGGATTCCGCCTGCGCGGATGTCCGTGCTGAAAGTGGCGAGGTCGTTTCACCCGCCAACCTAAACGGGGGAGGCCAGGTGGTCATTGCGGGCAGCAAGCCTGGCGTTGATCGCGCCATTGAATTGTTGAAGCAAAGAGGCGCCAAGCGCGCGCTGCCCTTACAGGTCAGTGCCCCGTTTCATTGTGCCTTGATGCAGCCGGCCGCCGATCGCCTGGCGGTAGAACTGGCGAAGGTGCCGATTTCAGCGCCACGGATACCAGTTGTGACCAATGTCGAGGCGACACCCAACCAAGATCCGGCGCGGGTTGCAAAATTGCTGACGGACCAGGTGACAGCGCCGGTTCGATGGGAAGAATCCATCGCACAGATTGTTCGCATGGGTGCCACCAGGGCCGTTGAGGTTGGACATGGGGCGGTGTTGGCGGGGTTGGCAAAACGTATCGCGCCGGAACTGCCGGTTTCAGGCGCGGGGGATCTGGACGCAATAAGGAGCCTGGGATGACCAAGGAACTAGAAGGAAAGATTGCTCTGGTAACAGGGGCCTCGCGGGGCATTGGACGCGCCTGTGCCGTGGCCCTGGGGGCCCGCGGGGCCAAGGTGATAATCAATTACACTGCCAACGAGGCGGCCGCGAACGAAGCGGCGGCGGCGGTTGCGGCGGTCGGGGGTGTAGCGGTGTTGAAACGGTTCGATGTGGCCGATGGCGCGGCCGTCGATGTGGCGATCAAGGAAATCGCGGCTGTCGAAGGTGGCCTGCACATCCTGGTGAACAATGCGGGCATTGCCATCAATGGTCTTACCCTCGGGGCCAAGGATGCTGATTGGCAGCGGGTGTTGTCCGTCAACCTAACCGGGGTTTTCAATTGCACGCGGGCGGCGCTGCGATCGTTGATGAAGGCCCGGGACAGCGGGCGCATCATCAACCTGACGTCGGTGACGGCAGAAGTGGGGTCAGGGGGCCAGGCTTTTTATACGGCGGCCAAGGGCGGCGTGATTTCGTTAACAAAAACCTGGGCGCGCGAATACGCGTCGCGGGGGGTGACGGCAAATGCGGTTTCGCCGGGTTACATCGACACCGACATGACCGCGGCTGACCTGCCCGCTGACAAACGCGCCGAGCTGATCAAGCAGATTCCGCTTGGCCGTGTGGGAAAACCAGAGGATGTCGCCGCTGCGGTGGCCTATTTGGCGGGGCCCGGCGCGGCCTACGTAACCGGTCAAATCCTCCGGGTCAACGGCGGCCTTTATATGTAAGGTGTTTAACCTTTTGAAATCATTGAGGGCACACGGGTAGCCAGAGGCCACCTGGTTGTGCTAAAGCCGTGCCGTCCGCGAACCTCCAAAGGACCACCAATCACATGGCCGAAACCATCGAAGACCGCGTCAAGAAGATCATCGTCGAACAACTCGAGGTGCCGCTGGAAAAGCTGCTGCCACCCGCGTCGTTCATGGACGATCTGAAGGCAGACTCCCTTGCTATTGTCGAGTTGGTATTGGCCTTCGAAGAGGCCTTCAAGATCGAAATTCCGGACGAGGACACCGAAAAGATCAAGACCGTGGGCGACGCCATCAATTACATCAAGGCCCACGCGAAGTGACACAAACGCGGGCCGCCCGTAGATGCGGCGCGGCCCGACCGGCTTTAGGCCGGGTTGGATTTCAGACCGCAAATCAGGAGCTTTCAACCTCATGAATCGACGGGTGGTCGTCACGGGGATCGGATTGGTGACGCCAGTGGGAACTGGTGCCGATGAGACTTGGAAAGGTCTCACCGAAGGGCGTTCGGGCATCGCGCCTATCACGCTTTTCGATCACAGCAACTTCGCCACGCATTTTGCAGGTGAGGTCAAAAATTTCGATCCGACACAGTATATGTCGTCCCGGGAATCCAAGACGGTGGACCGGTTCATCCAGTTCGCCGTGGCGGCGGGTGGGTTCGCCATCGCTGATTCGGGCATCAAGATCGAAGGCGAGTTTGCTGAACGGGTCGGCTGCTACGTCGGGGCCGGCCTCGGCGGGCTCAAGACCTTGGAGGACACGCACGCGGCGCTAGCGCTCAAGGGGCCTAGGTATGGTGTGTCTCCGTATTTCGTCACGCAGTTGATCATCAATCTGGCCCCTGG
>JAYUUT010000238.1:0-42920 GCA_043754455.1 Myxococcales bacterium
CGTGGACTTCCGTACTTTGTTCGGCCCTTCCCTGGACGCTCCCATCCCGACCGTAAAGAAAAATATCGGTCGCCGATCGATTCTGAAGCAGGCAGCCTCACTCCTCGGTGCCGGTGTGACCGGGACCATCGCGGCACATGCCCGTCCCGCCAGGGCCGCCAAGCTGAACGAGAGCGTGAAGATCACGAAACTGGAGACCTTGCTGGTGCAGCCGCGCTGGGTCTTTCTCAAGGTTCACACGAACGTGGGCGTGATCGGACTCGGCGAACCCGCAGTCGAGGGCCGGGCCCGGACCGTGCAGATGGCCGTCAAGGAGCTTGAGCCTTACCTCATCGGCAAGGATCCCCGCGCAATCACCCACCACTGGCAGGCCATCTACAGGCACGCGTTTTACCGGGGCGGACCGGTGCTGACGAGCGCGCTGTCGGGGGTCGACCAGGCTCTCTGGGATATCAAGGGCAAACTCCTCGGCGTTCCGGTGTATGAGCTGCTGGGTGGGCCCACCCGGCGGAAGATCCGCGTCTATGCCCATGCAAACACACCTGCGGGCATCAGGGAGGAGAAGGCGAAGGGCTTCACGGCGTTCAAGTGCAGTCCGGCCAAGAAGCGGCCAACACGGATCATCGAGAACAAGGCGGCCATCGACTACGCCGTGCAGGCCTTCGCCGCTTTGCGCGAAGCGGCCGGGCCGGAATGTGACCTGGCCATCGATTTTCACGGCGCCATTGCACCGCCCACGGCCAAGCTCTTGATCAAGGCGCTCGAGCCGTATCAACCGATGTTCATCGAAGAACCCATCAACTGCCAGTACACCGATCTGATGGCGGAGATCGCGCGCGGGACGCACCTACCCATCGCCACCGGTGAGCGGATCTTCACGAAGTGGGGATTTCGCGAGATCTTGGAGAAGCACGCCGCCGCCGTCTTGCAGCCGGACCTGTGCCACGCTGGCGGAATTAGTGAAGGGCGCGTCATCGCGGGGATGGCCGAGGCTTTCTACACCAGCGTGGCCCCCCACAACCCGCTCGGGGCGATCTCGCTGGCGGCGGGGTTGCAACTTGATGCCGCGATCCCGAATTTTCTGTGCCAGGAACAAGTGAGCCTCGGCGAGGGCTACATCAAGACTCCTTTTAAGGTGAAGGATGGGTACGTCGCAGTGCCGACGGGTCCGGGTCTGGGTATCGAGCTTGACGAGGCGGCCGTGGCCAAGAAAATCGGCCATGACTGGCGAAATCGCGAAGAGTACGACGCCGACGACGGCTCGGTTGTCGATTGGTAGCCGGTCCCCATGAACCCCGGTGCAGTCGACAGGGGCGCCCCACCGTTGCTGGAGCTGTTACATCGGCCGCGTCGATTGCCAGGCCATCAACATCGCCTTCGACGAGCCGTGCACTAGTCGATGCCGGCGACGGCGACGGGCGATCGGCGGTTCGTGCCGCGCGTCCCGTCGCCGATCTGGCCGGTGTCGTTGTGCCCCCAACAGGCGACGATGCCCCCCTTTAGTCGGGCGCAGCTGTGCACCGCGCCCGCCGCCACGCTGATGGCGTCCGTGACCCCTGCGACCGGGGTCGGCGCATGTACGTCCTCTCGGACACCACTGCCGACGTTACCCCAGAGGTTGCGCCCCCAGCACAGTATCCCGCCCGTGCTCTGCAGACCGCAGGCGTGGAAGTGGCCGACGGCGATGGCGACGAAGTTGTCGTGGTCCGGAATGTCGCGGGGCGTGGCGCGACTGACGGTGCTCCCGTCGCCCAGCTGGCCGTAGTCGTTCTGGCCCCAGCACGCGACATGTCCGTTCCTCCGTCGCGCACAGGCGAATGCGCTTCCTGTACGCACCTCGGCGGCATCATCGAGACCAGCCACGGTCAGTGGCCCCGTGCGGGCAGCGTCGACGCTCTCCTGGCCCAACGACGCCTGTCCCCAGCAGACGACGCCGCCTTGGGCGATAAGGCAGGTGCGGTCCAGGCTGGCGCTAACCTGCCGTGCCCCGTTCACCCCCGGCACGGGCGTGGGCTCGAGGCGAGTGTCCATCGACCCTAGGCCTAGCTGGCCACGGTTGTTTTTGCCCCAGCAGAACACCTGGCCGTCTTCGCTCACGCCACAGCTGTGGCTGCCGCCAGCGTCGATATCGATAAAACGGATGGCGCCCGCCAGGGGCGCCGGAGACACAGAGTCCGTGGTCGAACCCGTGCCGAGCTGGCCTTCTCTATTGCGACCGAAACAGGAGATCCGGTGCTCGCGGGTAAGGACGCAGGTGTGAAAGTCCCCGCCGTCGGCATCGATGACGTTCCGAATCTCCGGCACGACTTTCAACGGCAGCGGCCAATCCCACGTGGTGCCAGTTCCCAGCTGACCTTCATTGTTCTTGCCCCAGCAGAAAACGACGGCCCCGCGGTTCGCGCAGGTATGCCATGAACCCGCCCACACGGCGCTGCTGTAATTGCTAGAGGCGGCAGGAGGCATGACGCTGGGGAGCTTCAGTCCGGGTGGCGGATTCGGCTCCACGCCCGGGCGTCCCCCGACCAGAACTCCGACGACGGCGACCGCGACACTCACGGCCGCCAAGATGGCGACGCCGGGGCGGGCCCAGCGCCGCGGGCCGGCGGTGGCAGCGGGCGGGGTCTCCGGTTCCTCCAGCGCCTTCTTCACCTCCGGCCTGTGTGAGATCCGAAGGTGGCCGAAGTGCCGCCCCAGATATGCCGCCGCGTCGAGCCGCGCTTCGTCCCGCAGTAGACTGATTAGTATTCCCTCCAGCGTCGCCGCGACCTCGGCTGCCGACGCCGGCCGGATCGTCTTGTCCTTTGCCACCAGGCGAAACAGCAGCTCGGCAACCTCGCCAGGTACGTCATCGCGCACGTCGCCGATGTCGGGCACCTGTTCGGTCAGAATGCGGCGCGCGGCGACCGTACCGGGCGTGGCGGCGTAAAGGGGCTGGCCCGCAACGAGTTCGTACAGCACCACCCCGAGCGAGAAGAGATCCGATCTCCTGTCCGGCTCTTCGAAACGCAATTGCTCCGGCGACATATAGCCACCGTTCCCCTTGAGCACGCCCAGCGATGTCTTGGTTGCGTTCCCGAAGGCCTTTGCGATGCCGAAATCGGTAACCCGGACCATGCCGTCGAAACCGACCAAGATGTTCTGTGGAGACACGTCGCGATGCACGAGCTCAAGCGGTTTGCCGTCTGTCCCCAGCAACTCGTGCGCCGCGTGCAGGCCGCGGGCGGTATCGAGGCAAATGGACAAACAGAGCTGAAGCGGCAGCAACTCTCCGCGGGCAGCCGTCTCCTCTAGGATGTTGGCCACGGAAACGCCGTCGACAAAGTCCATGAGTAAGAAGGACCCCTCTTCGTCCTCCCCCACGTCCAGTACGCTCACCACGTTCGGATGCCGAATGAGCCCCGCGACCCGAGCCTCGTCGAGGAACATGGATCGGACCCCGGATTCCTTGCGCAGGTGGGGATGAAGCCGTTTGATGGCGTAGAGCCGCCGAAAGGTCCCTTCCTTTAGGACGGCCAGAACGACAGAGCCCATGCCGCCGTGTGCGATCTCGCAAATGGGGCTGATGAATTTCGTCAGCACGCGACGATCCCATGGTAGCACGCCCCCCGCAACCGTTCGCGCGGCCCGCCCAACGGCGCTAGAGTGTATCGAGGGGATCGTGAACACCACGCGAGACATCGCCGGTCGCGTTCGTCACGCTCTGGAGCAGGCCGAACACGGAGAGATCGAAGCCTTCGAAGGGTTGTCCGCTCCGTTAGCGACCCTGGGTCCCGACGACGGTTGGCTGCTGGCGTTCAAAGCCGCCTCGGTATTCTGGGGACGGGGAGGACGAGAACCCGAACCCACAGAGCTGGAATTCCTGGTCGACGGGCCACCCGAGCAGCGCCAAGGTGCCGCGCGGGCCTGCGTTTACCTAGAACGGCTGGCATTGCTTCGTTTCGACGCAGAGAAAATGTCCCGCCTTGCGACGTTGCACACGACGCTCGCCGCGCATGATGCTTCCCCCGAGACACGGCTGGCGGCAGAGTCGGCTGTTTTGTGGGCCGACATCCTGCGCGGCCACCCTGGCGATGTCGAGCGTCGATGTCACGCGCTTCACAAGCGGGCAGCCCTGGCGCAGTCGGCGTCGACAGTCATCGAAGCGACCCTTCAGCGGGCGCTGGGTGCGATGGCGATTGGCGATTCCGATGCGGCGGTGGCCCATGCCCGACGCGGCTCGCGCATGAGTCGCGCCGAGGGGCTGGTAGCGCAGGAGTGGCTGGCGCACCTGGTGCTGGCGCGTGTGCGGCGGGCAGCCGGAAAGCCTCATCTGGCCGCGCATATCCTGGGTGCGTTGGTGCCGGCGGTTACGTCGCCCTGGCTTGGCTGGCTTTGCTGGGAACTGGTGCTGGCCGGGCGCATGGATACGGCCTTAACCCTGACTTCGTCGCTGGGCACCCATGGCGCCGACGACCAGGCAGCGCGGGCCGCTCTGCATGCACTCGACCTGCTAGCCGCCGCCCGGCAGGGAGATCGGGCCCGGTTCGATGTGGCCAAGGCAGACTTGTCCACGGCGCTCGGAGGGTTTGTGGCCATCTTCGACGAAGCGACGACGCTAATCGGGGCGCTTGATCCGCGGCTGCCCAGTACCCCTCTGCTCTCCCCGTGGCGACACGGTAAGACACTGTCCGTGCCGCTGGGTCTGCAGGGACTACCTCCGTGGCCTGAGGAAACCAACGGGCCGCAGACGGCCAGCAGGGTCGATCACGCGCTGGCATTCGTGGCTGTCGAGCCCGGACTGCCGGGCCGACGGGTGCTGAGGCCAGGGACAGCGCTGCTCGATGGGGGGCCAGAGGCAGAAAAGGAGTACGGCTCCCGCCGGGCGGGGCAACGGACCGATGTCGGGCTGGCGGTGCTGGCTTTGTCCGGGCCCGCGGGAATGAACACCGAAGAATTTTTTCAGCTGCTGTGGGGGTTTACTTTTGTCCCACAACTTCATCAGGGCGCGCTAGATGCCATCGCCTTCACCATGCGGAAGCTGATCGACGGCCGGGCTGAGCTCGTGCGCGGCAAAGGACACATAGCGCTGCAAGTCCTCCGTCCGTTGGTCCTGGCCGATCCGCGTTGCGTGCGCTCGACTGCCGAGCACGTGCTGCAGCTCCTGGTCCGGCACGGCGTCATCGGGGCGGTCGACGGCGCTCAATCCCTTGGCGTTTCGTTGCGCACCATTCAGATGGCGCTCAAGCAACTGGCCGCCGATGGAGTGTGCCGGGTGGAGCGCGATGGCCGGGAGATCCGTTACCGCGTCATCGATACCACTTTCACCACATTGACAGGGTTCAACCCAAGCTAATTCCAACCTTTGGCGTGGCTTGCGGCGGGAAAGCTCGCAGCCCGTTTAAGGCTGGGTGCCGCGGCGATGAGCTAGCTTCATTGCGTGCCGAGAGGTAAGCGCGGCTTGGTCCCCGCTCTCCCGGCTGGAGGACCCCATGCAGCGCTGCCGGGCTATCGCACTTTCGTTCGTTACAGGATTGACCGCTTGCGCCGGATCAATCGAGCCGAGCCCTCAGGATCCAGCGCCGCCGCGCTCATCGGGCGGGAGCACCCCTGGCCGGGCAGGGTCGACTCCTGGCCTGGCAGGGTCTTCCGGTCCGGCAGGCTCGACTCCTGGCCCGGCAGGCTCGACCCCCGCCGGCGGGTCCAATCCCGTGTCAGGACAGCCCACGGCCCCGGGGATCACTCCCCTCCCGCCCGGGACGGATTTCGCCTGCGCCAGCCAGCCGCAAACGCGACCTCCTGGCCAGCGCCTCTGGCGGCTGACGCCCAAACAGTACGCGAACACGCTCGCCGTGGCTTTGAGCGGCCGCCGCAGCATGGGAACGTCGCCATTCACCGCGCCTGCCGGGTTTGTTGCCCCCCTAGAACCGGTGGTCGACAGCTACCGATTCGGCACGTTTTCGGGAACGCACGGGATCACAAACTTCGAATTCGGCCAGAGTGTCACCGTCAGCGAGGAGATGGGCCGCAAGCTCGTCGAATCGGTCCGAACGGGGACCTGCTGGCCGACGAGCACCGGGCCCGCCTCCGATGCGTGCGCAGAGACGCTCATCAAAGATAAAGGCGCCATCCTCTTTAGGCGGGAACTCACCCCGGCAGAAGTCACTCGTTACGGTGGTATCGCCAAGGCCAACACGGCCATGTTTGGCCGGGACGATGCCCTGGCGATAGCCTTCCAGGCGATGGTGATAGCCCCTCAGTTTGTGTTCCTGACCGAACTCGGAGATCCAGTCAGCGGCTCGCCGGGGCTGAGCAAGCTTAGCTCGTACGAGGTTGCGAGCGCCATCTCCTACGTCCTTACCGATGGTCCAGCCGACACTCTGTTGTGGGACGCCGCAACCAAGGGGATGCTCAGGACCCCCGAGCAAATTAATGTTCAGGTGACCCGCGTCCTGGAATCGCCGGCGGCAGTTCCCGCGCGAGAGTTCGTCACACAATACTTCAAGCTCCAAAAGGTTCTCGGCGTCGCAAAGGCAATCGAGAAGCCTGGTGAGTACAACAGGGAGCGCGTCCTGCAAGACGCGAGAATGCTCGTCGACAATGTCTATTCGACGAACCGCCGAAAGGATTTTTTGAAAACGCTGCTCACAACCTCGATGGGGTTCGCAGGCGCGGACAGCTACAAACTTTACGGCCTTGCGGCCGATCCCAAGAGCACGACGGCCGTGGCATTGCCGGCTACCGAGAGGGCGGGATTGCTTACCCACCCGGCGTTTCTGGCGGGCTTGGCTAGCTTCGAGGAGACCCTGCCGATTAAACGGGGCCGCTTCATCAACGAAAGCCTGCTCTGCCGTCCCGTCCCGGACGTGCCCATCGACGTGGTGGCGAAGCTGCCCTCGTCGAAGAGCACGATGCGGGAGAAGTTGGCCGTTCACTCAAAAATAGCAAGCTGCGCCACTTGCCACATGATGCTGGATCCAGTGGGGTTGGCGCTTGAAAAGTACGACGCAGCGGGAAAATTTCGCGCTACCCAGTTCGGCAAGACGATCGAGGCCGGCGGGATGTTGACGGGCACCGTCGATGCGGACGGACCATTTAAGGACGCCGTCGAGATGTCCCGACTGCTGGGGGGATCCGTCACAGTCGAGCAGTGTTTCATCCGACACGGGTTCCAGTACGTCATGGGCCGCCCGGACGACGCCGTCTACGACAAGTGCTCGATCGACGCGGCAGCCAAGGCCTATGCCGCGGGTGGGGGAGACTTCGTGGGGGCCGTGGCGGCCATGTTCAGCTCGCCATCGTTCTTGAACCGCAGCTACTAACAAAGGAAGCAATGATGTCCAACGGTGCTTATTCCTCGAACAGTGGCAACAAGCGGGTCTCTGCGTCGCCGGCGATCTCACGCCGGTCCTTCGTCGAGCGGCTGGGGCTGGGCGCAGGCGCCGTGCTTCTATCGCCCATCGCCAATATGCTCATCTCCGAGGCTCGCGGCCAGGTTGTGGAACGCAAGATCGCTGTCTTCATGTTGGCAGGCAACGGCATCCACCCCGACTGGATCTTCACGCCCGTCGAGTTCAAACCGCCCGGCGTGGGATCGGAGGGCACTCAGTACGATGTCAAATCGACGCTTCTGGATGCCCCCACCACGTTCACGCTGCCGCCCATGTTCAAGGCCTTGGAGGCGTATCGCAGCAGGATGTTGCTCATCGACGGGCTGGCGAACCGGGTGGCCGGACCCAGCCATTCGACCAACTACGGGGCGTTGAGCGCAATGGGCACGCCCGATCTTCCCGAAGACTCGCCTCTCGGCTTCGGCGGAGAGGGTGGCCCACCGGGCGCCATCACCATCGATCAATACATCGCCAACAAACTGGGCGCGACCACCCCACGCAAATCGGTTCTGTACGGCATTTCCACGGCGAAGACGGCCACGGCCGTGGGCCAATACGGCATCTTCGCCGCCGGCAAAAACATGCCGGTGCCGATCTACCAGAACCCCACTGCGCTTTACACCGATGTCTTCGGCAAGTTCATGGCTCCTGCGCCCGCCAGTACGGGACCGGCTCCCGGGGCCGGATTGGCGTCGGCCAGGCAGCGGATCATTTTCGACACACTCCGCGGTGACATCACCCGGTTGCAGGGGTCGCTCGGCCCGATCGAGAAGCGCAAGCTGGACACGTATCTGGCCGCGATGGAGGAGTTCGAGAAGAATCAGAAGGCGCTGGCCGCCGTCGCGGGGTCGTGCACCGTTCCCCCCGCCCCCATGGGTACGCCCGCGAACCCCGTGGCCGCGCTCGAATCTATGAACTTGATAGCTGGCCTCGCCCTGGCTTGTGGGGTCACCAACGTTGCCGGCGTTTCCTGTGGCTGTGGTCCGTCGCACGATACGTTCCCTCGGGTGTCACAGATTTTAAAAGGCACGCCGTACGAGGACGTCGATGGTCACGCCGGCCAGGTCGAGCGCACCGCGAGTTTCAACATTTTGTACAACTGGCTCGGAAAGATGATGGCCCAGACCATCGCCACCCTCAACACGATCCGGGTCGGAGACAAGACGCTGTGGGACAACAGCGTATTCGCCTTGACCAGCGAGAATGGGGAGGAGCACCACGCGACCTACAACCGGTGGCCCATCGCCCTGTTCGGCAACGCCGGTGGCAAGCTGCGCGCGGACGGTCGGTTTCTCCGGTTCCCGAAGCGCGGCAGCACGGGTTACCGGTCGATGGCGGATCTCTATTGCACCATCGCCACCGCGCTGGGGATCCCAACCAACGACTTTGCTAAGGGCGGCCCCGAACCGGTCAAAGGGCCACTGGAACTTCTGATGTGATTCTCCGACCGGTGGCACCATAGTCGCCATTCTTTACGGCGGGGGTGTCTTTCGATCGCGGAGGGCTATGAGCTTTTCGCGCAGAGGCGCGATCCGGGCCCTGATCGACGCCACTTCCCCCTGCCACGCGGCGAAGGGCAGGCCATTGGGATCCGCGCGGACCGCGTCGCTCATCTGGGCCGCCCACCTATCGATGTCCGCGCGCATAAGGTCCGTGTTGAACGCCCCGGCCAAAAGGTCGTTGACCGCCGCCACGAAGCGTTCGCGGCCGGCCAGTATCATCGCGCGGTAAATCCGATCGCAGCCAGGATGCATGACAAAGACCCCGGGAAACGCCTCGAAGCGTCGTGTGCAGTCCGCGGGCGGCTGGTCCCATGGCGTCAAGATGGCTTTCTCGCCTCTGAGGCTGAACTGGAAGGTAGAATCCATATCCCACGGCACGAGCCACAACCGGTTCTCACGCTCGGCCTCGTAGATATAGAAGTTATGGTTCGTGCAGGGCTGGGTGGGCCCATTCTGGCAATAAAATATGAGCGGTCCGTCCCAGTTTCCGATGGCAAGGTCGACCGCCAGCACGCGGAACATGTAGTCGAGGTTCATCCACGAATCAACGACCTTGGGGAGATCAGCCGCGCTCGCGCCGTACAGCTGCTTCTGGAAGGCCAGGATCTTGGTTGGTGGCACCACGCGTTTAGCGGGGTCGCCTGGATCGGGCTCGTTGGTCTTCTGGTGATCCACATAGAACTTCGGATTGCTGGACAGCGGCCAGGCCTCCTTGTACAGGTTGCCGTCGCCCGCGCCAGGCCACGAACGGTCCGTAAACCGCCCATCGATATTCTCGGTCAGGCCAAAGACACCCTTGTACTGTCCGTTGACGAAAACCTTGGCAGTTACCGAGCGCGGCGCCGCGACTCGCTGCTGTCGGAACATCTTGTAGCTCAGGCGTTCGTTAAGGTGCGAAACGTCGTACCTGTGCGCGTGCAGGTTGATCTTCTTGAGGCTGTGGAATCGCTTGGGCGGGTCGAACTCATTGAAGCCGATTTTGTACGAAAGCTTTTTGCAGCTATTGACCCCCGTGGCGAAGCAATCCGCAAGGGTAGAGCCGGCGCCCTTGTAGCGCACCCCCACCCGCCCGACATCTTCACCGTCGACCATGAGGGTCGCGGGGACGTAGGCCTCCCTGACCGCCGTAGCGTCCAGCTTTTTCAGGTCGGCGTCCGTGAAAACGATCCGCCAGGTCGAGAGCTTCCGGTCGTCGAATACGAATTCCGAAGGGTCGGGGGCGGGCCCGCTGTCGGGGATCGAACCCGCATCCAGAGTGCTTCCGCTGACCCCGCCGTCCGCGGCAGCGGTGGTTTTGCCGCTGTCGGAGTCCCCGGCGCGGGCGATGACAAGACCGAGGTCCGGGCTGACCATCTCCGATGCGGCTGGCATCCCGCCGGAGCCCCTGGGGCGTTCGGAAGACCCGCCGCCATCGACGGCCGCCTCGTTGCCAATCGGAGCAACGTTCGTGTCATTTCCGATTCCGCCTCCGCAGCCAAGACCTGCGAAGCACAAGAGCCACCAAGACATCCGGCCGACGTTGTTCATGTTTGAGTCGCTCCATCGCGGCGACGAGGCCCGGAAAGGGCCAAAGGCGCAACGCAGTTAGCTAAAGCGGGTTAGCACAGGTGATCAGTCTATGCGCTGGGTGCTTGTGAATGCCAAGCAAAAACAATACAGCGCCTAAAGATTCTCTAATGAAACACCGACAGGTCAAACAGAAAGTCCCACCGCGCTCCTAGTTCGACAATCTAGACGCGCTAATTCGGATTTTCATGTAGCACCCGGGTCCGCGAGGCGCTCTACTCTATGGTCGAGGTACCGGGTGGATGTAATGAAGTACATTGCCATGCTGTTCGTGGCGGTCGCCGGCCCTGGCTGCGTTGGGGCGGTAACCGGGGGTGCTGACAAGCCAGCGGGCCCTGGTCCTGCCGCTCCGGACGAACAGAACCCGACCCCATCGACGCCCGGTGACCCCCCGCCCACGACGAACATCAGCATGCTGGCCGCCAAGATCCCGGCGGGGGCGCCGATGGTCCGGAACTTGTCGAACCGCGAGTACCTCAACGCCGTCTCGGATGTCGTCGGCGTGCGGCTAGCTCTCGATCTGATCAAGGACTGGAACCCCACCACGCAGTTCGCTGGCTTCGACGCCATTACGTGGACGAACTACGACACGAAGTCTGTCCGCGATAGGGCGGACGCACTTGAGCCGATTCTGGATCGGGCTATGCAGTCGCCAAAGGTGATGACGTGCGCGGTGACGACGACTGCAGCTCTGGCCTATGGTGGATGCGCAAAAAGCATCCTCGAGCCGCTAGCGCAGCGGGCGTTTCGGCGGCCTCTGACTGCCCCCGAGATCGCGCAGCTGACGGAAAGCTACACGTCCGCTGTGACTCTGGCGCAGACCACGTTTATGGATGCGGCTGCGATTTTCAAGGAGGCCGTCCGCGTGGCGCTCGGAACACTCCTCCTAGCGCCCCAGTTTATTACCAAGGCCGAGTTGCCCCTGGCCCCGGCCTTCCGAGGAGACAGAGCGCTGGACGCGTACGAGCTCGCGAGCCGGGTGTCGTTCATGATCCTCAACTCGTTGCCGGACGACGACCTCTGGGCCGCTGCCAAGAGTGGGGCTCTCGCCTCAGATCCGAACGTGCTGACAACACACGTGAACCGTCTGCTGACCACGCGCGCCGACGCGTTTACGCAGGGTTTCATGGGGCAATGGCTCGATTTCCGCCAGTTCGACAGCGCCGACGCGGGCTCGATCGAAAACGCGTTGTGGAATGAAACGTGGCGGACACTCCAGCAAGTCGTGAGGGACGATCTCGCGGTACCCACGATCCTAAAACCCGGCTTCACGTATTTGAACCAGTCGGTGGCGAAACACTATGGGATAATCGGCACGTTCACGTCGACCTTCGTCCCATTTGCCACGTTCGACCGCGGCGGCATCCTCCAGCAGGGCAGCTGGCTGACGCTGAGTTCGTCGGGGCTGAAGACCGACCCGATCCACCGTGGTCGCCTGGTGCAAGACCGTCTGCTCTGCAAGGAAATTCCCATGCCCGATGCGTCGCTCGTGGACGAGATCGCGGCGTCGCAGGCCAAACTTCCCGCGTCGGCGACGCCGAAGCAGATGCTTGAGGCGCACCGCAAGGCCGGGCCCGCCTGCTTCGGATGTCATCAGTTGATGGACCCTATCGGGCTCGGTCTCGAAGGTTTCGATCACGTCGGCAAGACGCGCACCGTGTACGCCGACACCAAAAAACCGGTACAGACCGATAGCACCCTGCTGGGAAAGCCGTTCGCGACCTTCAGCGAAATGAACCAGCTCATCTACGAGATGCCGGAGTTCACCCGGTGCGTTGCCAAGAGGCTCGCTGTGTTCGCGCTTGGCCGGGTTATGGACGACGGGGTTGCAGGGGACGACGCCCTTGTCGACTACCTGTCATTCGCGGAGCGCGGGCAGGCGCCTGGCATCCGCACCATGACGCTTCGGCTCGTGCAGAGCCGTGCCTTCCAACGGGTCGCACATTGAGGATGCCCATGAAACAGTCCCTCACGCGCCGCCTCGTCCTTCGCTCTGCCGCAGCGGCCATTGCCCTTCCGCCATTCGAGTCAGCGCTGACCTGCGGGGGGCGCAAGGCGCACGCGGCGACCGCGGTCAAGAAGCGCTTCATAGGCTGCTTCTTTCCCAGCGGAGCGCCGATGCCGAAGGCGGCGAACGGCGAGTGGAGCAGCTCGGGCGCCACCGGGGGTGCGTTGAAGGCGCTGGCGGTGCAGGGTGTGGACGAACACGTCAGCGTGCTTCGGGGTTTCCGCGCGGTCAACAACTTCGACGTTCACTGGTCCGGCTGCGCGGCCTTCTTGTCCTGCACGCCGGTCGGCACCGGGAAACCGGGCAGCCCGCCGTATCAGTCCTGCGCGAAATCGTTCGACCAGTACATCGCCGACATCCAAACGGGCGTGCGAATCCGCAGCCTTCATGCCGGCTGGAACACCGTCCCGGGCTGGGACGTTGCCCACGACAGCAACGCTTCGATCAACTATGTGAACTCAGTCGCGTGGAAGGACGCGCTGACGCCCATCTCGAATACCAAGAACCCCGAGCAGATGTTCACGCAGGTGTTCGGCGGCGGGACCCCGGCCACCGCGGGCAACGTGCAGTACATGCTGGCACGAAAGAAGAGCATCCTCGACGGTGTGCTGGGCCAGTACAAAGCACTGCGGGCGTCGCTACCGCCTGGAGATCAGCAGAAGCTGGACGGTTTCGCGCAGGGCGTTCGCGACATCGAGGGCGAACTGGAGAGTCTGGGCAACGCCACGACCTGCAAGGCGTCTGCTGAAGACACAAGCGTCGAGCCCTACTACAAGAAGTTCCGCACCATGCAGAAGATCATCGTCGCGGCCATGCAGTGCGACGTCACACGTGTCGCGACCATTATGTACAACGACGGAATCGGGCAGAACCAGATCACGAAAACTGCGGCGGTACAGCATGCGGCGGCACACGGCGACTGGTCCAAGCTCCTCCCGATCGTTCAGGTACAGGTCGGCCTTTGGGCGCAATTGGTCGCGGACCTAAAGGTGGCCGGCCTTCTGGCTGAGACGGTCACCATCCTTGGCAGCAACATGTCTGACGGCGCCACCCACGATCCGACGAACATCCCGCTGCTTGTGGCAAGTCAGAACATAGGCAACGAGATGAAGCTTGGACAGGAAATCTACGGCATCGCCAACCCAGCGATGGTCGCCGTCAATGCGGCGAATCGGAATTTGTCCGATTTGTTCGTCGATCTGTTCAAGCTGTACGGCGTCGAAAGAACGTTCGGATCGGGCAAGTTCGTGAACACGGGGATGCCGTCCGGCATCCTTTCTTAGAGGTCGTCCCTAATTTTCTTTGGATTCACGGTCCGATTGTGCGTGACGGCGCCGGGGTAGCGGCGCCAAAGGACCTAGTGGCATTGAACGAACACAGCGCGGTCGACGAGGCCGACATGGTCCGGCGCACGGCCTTAGGTGACACCGGGGCGTTTGGGCAGCTGGTGCGCGCGCACCAGGGCCGCGTGCGTGCCTACATCGGATCGTACGTTCGTTCCCCTGACGTGGTCGACGATCTGGCGCAGGAGGTGTTTCTGACCGCATACGCGAGCGTCGGCAGTTTCCGCGGTGAGTCG
Organism: Myxococcales bacterium; assembly: GCA_043754455.1. GTDB lineage: Bacteria > Myxococcota_A > Polyangia > Fen-1088 > Fen-1088 > JAYUUT01. The sequence continues at coordinate 14,023 of JAYUUT010000238.1, forward strand.
GCTTTCAGCACGTGGCTGCTTGGCATCGCGCGGCACCGGGTGTTGGGCCACCTGCGCACTCACCTGCGCAAGGGGCGCCTGGTCGATCGGCTGATCGACGGGCGACGCCTCGACCGCGTCGAGGACGACGCCGCGCACCTGGACGAGCGCGAGCGCGCCATCGCCGCGCTTAAGCGGTGCGTCGAAATTCTGCCACCCGGTAGTTCGGTGCTGGTCACGGAACACTACTTCCAGGCCAATACCCTAGCTGACATCGGGCGTCGCACACAGAAGGGCGAAAGCGCTGTACGCATGACGTTGCTGCGGATCCGGCGCGCGCTGCGCGACTGCATTGAGCGACGGCTCGCTTCATCGGGAATATCGTGAACGGCGCCAATCTCGACCCCGACGATCTGTGGTCCCGCTACCTGGCGGGCGAGGCCCTTTCGGACGATGAGGATGGGTGGCTGGCCGCGGCCGTGCAGGCCGACCCGGCGCTGCTCGACGAACTGGTGGACGACGATCGTGTCAACGGCCTTCTTGCCACCTTCGGGCGAACCGCGGTCGAGGCCAAACCCTTCGACGTGCGCGTGATCGAGCGTCTGGCTCTCGAACGAGACTCCGCCCGCTTCGCGAGCAAAGTTGACGCCCGCTTGCGCGCCGTTCGGTTACACAAAGACCGCGGGATGCCCACGCGGCGCTGGTGGGTGTCCGCTGTGGCCCTTGGGCTAGCGACGGCGACCGTGGCCCTGGTGCTGTTCCGCCGACCAACACGCGAGATAAGTGATGGTATCGAGGACGCGGTGGCCACGGAGGTGCGCGGCGACGTGCGTGTCGCACGAGCCGGTGCTGTCGGCACGGCGCTAGTTCCTGGACAGGTATTGCGACCCGGCGAGCGCATCGAGACGGCCGCCGACGGTCGCGTGACCTGGCGCTATCTGGGCGCTTCACGGGTGACGCTGTCCGGGGCGAGCGTGGGCTGGGTCGAGGCATCTGTCGGCAAACACCACGCAATCCGGATCGAGAGCGGCCACGTCGACGCCGAGTTGGCCCCGCAGCCCGCGGGCCGGACCATTTCGTTCGAGACGCCGCATGCGCGCGCCACCGTGGTAGGGACGCGGCTTGGGCTGTGGGTGAACAACATCGAGACGCGGCTGGAGGTTTTTCAGGGGCGGGTCCTGTTCGAGAACCTGTGGGACGACAGCATTGGTCACGTGCATGCCGGCGGCAGCAAGGTTGCGAGGGCGGTGCCACGCGCGCTATCCGTCGACGAGCCAGGCCGTGCATCGCCTGTCGCCAGCGGTACCACCCCGACCCCGGAGTCCTCCGATATTCCGCTGCTGGCTTTCGATTTCGAAAACGGCACCACGCCAGGCGGATTCACGACCGGGCAGGTGGTTGCCTGTCCCCCAGGCGGGCCAAGTGGCCTCTGCATCCTGGGTGGTCTGTTCCCTCCATCGCCCATGGACAATGTGGTTCGGACCGAGGCCCAGGAGCCCGACGGTGAGTTATTCCGTTACACGGACCATCTGGTGCTGTCGTTCGACTACTGGCTCGGGCCCGGCAAGAACCGCCTTTCTGTCCAGGTGTGGAACCGCGACAAGAACCAGAACTACGGCATGACCTTCTTCGATCCGGTGTGTGGGGGGTGGGCCCACGCGGTGGTGCGCCTGCGCGACGGACGCGGCTATCGCGACGCCCGGCAGGTGGTGGCCGACGGCGACCGTATCACCAAGCTCAGCATTGTGGGTAGCCGCCTGGTCGGGGAGGCGCTTTACATCGACAACCTGAAACTGGACGTCGTGTCGCCCGCGGCGCTGCCGTCGGCGAGCACGGTGCGGCCCCCCCAGGACCCACTGAAGTAGCCAGGTCTATGTGGAAACAATCAATCTGTCGCAAAACCCGGAGGCTGCAATGACTCAGACTCAACGTCGCTCCCCAAAGTGGCTCACCCGATCGACAGCGGCGATGAATGCAGCTCGATTGCAAATACTGTGCTTCGGTTCCGTGGCCATCGGCTGCACTGGCAATATCATCGACAACGATCTGCGCGATCCTGAGGTGATACCTGCGGACGGCCTGAGCACGACCGCGCGGATCGGGCCTGAGACCAAGGACCCTGTCGCCGGATTTCCGATTGTGAGTGCCGACGAAAAGGAATTTCTGCTGTCGGAAAAGGCGTATCTGTCGCCGCGCCTGCGGATGAAATCGAACAATGAAATTTTTAGGGCGATCAAAGCCACCTTCGGCTTCGAGGTGAGGGATCTGACGCTCCTTCCTGAAGAAACCATCGATCCAGTCACGGGCTTCTCTAATATTTCTTCGCAACTGCAAGTCGGAGAGGCGTATTACCTGGCCCTGCAAAAACTGGCGCGGATCGTGAAAGACGGCGCGACGACCGAGTCACTGCTGAGGTTTTGTACCGGGCCGAACGCGGCAGAGGCCGCCTGCGCTGGCGCGTTTGTGATGAATCATGGGAAAATTCTGTTCGGACGCGACGTAGATCCAGGTGACAAGGAATCCCTGATGAAAGTCTACACCGAAAGTCGGACGATAAATCCCGACAAAATCGCGCTCCGAGACGTTCTTGAGACAATGGTACAAATGCCAAGTTTCATTTACCGAACCGAACTAGGAATTCCTGCCGCCGCACGTGGCCCAAACAAGCTGACGCCCCAAGAAATCGCCGCCGCCCTATCTTCCTATTTCTGGGAAGGCCCGCCCGACGCCGCGCTGCTCTCGGCTGCCAATTCCGACCTGTTGTCCACCTCTTCCCAAATTGCGACGCAAACCAATCGTCTCTTCAATGACCCCAAGGCGAAACCAGCTTTTGCGAAATTTGTAGATTTATGGCTTGAAATCGGGAGGCTGGGGGCTCTTCACAAGGACAACAATCTCTTTCCGGAATATACCAGATCTGTTGCGGATGCAATGCGCGCCGAGACGCTGACCCTCGCGGAAAATATCGTATTTGGGGGCGACTCTTCTCTCAAGTCGTTGTTCGCCTATGACAAAACATTTTTAAACGAGACTCTGTCGCAGTTTTACAAGATATCCGTCGGAAAAATCAAGGGCGCTGGCTTCTCACAGACCGACCTGCCTCCCGAACGAAGAGGAATTCTATCGCACGGGAGCCTTCTTGCCGTCACGGGCGGGGAAGTTGAGACCTCTCCTATCGTGAGAGGTCTCTTCGTACGACGTCGGCTCCTGTGCGGCGAACTGCCACCGCCTCCGCCCGGCGTGGCCGCGATGGCCGAGCCCGATGCCGAAAACAAACCGAAACGCGAGCTCTTCAATCAGCACCAGTTGGCTGCCTGCCGTGGTTGCCACGCTCTCATTAATCCTCTTGGCTTCGGGATCGAGAATTTTGATTCTGTGGGGCGCTATCGCACTGTCGAAAGGGGTACACCGGTCGACCCCAGCGGGACCCTCGTCAATATGAACGGTACGGAGACAAAGTCGTTCACATCAAGCGCTGGCTTTTTCTCGACGCTCGCAGAGTCGTCAGAGCTGACGTCATGTTTCGTCCTGCGCGCGTATCAGTTCGCGCTTGGCAGGCCCGCCGGGATCGAGGACAGAGGCGTTCTGGCCGCACTGGCTAAGAAGTTTCGTTTAGACAAATACAATATCGCTCACTTAATGATGGAAATCGCTGCAAGCGACCCCTTCACAACAAGAGCGTCGCAGAACTGACGGCCGGCCGACCAGCTAAAGGAGATTGCGATGTTTAGAACTCGTCGAGACGCGCTGAGATTGCTTACAGCGGCACCTTTTTTAGCTCCCGTCTTTCGCGAGGTGCTTGGCGCACCAGGGGAGCCCATAAAGCGTGCCGTGATGATCATGCTGCACACGGGAGTTGCTTCTGAGTACTGGTTTCCTGTAGGGGCCGCCAAGGCCGCGATGGATTTCACCGGCACCAGCCTGGAACCCCTGACCCCGATTAAACACAAGGTCTCGATTATTCAAGACCTCACAGTCACTATGGGCAGGGGCGACAATCACCAGACAGCTCCCAATGCTTGCCTTGCGGCGCAACAGGCTGAAGGCAATGAAGTGCAGAAAAAGGGAGTGTCTCTTGACCAGCACATCGTAAACAAGATGAACTTTACGACCGCGCGCAGAAACCTAACTATGGCCCTTTGCAATTCACCAGGCACGCAGCCGGTCTTCTTTAAGGCCAAGGGATCGCCTGCGACCCTCATTCGTAGCCCCTATGTTGCGATAAACGATCTTTTCGGGTCTTTCGTTCCGGGAGCCCCAAGCCCGACCACGCCGGTGAATGACCTCGCGCTACGCAGAAGCATGTTAGACGCGCTAAGCGGTGATCTGACCCGCATGTCCAAGCGCCTTGCTGGTCCTGAGCGTGGGAAGCTTGAGGCGCACTTGAGTCTTGTGCGTGCTTCAGAACTCAGGATCGGCCAGAACCTGATGCGCCCTGAAAACACAGGGGGCGCATGCTCAAAACTTACCAGCCCCACCGCTCAGTTACCGTTCAATAACATAAACAATCTCATTCCACTGGGCCAAGTATATATGGACTTAATTGCTATGGCGTTGGCCTGTGATATTTGCCGAATCTTTGGACTGGAGGTGACGCAGTCCAATCCCAACATGTCTTTCACGTGGCCCGGGATCGCCGTTGACAGCAAACCTGTTCCTGATGGCGCCCAGGGTCTTCATAGACTTGCCCATGCGAGTGCAGGCACCAATGACCGTGTCCTTTTTGGAAAGGTCAACGCGACCTACGCGTCACTTTTTGCATACCTACTGAAGGCGCTTGATGCCGTGAAAGAAGGTTCGCGCACCCTGCTGGACAACAGCGTGGTCATGCTGGGAAATGCATATGGCGATGACCCCAAGAGGCACGAGGGGAAAGATCACAGTTGGAGAAACACGCCCTATGTCATCGGCGGTTTGGGTGGCGGATTTTACAAAAGCGGCGGTCAGATCATAGACGCGGGGGGTAAGTCACATACACAGGTCCTGGGGTCGGTTCTCGAATACTTTCAAATTGACAGGTCGCCGTCCCCCAGCGCTGCCGGCGATGGCGAGTTTGGTGACGGCCGTTTCAGTTTCGAGACCCTCCCTGGGCTCAAGGCGTAGAGCGGAATGGGTGAATAGGTCGACATGCTCGGCCCCCAGCCCCCGCCCCTAACGAGCCCGGGTCGTCTACCGAGGTTTCAAATCCCAAACCCGACGTTCGCGCCCTCAGCCGCAGGTGGCTCGGCGTTTCTTTGCAAAGGCGTCTCCTCGGCCTCGTCCTGACGGCGAAACCCTTCCATCAACAGATAGGTGGTCCGCTCTGCGATCTCGTCCGGACCGTCGACAGCGGTATGCCACAGTTCGAACTGGCCTTCTGTCCAGGCGATCAGTTCATAAACCGCTTCTGCACCTTTGCGGGCCCGGGTGGCCTCGATCGCGGCGCGCAACACCTGGCCTTCGCGCACAAACAACCGCCCCAGTTCGCGGCCTTTTTGCAACACCAGCACCCCGGAACGGCGTTCCATCTCCATCATGCCCAGCAAGGTGCATAGGCTGATCTCGCCCAGATCGCCGCGCAGAATTGACCGCGCGCCGCCCAGGGATTTTCGACTTTGGCTTGCACTCCAGGATTTTGGCATCGCGACCTCCGACAAAGAAGAGACGCCCATCGTCGCCCCTGGAAATTAGATGGCAAGAAAACCACCCGCTTTATCGACAACCGTGCGAAATCACGCGGCCAGTACGGGCCGTAGATACGGGGCGGTTCGTGAAATCGGCTCTCGCGCTATCTGCTCAGGTGTTCCGGTAGCAACCAGGGTTCCGCCGCCCGTGCCCCCATCGGGGCCCAGATCGATCAGACAATCAGCGGCCGCCATCAGGTCCAAATTGTGTTCGACCACCACGACGGTGTCACCGCGATCCACCAAACGGTGAAGGGCGGTTATCAGCCGTGCCACGTCCGCCATGTGCAGGCCCGTCGTGGGTTCGTCCAGAATATAAATTGACCGGCCCGTCACCTTGGTGCCCAGTTGCGCGGCCAACTTGATCCGCTGGGCCTCGCCGCCGGACAAGGTTGGGCTTGGCTGCCCAATTTGAATGTAGCCAAGGCCAATATCTGACAGAAAACCCAAGGGCACGCTAATGGTGCTGACGGCTGCAAAAAACTGTAGGGCTTCATCGACCGTCATGCCCAGCACGTCCGCAATCGAACGATCCTTGTAGGTGACGACCAGTGTGTCGGCGTTGTAGCGTCGGCCTTGGCAATCGGCGCAGTCCACAAAAACATCCGGCAACAACGCCATCGTCACCCGCAGGCGCCCTTGGCCATCACAGGTGGCACAACGACCGGCCGCGACGTTGAAAGAAAATCTGGCTGACGTAAACCCGCGCGCCCGTGCGTCTCCTGTCTGAGCAAATAACTGCCTGATGGGATCCATGATGCCGATATAGGTAGCCGGAACCGATCGGGGGGTACGGCCAATAGGGGCTTCGTTCACTTCCACAGCCCGGGTCAGGTGGGGCACGCCGTCGAGTCCCAAAATAGTGGACGGCAGTTTTTTGCCTGCGAACCGCGCCTTTAGCGCCCGAAACAGGACATCGCGCACCAAGGTCGATTTTCCCGATCCTGAAACGCCGGTCACGCAGATCAGGCGTTCTAGCGGGAATTCGACATCCAGGCCGTTCAGGTTGTGCAGCCGCGCGCCGCGCACGCGCAACTTGTTGGTGCCTTGCAAAGAACGCCGGGGCCAAACCGTTTTTTGTACATGTCCCCCGAGATACCGACCCGTCTGCGATGCGGCGATCGTGGCCACATGAGCAGGTGATCCCTGTGCGACGATGAGGCCGCCCCCCGCACCACCGCCTGGCCCCAAATCAATCACATGATCGGCCTGATGGATGAAGGCCGCATCGTGTTCAACCACCACCACCGTGTTGCCGTGATCGCGCAACCCTTCTAGGGCCGCCACCAACGCCGCGGCATCACGCGGGTGCAGGCCCACCGTGGGTTCATCAAGCACGTAACAGCAGCCCCGTAGGTTCGACGACAACGCGGCCACGATGCGGATACGTTGGGTTTCGCCCGTTGATAAGGTCTGCGCGCCCCGGGCCAACGTCAGGTATCCCAGTCCCAGTGATTCCATCACCTGCAACCTCGTGACCAACGCGGGGACAATGCTGTCGGTCAATGCGGTTTGTGCATGTGCGGCCAGCCCGGATAACCAATGGCGAAGGTCCGACAGCGGCAACTGTGCGATGTCTCCAATGCTTTTGCCGCCGATCTTGACGGACAGCGCCCGAACGCCCAGGCGGGTGCCACGACACGACAGGCAGATCACGAGATCTGAATCTGTGGATTCAGGTGACTCTTCATCTGCCGCCGTTTCATCCTCCACACTGGCTGGGTCGACGCCCAGACCCCCGCAATCCGTGCAGGCGCCGAAGGACTCACTCCAGGTAAACAGGCGTGGGTCAGGCGTGGGCAAGGCTGTGCCGCAGGTTGTGCAGGCCCAAGTCGTGCAATAAATTCGATCGTCCTGACCTTTGGTGGCCACAACAAGGGTGCCCTTGCCCAGCTCCAGCGCCAGATTCAGAATCTCCTGAAAATCGTCATCGGTTGAAGCAGCCGATAGTTCAGCCACCACAGCTTCGATGTCGTGAATTTCAAACCGCCCCAGTTTCGGCAACTTTGTCAGGGCAACCACGGTGCCGTCAATGCGCACGTGATTGATACCCCTGCGCGCGGCGGCCAACAGAGTTTCGGTATGCTGCCCCTTCTTCTTGCGCACCAGCGGGGCCAGGATTAGCTGTTTTTTTGTCCCCCGATGCCTCGCGATCAGCCCCGCCAGATCGTCACGCGACACCACGCGGCCTTCGGTGCCGCACGAAGGACACTGGGGTACCCCCAGCCAGGCAAACAGCAGCCGCAAATAATGGTACGCCTCGGACACGGTGCCAACGGTCGACAGCGCGTTGCCTCGGGTCAGTTTTTGTTCCAGGGCCACGGTGGGTGGCACGCCGTCCACGCGATCCACAGCGGGACGTGCCAAGGGCCTCATGAACTGGCGTGCGTAGCCGGGTAAACAATCTAAAAACCGACGTTGCCCTTCGGCGTACAACACATCAAACGCCAAGGTCGATTTGCCCGACCCGGACACACCCGTCACCGCCACCAATTGATCGCGCGGCACGGCGACCGACACATCCTGCAGGTTGTGTTCGCGCGCCCCGTAAATGTGCATCATCCCATCATCGCTGCCCGTCGTTTCAGCCGCGCGGTTGGACGTTGCCAGCCGCGCGAATGCCAGCCGCGTCCCCGCGCCTTTGAACGCTTCGGCAAGAACCTGACCCGTGGGTGTCGGAAGGCCGGCGATGACCTCGGGCGTGCCTTCCCCGACCACACGGCCTCCGCCGGGCCCTGCCTCGGGACCCAGATCGATGATCCAGTCTGCCGCTTTTGCGACTTGCACATTGTGTTCAACCACCACCACAGAATGCCCAGCATCGACCAGCGCGTGCAGTGCCTGTACCAGCCGGGCCACGTCGGCCGCGTGTAGTCCCGTCGTGGGTTCATCCAGTAAAAACAGAATATTCTTGTGGGCCCGGGCCTCGCCCAGTTCACGCGCCAATTTCAGCCGCTGCGATTCACCCCCTGACAACGTGGGGGCCGGTTGCGACAAGGCAAGGTAGCCCAGGCCCAAATCCTGCAAGGGAATGATCGCATCCATGACCTTCTCATGGTCCGCGAAAAAACGGGCCACCTCGTCCGCAGGCAGATCGAGAACCTGCGCGATGTCGTGCCCGTACACTTTCACCGTCAAGGTTTCTGCGCGAAACCGCCGGCCATCGCACAAAGGACAGCGCACGGCTGCATCGGGCAAAAACTGCAGTTCGATGGTCTGAAATCCCGCTCCCTTACATTCTGGACACGCACCAACGGCAGAATTGAAAGAAAAAGCCGACGCGCTTAGCCCCGCCTCCCTGGCTGCGGGCGAACGCGCAAACACCGCCCGCAAAGGATCCATGATTCCTAGGTAGGTGGCGGCGTTGACCCGCGAACTGGCACCAAGGGGGGCCTGATCCACCAGCACGACATCGTTCAGCAGCGCCGCGTTTTCGATCCGGGCGCACGCCCCTGGTTCGGCCTCTGCCCGTCCCAAGGCACGGCGCAGGTTGCGATACAGGATCTGGTCCACCAAGGTCGACTTGCCCGACCCCGACACACCTGTCACCGCCACCAACACGCCCAGCGGCACCTGAACCGTCACGTCTTGTAAGTTGTTTTCCGAAGCGCCCACGATCCGAATACATTTTTTCAGATCGACCGCGCGGCGGCGTGTGGGCGCCCCCGTCGGCAGACGCCCCGACAAAAACTGACCCGTGACCGATTCCTTGGCACGCAGGAGCCCTGCAACATCACCCTGGTACACCACGGTGCCGCCGTCTTTGCCCGGTCCGGGGCCCAGATCAATCACATGCCCGGCTGTACCGATCAGTGCCGGATCATGTTCGACCACAACCACCGCATTGCCCAGTGCCGCCAGGTTTTGCAACACCCCCGACAGCTGCGTCGAATCCCGCGCGTGTAGACCCACCGACGGTTCGTCCAGGACATACAAGGTATTGGTCAGCGCGCTGCCCAAAGCGGTCGCTAGGGACACGCGTTGGGCTTCACCACCAGACAAGGTCCGCGATTGCCGTGCAAACGTCAGATAGCCAAGTCCCACATCGGTCAAAAACCGCACCCGCGACCGAAGTTCAGCTAGGACCACCTGCGTGGCGGCATCGGCCCGATGAAGCTGAACCTTCGACAGAAACGCCGCCACATCATCGATCGGAAGGGCATCCACATCGGGCAAGGTCCGGCCCTGCAACCGCCACAGGGACGCTTCGGGTTTCAACCGCCCACCCCCACAGGACGCACACGTTGAATACAGCCGGTACCGCGACAGCATCACGCGGACGTGCATCTTGTAGCTCTTGGTGGCAAGCCATTCGAAGAAGCCGTCCACCCCGTACCACAGGTTGTTTCCGTGGCTGCGCCCCCCGGGTTCACCTTCCCAAACCTCGCGCTGTATGGCGGGGTCCAGATCTTGCCAGGCACGGGTCACGGGAAAACCTCGACGTTTGAAGAACCGAATCAAATCAGCCTTCGTTTCGCCGTACACCTTCGATTCAAAAGGCCGAAAACACCCGTCTTGCACGGACAACCGGGGATCGGGCAACACCAGGTTTTTGTCGATCTGCATCGTGCGGCCAAAACCGCGGCAGGTTTCACAGGCCCCCACGGGGTTGTTGAAAGAAAACGTCGCCGCGGTAGGCGCCTGGTAACTGAGGTCGCAACGCGCGCAGTGCAGGGCCTCGGCCAATCGCAACACTTTCGGGGCGCCGGTGTTTTCGATATGGACCTCGGCACGGCCCTTGCCCCAGCGCAACGCTGCCTCCAGTGAATCGACGATGCGCGATCGTTCGGGGGCAGCGATGGTCACGCGATCCAGCGCCACCGTGATCACCCCGTCGGACACCTGAAGTTTTGCGTCCTCCAAACTGACGGCCCGCCCGGATTCCAGCACGCGGCGAAACCCAGCTCTGGCGAAAATGTCCCGCAAAGCGGCCGGCTTCACCTTCCCGACGCGGGCCGGAAACGCGACCAACCCGGCGGCACCGTCGTGTTCGGCCAGCAAATCATCGAACATGGTGCCGGCCGACGCCGACCGCACCACCCGCCCGCAGCCCCGACAATGCAGTTCGGCCGCCCGCGCATACAGCGCCCGCAAATAGTCCGCCACCGACGTCATGGTGCCAACCGTCGATCGCGACGTTCGCACGGGCGCCGTTCGATCAATCGCTACCGCCGGCAACACACCTTCGATGCGGTCGGCACGTGGCCGTTCCAAACGATCCAGAAACTGCCGGGCGTAGGCACTAAAGGTTTCAACGTAACGCCTGTACCCCTCGGCGTATAGGACATCAAAAGCCAGGGTCGATTTGCCCGCCCCCGCGACTCCTGTCACGGCGGTCACCTGCCCCACAGGGATACGGACGTTTATGCCCCGCAGGTTGTTCTGCCGGGCCCCATCAATTTCAATGATTCCGCGCGGGCGCACCGGGCCGTATTAGCAGCTAGCTGACATCCCAGTCGATCGACCCGCGCAGTTGTTCGGGGATTGACTGGGTGAAGTTGCGTTCGAACTGTTCTTTGTCGAAGGAAAACGATGCTGTGAAGATTAGAAAAATTTGCCCCTTGTTGAAGTTCTTTCGTTCGCCCAAAACCTTACACCCCACCTGGGCCAATACGCGGCGATAGGCCTCGGCGGCAGGCCCCAGCAGGGTCTTGTCCAACCCTTGAATGGTGATGCGGCTGTAGGTTTCGCGTTCCAGATAGAACAGCAAGACCCACCCGAAGGCGGTCGCAATGATGGCCCCGGGAAACATTTTTAGCCCCACGCACAGTCCCACCAAGGCCGTCAGGATGACCCTGCCTGTGTCCTTGGCGGGCCCCACGTCGGTTCGAAAACGCATCAGACCCCCGATTCCGAACACCACCAGCGACATTTGTGAATTCCATTGCACGATAAGCGACACGATGGCGCCGATCAACGCGTACATGATGAAGGTCTTGGGCTGCTCCAGCTCCTCGATGGTGGACGCCTTGTTTCGCGTGCGCGGGTGGTACGCGATAATAGCGCCTAGGCCCGCGGCGATCGTCAACACGATCAACGTGTCCAGTAGACGCCACAGATCTAAAAAACCGCTCCACCCTTCCAGCAGGGCACCAAAAGAATCTTTGTAGGGGGAATCTAATCCGGGCGCCGGTGCGGCCGCGCCCCCGCCGGTCAGGATGTCCGTCGCGTGTTTCGCCCCCGCGGGCGACACCCAAACCATAAACGCGGCCAGGGCCGCCGCCAGGGCACAAACGCGACGAAGCTGACTTCTCATGCCTGCCAGAATACCAGGACTGCTACCGTCCCGTCGGACGCAATTCTTCGACCAGGCGTCCGGCCCCATACACCGTGCGCAACGCCTCGACCAGGGCGCGGCTGTCCACCGCGACGGCCCGGTTGATGCGTTCATCGAAGCCATAATCGCCCCCCAGGGACGGCAGGTTGCCGTCGAAGATAAGGCCCACGACCTCACCCCGCGCGTTCACCACCGGCGATCCGGAATTGCCCCCGATGATGTCGTTTGTGGTGGAAAAATTGAACGGCGTGGTCAGTTTCAGCTTTCCTTTGGCCGCAATCCAGCTTTTCGGCAATTCAAACGGAGGCCGCCCCGTTGCCCGATCGAACGCCCCCCCCAGGGTGGTAAAGGGCGCGATGCGCTGGCCATTTTCTTCCCATCCCGCGACCTTGCCGAAGGACAACCGCAACGTAAAGGTTGCGTCCGGGTAGACCGATGTGCCCAGGGCCGCGAACCGCGCCCGCGCCACCAATTCGCTCCCTTGCTTCAGGGGCGCTTCAACCTCGTCTTCGTATTGTTTCCGAATCTTGCGCGCGTCTGCATCAATCAGCCGGACCAAGGCGATCATCGGATCCCGGGACGCCTCCACAGCAGCTTTGCCGCCCTCCCACAGCGTTTTGCGCACCGAAACCTGGCTCAGTGTCGTCCCCTTGACCACCCGGGCCGCCAGTTCGGCAGGTGATTCCTGGCCTAGAACCTTTTTAACGAACGGGTGATCCGCCCCCAGCTCTTCGCGCAGCTTCGTCAACGAAAACGTCAGCGTGGTTGTCTCGAATTCAGGATAGATGGGCGCGGGGCTCAGCACGGATTGTTCCACCGCCGTCAACGCCGAATCTCGGAACTCGCGAAATCGCTGCGAAAGGGGCTTGCCCCGTTCGTCTGCCGCCCGCACCAACGTGCGCGCGTGATCGAAAAGCTCGCTCATGAACCCCGCCGACCCCTCCATGAACGCATGTGGTTTGCGCAATTCGCCTCCGCGGGCCTGCGCACGGGCGATCATCTCCCAGGCGGCCGCAAATTCTTTTTTGGTTTGTGGATTTGCCTCCACCTGGGCCCGCAACGCATTTTCATTTGCGACAAGTTTCGCAAAAAAGGCCTGGTCCAGCAGCGCCGCATGCCGTCCCCGCAGGGCCTTGAAACTGTTTTCCACCCCAAACAGCAGATGGTTTGAATGTCGTTCCTGTTCAGCCCCGCGATGTTGGTATTCAGTCAACAGCCCCCGCAATTCAGCCAAACGCAAAAGCCGCGCGGGCAAGGCCACGTCGCGCATATACGTCAGTTGGGCCACGGTCAGTTGTCGGCTGGTTCCCCCAGGATGCCCTGACACGAAGGTGGCTTCACCTGTTTTGGCCCCGTCTTTTGACCATGAAAGGTGATGGTCCATCCGGGCCGGCTTGCCGTTTTCGTACACCCGCAAGAACGCCACATCTAAATCAAATCTGGGGAAATTGAAGTTGTCGGGATCACCGCCGAAAAATGCTATGGAAAATTCGGGAGCAAACACCAGCCGCACGTCCTGGAAACGCCGGTATTTGTACAGCGCATACACGCCCCCGTGATACAGGCTAACGACGTCACAGCGAACGCCGCCCGTGGTCCCACATTCTTTTTCGATACGTGAGGTTTCTGCCTTTTCGGCGTCGTTGTATTTCTGGCCTGACAGGCCGCGCGTCGCATCCCGCACCTTGGCCGTCACGTCCTCGATGGTCTGTAGTTGGTTGATCTCGGCAGCGGGGCATTTCGGTTCGTCGGCCTCGGTCTTAGCCACAAAACCCTGTTTGACCCTGTCGACCGCCGCCGTCGATAGCTGTTCGATACATTCATGGGCACAGTGGTGGTTCGTCATCACGAGGCCCGTCGCGGACACGAAACTGGCCGAACAGCCCCGGGCCAGGCGTGCGGACGACAGCCGGATATGTTCCAGCCATGCGTCATTGACAGTCACGCCTTGTTTTCTTTTGACAAGATCCTTCGGGAAATGGTCATAGGTCCACATCCCCTCGTCAGCAGACGCAGTGCGTGTGAGGAAAAGCCCTGCAAAAATCGTCATTTGCGGCAGAAGTTTAATGAATGGCGTCATGGCCCGCTGATCTTAGTCCATTCCCCACGTCCTGCGCGTTGTCGCACCGTGGATCCCCTCTACCACCTGCACCTGCCTTCGCCCTGAAAGGTTCCTGCGTTCTACGACTCAATATTGCAGGCAAGGTCACGATGTATCTGTTCAGAGTTTGTACGAAGCCGTCCCACCGGGGACGAAATCGAACGCCCTTGCATTAAGAATGAACGAGATTCGAGAAACATCACCGCTGGCCCTGGTACCGCCACCCGCTGGCGGGCTACCGGTTGGGCAGCTTATTCCGGGGTATCGCTACCGCGTTCTGGCCCGCATTGGCGAAGGTGGGATGGGGACGGTGTATGCGGCTGAACACGTTGACCTTGAAAAACGTGTCGCTATCAAGGTGCTGCGAAACGATGCGGCCCACACCCAAAAGGCCGTTGAACGCCTGCGTGACGAAGCCCGGGCGGCTTCGAAGATCGGCAGCCAGTACATCTGCGACGTCACTGATTTCGGGCAAATCCCCGATGGGCGCGTGTTCTTCGTCATGGAACTGCTGGACGGCCAGTCTTTGGGGCGGTTGCTCAAGGCGACCCCGCAGCTGTCAGCCGAACGCGCTTTGCCCATTTTGCGCCAGATGTGCAAGGCCTTTGGAGCCGCCCATGAAAAAGGAATCGTTCACCTAGACGTGAAACCCGACAACGTGATGCTGGTCCCCCGGGGCAAGCGCACGGACGCGGTCAAGGTTGTCGATTTCGGGGTATCGGCCTTGCTGGCCAGCGCCCGCGCGGGTGAAAAAGTGGTCTCGGGCACCCCTGAATACATGGCGCCCGAACGGTATCTAGGACGCGCCTACGATCACCGCGCTGATATTTATTCCTTGGGGGTTTTGGCCTACGAAATGTTGGCCGGGGGTCTGCCCTTCGAAGGCGACACCGCGGTGGCCACCCTGACCATGCACGTACGCCAGGAACCGCCACCCCTGCAAGAACGTGCTCTGCAAGTGCCCGCGGCCCTGGCCTCGGTCATTGCGCAGATGTTGCAAAAAGATCCCGCGGCCCGCCCGGCCAGCATGGCCGTGGTCGAGGCCCTGCTGTGCGAGGCACAGATCACGTCGGGCCTGCGCACCGCATGGGACGATCTGGAACTGCCGGCGGTCGATGATGTCTGGCAACACAAGCTGGCCGAACGCATGTCCCGGCCTTGGGACAAACGTCGGAAACTGATTGTCGCGGGCGCCGTGGCGACGGCCCTACTGACTGGGTCCCTGGCGTTGTATTTTTTCATGGTTCGAAAAATCGAACCCGTGTTTGTTCAGTCTACCCAAACCGAAGAAGTTCCCGGCGTGGGGCCTTGGCTTGAAAAAGCCCAGATTGAGGCCCGGCGGGAGCACTACACCGAGCCTTTTGAAAACAGCGCGCTTTATTGCATTGAACGCGCGGAAGCCCAGAACGCTGAAACCCAAGGCGTCAAGGGCCCCCTGTCCCCAGGCGCGGAACGATTGCGGCAGACCTACGCTGGGGCGTTGGCTATCATCGCGAACGAACTTCTGAAGGCCCACCTGCGTGAACTGGCGGTCGACAGATTCCGCGAGGCCCTGCTGTTTACGCCCCGTGATCCCGCCCTGCAGGGCAAGGCCGACTTGTCTACGGAAGAACAGAAATCCCTGGTAGAACGCCCCCGTGAAATTCGCGCCCCCCGCGCTGTGCGCAGTGCCGCCCAGGAAGGGACTGAAAAGGCCCGCGCGTTGGCCTCGGAACTCTTCATGTCAGCCCTGGAAGGCCGAATGTCCGAGGCGCGGCTGAAACTGAAACTTTTGGATGCCTTGCCCGAGGGGACCGCCCAGCGTGCCAAATTGGCCGATGCCATTCGCACCCTGGCGTTAGAAGATCGCGTCCAGGGAAAATTTGCCGAGGCCCGTGCTCTGTTCGGGTTGGTCGCGGATCTGGATCCGGCGGATCTGGACGCGCGCAAACTGGCAACCCAGTCGGACGTCAGCCCGCCGCCTAAAATCGAAACAAAACCCCCCGCAGTCGCTGTCGCTGTGGCCGATCCGACAAAAGCCCTGCGCAAAAAGCCGATGGATGACGAGGTCGCCGAAACCCCGCGTAACCCTGCCTTGTCCAAAACCGCCACCGCCGAAGGCCGTATCCTGATGGGCCGTGGGCGTTTCACTGATGCCATCGCGACGTTCAACCGCGCCGTTGCTGCCGACCCCAACAACGCTGCCGCCCACGCAGGCCTGGCCGAATCGCATTTCGAAAAAGCCAGCTATACCGAAGGCCTTGATTCTGCCCGCAAGGCGATGCGTCTGGCCCCCAAAAATGCCGAATATTTACGCCTTGTCGCCGATCTGTACTTCAAGCTGTATCGTTTTCAAGAAGCCCTGACGGGTTACCAGCGCGCCCTAGCCTTGGCGCCTGACGACCCCACCCTTCCCGCCCGTATCAAACAGGTCAAGACCAAACTGGGCCAGTGAGGCCCAGGTGTCGTCAGCCCTTGCAACAGCGGGGCAAAGGCTTCATGTTTGGCGCTTCAAATGAGCGACAACACAAGAGAAACCCTGGGATTTCAGACCGAGGTCAGCCAACTGCTGAACCTCATGATTCATTCGCTTTACAGCAACAAGGACATCGTGTTGCGGGAACTGGTGTCCAACGCCGCCGATGCCGCCGACAAACTTCGGTTCGAGGCCCTGGCGACCCCGGCTTTGTATGAAGACGATCCTGAACTGACGATCCGAATTGCCTTTGACAAGGCCGCCCGGACCCTGACCATCACCGACAACGGCATCGGCATGTCCCGGGCTGACGTCATTGCCAACATCGGCACCATCGCGAAATCGGGCACGCGCGAGTTTTTCAAATCGCTGACCGGCGATCAGGCCAAGGACGCGAATCTGATCGGACAATTCGGTGTGGGCTTCTATTCGGCCTTCATGATTGCGGACAAGGTGACCCTGTGTACGCGGCGGGCGGGACTAGGGGCAGACACCGGCGTTCGCTGGGAATCCGCGGGGACCGGCGAATATCAGATTGAAACCGTGGACCGGGAAAAACGGGGGACCGAAGTCACGCTGCACCTTAAAGAGGGCGAGGACGAATTCCTGTCAGGGTGGAAACTACGGGAAATTTTGCGGCGCTATTCTGACCACATCACGTTGCCGATCCTGATGAAGAAGGAAGCGGCCGACGGTGAATCGGTTGGGGAAGAAGATGAAAAGGTCAATCAAGCCTCGGCCCTGTGGGCGCGTTCCAAAACCGACATCACGAAAGAACAGTACGAAGAGTTCTACAAACACGTAGGGCATGATTTTGAAGCCCCCCTGGCTTGGACCCACGCAAAGGTCGAGGGGCGGCAGGAGTACACGCAGCTTCTGTTTATTCCGGCCCATGCCCCCTTCGACCTGTGGGATCGCGAACAGCGTCACGGCATCAAACTGTATGTCAAACGGGTGTTCATCATGGACAACGCTGCACAACTGATGCCTGCATACCTGCGTTTCGTGCGTGGTGTGATCGATTCCAGCGATCTGCCGCTGAACGTTTCTCGCGAAATTTTGCAACAGTCCAAAGACGTCGAAGCGATTCGTTCGGGATCGGTGAAAAAGGTCCTGGGCCTCCTGGAAGATCTAGCCGAAAACGACAAAGACAAATATTCAACGTTCTGGACGCAGTTTGGACGGGTCATGAAAGAAGGGGTGGGCGAGGACATGGGCAACCGCGCGCCGATCGCCAAGCTGCTGCGTTTTTCGACGACACAAAATGACAGCGAGGAGCAATCGGTTTCTTTGCAGGCGTATTGCGATCGTATGAAAGAGGGTCAGGACAAGATCTACTTCGTCACAGCCGAGTCTTTCGCGGCGGCGAAAAATTCGCCCCATCTGGAAATATTTCGCAAAAAAGGCATCGAAGTCCTGCTGCTATCCGAACGTGTGGACGAATGGCTTGTGTCCCATCTGCCCAATTTTGAAGGCAAGGCGTTGCAATCAGTGGCCAAGGGCGATCTTGACCTCGGTAAGTTGGAGGATGCCAAGGAGAAGGAAGACCAGCAGAAGGACGCCGAAACTTTCCGCGATCTGACCCAGCGAATTGAAACGGCGCTGGCCGGGCAGGTCAAGTCCGTGCGGGTGACGCACCGCCTGACGGATTCCCCAGCCTGCATTGTGGTGGACCAGCACGCCATGGGCACAAATCTGGAACGGATGCTCAAGGCCACCGGGCAGAAGATTCCGGTCACCAAGCCGATTCTTGAAATCAACCCGCAGCACCCCTTGGTTCAGCGTCTCAATTCAGAATCGGAAGCCACCCGTTTTGGGGACTGGAGCCACATCTTGCTTGATCAAGCGCAACTGGCTGAAGGAGCCCAGTTGGAGGATCCCGCGGCCTTTGTCAAAAGGCTAAACGCGCTGATGTTGACGCTGACAGGTCCGGCCTGACGATTATTTCATGCAGCCCGTTATTTCAAGCAGCCCGTTATTTCAAGCAGCCAATGCGCCTGACGTCCAGCGCCAGTTCATCTAGCCACAGATCGAAGGTTTGGGTGCTGGGCTGATATTCCTGCCATCCGAACCAAACGGAAGAAAATATCGGGAGCCTATAAGGGACGTCCTGTTTGCCCCCATGTTTGTCCGCGGTCGTCTGCAAGGCCGTCCGCTCGACACCATCAATCCAGGTCCGGGTTTCATGGGCTTGGCCGTCGTGTAGCCATTCTAGGCAAATCCATTGTTTTTCAGGAATGCCAGTCTTATGGCCACTGTCCCCTTTGTCCGAATTGGTCCAGTCTCCGGTCCCGTCGGGGGCGCGGTTGTCGGTGCCGATGCCCCAGGTGTTCAGACCACCCTGTAGTTGCCCGCCAATGCGAATTTCCGCCCGGGACGCGATGCCCATACCGGCAATAATGGTCCAGTGGGCGTATTTCATCGGGGCTGTGGGCAGGTTGTTGAAATACACGAAGGCCCGTCCGAAGTATCGATTTTGCGGTATGGGAAAAGGTCGCGTGCTGCGAATCAAGGATTGTCCATTGCCCCGCCTTACGACGTGTAGGGCCTGGGACCCGCGGGCGTGCTGGGCGGTTTCGATGGTGGGGGGCGGTCCCGACGTGCGCCAATTGTCTGGATCTAGAACCCCGGTTTCGAACCCATCGCAAAACGCCACACCCGCCTGGGCGCAGCGGCTGGACCCAAAATAGGCGCCCCGATCCTCTTCATCCGGGGCCGAAGCCACAACAGTTACGATCGGTTGGGGGCTGACCGGTGGGCCCGGATGAGCGCATCCAACCAGCAGCAAAGTGCAGGTCGTGGAACCAAGAGCTAGAATCACCTTCGATTGCATTGGTGCAGCATACGTCGTTTTTTGATATCGAATCCCCAGCCTCCAAGCCACTATTGAGCAGCGCCGGTTGGCGGCCTGACGTTCTTCTGACGAAATCCGTCCCGTGCTGACACTGACGCCCCGGTAAGGAGCCCCATGATCACATCCTTTCGATTGGCCAACATTGGGAATCCCTTCAGTTTTTGTCTGTATGCCGCAGCAATCACGGCCTTATCGTGTTCCGATCCACCGGTTGTGCAGGGCCCTCCCCCGGGGGCAATACGGGGCGATCTTGTGGTCTATGTGGCGGACTATGACGATGGCCGGACGCAGACGGAATATTACCTTCGCGTGGGGGGTGAAAAAGGGAAGGAACGGCGCCTGATTCTTGCGTCCAGCCCCGATCTGCCTGCGGGCAGCTCTGTGGATGTATGGGGACAGGACTCCGGCGAAGATCTGCTGGTTTCACGGTTTGCCCCGGTCGTGACGGCCGGGCCTGTCGAATCGCATTCCCAGGCTTTGATCAACGGGACCCCCTACCGGCCAAAACGCCTGGCGTTTGTGCTGGTTGATATGGGCGCGGGGGTGAACCTGACCCCTGAAGTGGCCTTGCGACGGTTGATGGGGTTGGGCGCGACGGATGCGTCGCTTCGTCAGTATTACATAGAGGCCTCGTTTGGCCGACAGGATCTGGCGGCCCAGGTATTCGGGCCTATCAAGGCCACCATGACGGGCTGTGATACCCGCGACCTTGCCACAGCGTTGCGCGATCAGGTGCCACAGGGCTTCGACCACTACCTTTGGTATATGGGGTCGCGTGTGGCCGCCTGTCCCTGGACGGGGTTGGCAGCCATCGGGTCCCCCGATCGCCCGGCGCGGGACACCTGGTACAACGCTTCGACCAACTGTGTGGTCCTGGTTCAGGAACCTGGCCACAACTTTGGGATGAAACACTCGTCGTCACTGAAATGTACCGGCGGGGCGTTTTCGGATGATCCGATGGCCAATTGCGTTCACACCGAATATGGGGATTCGTATGATCCTATGGGACGGGCTTGCCGTCACACCAACGCGTACCAAAAGGCCTACCAGGGCTGGTTTGCCGGTTGCAATATGGTGGATGTCTATTCGACCGGCACCTTCACGCTTTTGCCTATCGAATTGCCCTGCAATGGTGCGCAGGCCCTGCAAATTCCCATGCCGCGAACCCGGCCCTTTTTTCGTGAAGGCGGCGGCGGCGCGGGCGGCACTGTCAATCTGACCCACTATTACGTGGAAATGCGGGCGTCGCAGGGGTTTGATCGCGGGTTGCCGCCGCAGGTGCAAATTCGCGTCTCCGGGGACATACGGCAGCGCAACCAAGGCGGGATCAACACCTGGTTCCTGGACATGAACCCTGCCACCCCGGCGCTTGATGGGTTGGTCGCTGGGGGCAGCTATACCGATCCGAATGGGGAGCTGAAGATCACCGTCGAATCGATCGACACGGCTTCCGCGACCATCAAGGTCGAAGTTCCAGGGGCGGTTGACAAGGCCCCGACGTGTATGGACGGAACCACGTTTGCAGCCTCGGGTCCTGCTGCTGCTAGCTGTGCCGCCGCCCCCTCTGTGCCGGGTGACGTGTTGGCAGTACTGCCGGACGGCGGCGCCCGTCCTGCGCCTGACGGGGGCGTGGTAATCCCCGCACGGGATGCGGCAACGACGCTGCGTGATGGTTCCTTTGATCTGGGCGCGCGTGGTGATACGACCTTTCTTGCGCAGGTAGCAGACGTTCGGTTGGCGGACACCAATGGATCTGTAGAGTCATCCACGCTGGCTGGGGGGGCTGCCGACGCCGCTTCGGTTCGGATGGCACCTGGGGTCGGCGATCCTATGGCTCGTGATGCCTCCCTGACGGCCGCACTAACCCCGGTGGACGCAAAAAAATCATCCAGCGGTTGTGGCTGCGACCTGGGCAAGACAAGATCCGGACATCCCGCTTTGGTGTTGGTGCTTGGATGTGCCGGCGTACTGATTCGGCGCCGATCGAGGCGCCGATGACCCGTTACGCGTGGCTGTTGATCGGGGCCGTGGCCCTTGGGTGTGCGACAGGATCAAGCCCCGAGTCAACGGCTGCCAAAACCCCGGACGCGGCGCCGCGGATGACGGTGGCCGCGCCCGTGTCGTGCGTGCAGATCCGCCGCTGCCAGCAGCTGTGTAAATCAGAAAAGGCCTGTGAATCCACCTGTGTAGCCGGGGCTCCCGCAGAGGCTCAGGTAAAATTGAAGGCTGTTAACGCATGCAGCATGAAGGTTTGCCCTCAAAATGACATAACGTGTCGTTGTGGGGTCGAGTGCATGATGCCGTCTGATTGCGCTGACCTGCTGGATCAATGTACCGACGGACTTGAAGACCCATTTTGCGCCGCCTATTGCCGATCTGGTTGACGACGATCTCAGGAAAGGTAATCATCCCCACCTTTCATCGTTTACAGTCTGCGCTTGGGTTTGTGAATTTTGTCGTGGGGGTGTGATGACAAGGACCGACGCTGGCGTGCGAGAGCTGCTCGAGGATCATCCGGACATGGTCCTCGGCGTGTCGGTTGATGGTGTCGTGCAATTTGCAAACCGATCGGTGATGGGCGTGCTGGAACACCGGCCCGAAGACATCTGCGGGCGTGCTCTTTCCGGTTTTGTGCATGGGGACGATCACGCGGGTCTTGCAGCGGCCCTGGCAAGGGCGCGGGCAGAAGGACGGCTGGGCCGTACCACGTTAAGGGTCAAGGACGCGCGCGCGACGTGGCGCGTGGTGGAATTCGTGGGGTGGCGTTCGGTGGCACAGGGGTGGATCATCCTTTCGGGGCGCGACTACGCGGCTTGCCAGGCGCGTGAGGACGCCGCCCGTCATGGCGAGGAGCGGTACCGCGCGATTGTCGAGAACGCGCGAGATGGCATCTGGACGGTCGACGCGCAGGCGCGCACCACGTTCGTGAACCGGGCGATGGCGCGTATGTTGGGTTACGAACCGGATGACCTTTTGGGACGGCGGTACACCGATTTTATCCATCCCGAGGAACGTGCGGACGCCGACGATCGATTCTTGCAACGTCAAATGGGCGTGGACGAATCGTTTGAACGGCGCTTTCGCCACAAGGACGGCGATGACGTGTGGACCGAGGTATCGACGTGTCCGACCGTGGACAAAACCGGGGCGTTTTCCGGCGCCACGGCGCTGGTGACCGACGTGGGCGTGCGCCGCCGGTTGACCGCCCAGTTGTTGCATGCGCAGAAAATGGACGCGGTTGGCACCTTGGCCGCCGGGCTGGGGGGGGAATTCAACAACCTTTTGGGCGGTATCGTGGCGACGACGGAACTTTTGGCTTACCGATTTGCGGCCAACCCCGACGTCTTAGGGGAATTGCATGGCGTGCGGTTGGCGGCGGATCGCGCCGCGGGTCTGTTGCGCCGGTTGTTGACGTTTGCCCGCCGACAACCGGTGAACCCCCGGGATCTTGATTTGCGCGATATCGTGGGCAGCGCGCATCGAATTTTGGCCAGCGCCGTGGGTGACGATGTGGATCTGCTGGTGGACACCGGGACTGAAGCCTGCGGCGTCAAGGTTGACCCGATCTTGATAGAACAGGTGTTGTTGTCGTTGGTGATCAACGCCCGTGATGCGCTGCCGGACGGGCGTGGCCGCATCGAAGTGACGCTGCAAAAAGACTTGAACGATGTGGTGCTTAGCGTTCGCGACAACGGCGTCGGTATGTCTGCCGACGTTGAACGTCGGATCTTTGAACCATTTTTTTCGACCAAACATCGTGAAGCAAGCCCTGGATTGGGACTGGCTGTTGTGTACGGAATCGTGACCGCGGCTGGGGGCAGCATAGCCGTCACCACGTCTGCTGGCAGCGGCAGCACTTTTACCGTGCGGCTGCCGCATGTGGTCGGCTCGGGGTTTGCTGAACATCCCGAAGCGGCAGACGAGTCGCCGCGCGGGTCGGAAACTATTTTAGTGGTCGAAGATGACGAGATCGTTCGGGGGATCACGGTTCGGACCCTGCGGCAGCTGGGATATCGCATCTTGCTGGCCGAAGACGGGCAAGACGCCATTGGGGTGGCAGCGGGCCACAAGGGTGTCATCGATCTGGTGGTCACCGATGTTGTGATGCCCCGTTTGGACGGCGTGCAGATGGTGGACCGGCTGCGGGTCGATCGCCCGGCCTTGCGTGCAATCTTTGTGTCCGGCTACAGCGAAAGCACGCTGGAATCCCAAGGCCGTGGGGCCGGTGCGGTTTCTGGAACGTTCCTGGATAAACCCTTCACCGCCCGAACGTTGGCACGCCGGGTGCGGACGGTCCTAAACGGCGAGGAGCCCTAGCAGCCCTGGCGCGACGTAGCGCGGGCCCTGGTTGCCCTGGGGTGGTAACCTCGGGCCATGGCGTCCGAGCGGTTGTTGCATTTTGTGAACGGAAATCCGATCGAACCCCCGTTTGATCCTGGCCTTGGTCGCGCGTTGTTCGGCCTGGGGTGTTTTTGGGGCGCCGAACGGAAATTCTGGCAGCAACCAGGGGTATGGACCACGGCGGTTGGGTACGCGGGCGGCGCCACGTTGAATCCCAACTACCGCGACGTTTGTTCGGGGCGCACGGGCCACGCCGAAGTGGTGCTGGTGCTGTTTGATCCCGCGAAAATATCCTACGAAAATTTGTTGCGTGTGTTCTGGGAAAGCCATGATCCCACGCAGGGAAATCGGCAGGGCAATGACGTGGGCACGCAGTATCGATCGGCCATTTTCACGACCGACGGCGGACAGGCGCAGGCGGCGGCGCTGTCCTGCGCGGCGTATCAGGCGGCCTTGAAACATGCGGGACGTGGCAGCATCACGACCCAGATCGCAGCCGAGCCCACGTTCTATTACGCCGAGCTGTATCACCAGCAATATCTGGCCAAGAACCCCGACGGCTATTGTGGCCTGGGGGGCACTGGGGTTTTGTGTCCGGTGGGTCTTGGGGCAGGGGCCTAAGTGGCCGCGATTGCGGTTGGACAACCCGCACCCCGGTTTGAATTGCCTGATGCCAAAGGGGCGCTGTTTTCCAGCGAAAGCCTGCGGGGGGGGCCCGCGGTAATTTTTTTCTATCCCAAGGACGAAACCGCCGGATGCACTGTCCAGGCCTGCGCGTTCAGGGATCAGCACGAGGCCTTCGTGCAAGCGGGGGCGCAGGTTGTCGGCATCAGCCGCGATGGAAGGGACAGCCATCAGGGCTTCGCCACACACCATCGTTTGCCGTTCACGTTGCTCACGGACGTTGATGGGCGCGTCGCGAATCTATTCGGCGTGACGAATTCTTTTGTGCTGCTGCGGGGCCGCGAAACGTTTGTGCTGGACGCAAAGGGGGTGGTCCGTCATCACCTGCGCTCGCTTGTGGATCCGATGCGCCACGTCCGTGAAGCGCGCGTGATGGTGGAATCGTTGGCCGCCAAACCCTAATGGGAATTACCCGTTTGACCCTGGGAATTGATGAGGCGGGCCGGGGTCCGGCTCTGGGGCCTATGGTGCTGGCCTGCGTGGTCCTGGACACAGCCGGGGCCAGGCGGCTGGCGCGGGCGGGTGTGGCGGATTCCAAACGATTCGGTGCCGGTCCTGATGCCCATCAGGTCCGATCAGATCTGGCCCAGATGATTCGTGCGCATGCAGTATTTTTTGCGCACGAGGTTTGCGATGTTCCCACCATCGACAGGTATGTTGCGCGCGGGTGGCTGAATCGTCTGGAACAGGAATGTGCCGCGCGTTTGATGGCCAAGGCCCCACGCTGCGACCGGCTGATAGCGGACGGTGCCCGTTTGTTTGCACCCCTTTTGTCCCAATTTCCCACGCTTGAGGCCCGCAACCGTGCCGAATCCGTGCATGTGGCGGTTGCCGCGGCCAGTGTTCTGGCAAAGGTTGAACGGGACGAACAGTTCGCAGTGATTGCCGCCCGATATACCGAATCGTACGGCCCCCTGACCGGCGGGGGGTACGTCAACCCGCCGACAATGGCCTTCGTTAGATGGCATCTGGACACTTTTGGATCCCTGCCTGCCGAGGCCCGGACGTCCTGGACTTGGCCTTGGTCAGCGAAGAAAAAAACCGCGCCGGATCCACGCCAATTGGCGATGTTCTAGATCGAATTTAGGCGCCGTCCAAGGCTTTGCGCCGAACCCACCTGGTTTTTGGTTCGTCGTCGAGGCTTGATTCGCCCGGAACATTTAGGTTCACGGTTTCGCCCACGATGTAGATCGGCTTGCCTTGCGATTCGTGATACGTCCGGATCTGCAATTCCGCCAGCAGGCCCATCATGATGAATTGCACACCCAACATAAACAGGAAGACCGATACATTGAACAGTGGGTTTCGGTGCACCCAGATGTGACCGTCGGAGGCATATTTTTCCCACAACGTATAGGCCGCCGCGCCCACCCCTCCGGTACACAGCAGAGCCCCCCATTTGCCGAAGAAATACAGCGGTTTTGTGGAAAACCCCCCAAGGAACCGGATGGTCACAAGGTCCAACATCACATTGAACGTCCGCGACAAACCGTATTTTGATTTTCCGGTCAGCCTCGGGTGATGGGATACCTCCATTTCCGTCACTTTTGCGCCTTGCCAGTACGCAAACAGCGGGATGAACCGATGCAGTTCCCCGTACAGCGACACGCCGTCTAGGTATTCCCGACGGTAGGCCTTCAGGGTACAGCCGTAGTCGTGCAGGGCAAGGCCGCCGACCCGTCCGATGATCCAGTTGGCCACGCGTGAGGGCAGGATGCGGGTCAACCATGCGTCTTGCCGATTTTTCCGCCACCCAGATACGACGTCATACCCTTGGGCCAGTTTGTCCAAAAGCCGGGGAATGTCGGCGGGGTCGTTTTGTAGATCAGCATCCAGAGGCAGAATCACCTCGCCGGTGGCCGCGCGCAGCCCTGCCGCCATCGCCGCCGTCTGTCCGAAATTGCGGCGCAGGCGAATCAGCCGCAGCCAAGGCCGGGTCGGGCTTGCTTCTTTTAGCACCCGCCACGATCCGTCGCGCGAACCATCATCGACGACCAGCACTTCCGTTTCGTGACCCAGGTTTCGCAACCGTTGCGACGACGCATCCAGGGCTTCAATCAGGCGGGGCAGGGCCGCGACCTCGTTGAAACTGGGAATGACCAGGGACAGACGCATCGAAAAATCGGGCTATCGCCGGGGGGCCGCATTGCGATGAAGCAAGTCCAACGGCGGATCTTCGTTCTCGACCACGCGATGAAACTGTTCATGAAATTCAGCCGGAGCCAGTTTAACGACATCGGCAAATTTTTTCACCAGCCGCGGATCTTCGAAATCGTCGCGACGAAGGCGGATCATGTACCGACGCGCGATCGCGTACCTGGTTGAGTGAATGTCCACCATCCGCACCCGGGTCCGCCCGGTCTGCGGATCCAGCATCTGCGAAAACGGAATCGGTTTGAAATTCCCGCCTTGCATCGACACCATCGCCGCATTGCCGCCCGATATCAGAAATTTCGCCGCGCAATATCCCAGATCGCGCGTGTATTCCATGTCGAACGGAATCGGATCTGCGCAACGCAATTCGTAGCCGATGTTTTTTGAAACGATGGTCGTCCGTACCCCCAAAGCTAGGAGGCGCCGGACCACAGCCTTTTTCAAACCGTCGCCGACATCGATATCGGCCAGGCGAATGTTTCCATAGTCATCGCGCTCGACCGATCCAAACGTTTCAAGATCGCTTTCGGGTAGGCTTTCGGCCAGGCCTTCGGCCAACACAGCGACACCATCGGGGTGTCCGTCCGCCAAACGTTTAATGATCGCGCCCGCCAAGGTGTTGACCAACGAATCTAAAGTCGTCTTGAACCGGGGGAATTCTTCGGGAATCAAGGTCAGCGTCGCCCCTGCGGCCTTGCCGATTCCCAGCGCCAGGTGACCCGCCTTGCGTCCCATCGCCACCACGAAATACCAGCGGCCCGTGGTTCTGGCATCGACCATTAGGTTTTTGATCAGGTCAACCCCAACGTGCCGGGCGGTCTGGTATCCAAACGTATCGACGGCGGGGTCCAAATCCAGATCGTTGTCGATGGTTTTTGGTACATGCGCCACCCGAATCCGTCCCGCCGCCCGTTCGGTCAGCTTCATCGCTGAATAGGCCGTGTCATCACCGCCGATCGTCACCAACTGGGAAATACCCAGTTTTTGCAACGTCTCAATGACAACGTCTAGGGTCTTCGGATCTTTGGTCGGATTGTCGCGTGACGTTCCCAGCAGTGATCCACCCGAAAAATGAATGCGGCTCACATCCTCCATTTGCAGGGGACGCACCGCCGCCTCGTCGGTTCGACCGCGCATGATGCGGCTCCATCCTCCGGCAATGCCCAGTACTTCTACGCCCTGCAACAGCGCGCGGATGGTGGTGGCGCTGATCACGCTGTTGATGCCCGGGGCGGGGCCTCCGCCTACAAGGATTGCCAGTTTGTCCTGTGCCACGTTGGTCTCCTTAGGCTGAACCTTAACATGCCCCGCTATTTTCAGAACCGTTCACGCCCTGGCCCCCGCGTCCCCGCCGCCGGATCTAGGCCCCGGTTGTTCCGATCGTAGGGCCCCCGGGCGCCTTGGGGACCTTCAGGCCGACCGTTTGTTCCGTCGCCTTTGGCCCGGGCGGTGCCCCGCGCGGATTCGATCACACGGATCTGGCGATCCAACTGGCGTCTGACGCGGGGATCTTTTTCCAAGCTGGACCGTTTTTGCAGCGCCGCGATTGCCGCTGGATTGCGCGTCAGACCCAAGGCCAAGGCAGCGTCGGCCCTGACATCCGCATCATCGTGATCCAACAACACCGCAATCCGCGTGGCTGCGTTTCCGGCCCCTTGCCATCCCAGAGCCACGGCCGCCCGTCGCAAGATCATCTTGTCGGCCTCGTTCTTGGCGCTGATCAGGTCAATCAAGGTCGTTTCCAAAAAATCCCGGTTCGCCGCCAACGGAAAATAGGCCATTCCGTCGATGGCGCGCGCCCGCAAGGCGAGCGCGGCTTTCGGGTCACGGGCGATGATCAACAACATCGGCCCTGTGTTCGTCCCAAGCTTCTGCCAGGCGTCAGCGGTGGCGGGCGCCTGCGTGCCGGTAAGCCGTCTTTCTAAGGCGGGCCTATCTAGGGGCGTGTTGTCGGTTTTCGGTCCGGGGGTCTTGGGCGGTTCAGGTGTGGGCATTTTTGCGGCGGGCAGCCTGGTCTTTTCCGGCTGTGTCCGGCCTTCCCGTACGCCTTGCAGCAGCATGAATCCAAAACACACGATGCAGAAGGGTCGCAGCACGGATACACCCTAACATGCACGTGGGCATGTTATTTTCTGGCGCCTGATGCGGCAAATTCTGCGTGATGCCCACCGTTTGGTGGTCAAATTGGGCACCCAGGTGGTGACAACCGATGGCGTGTCGCTGGCGGTCCCCCGTTTGGAAGGCCTGATCGATTCACTGGCCCGGCTGCGCCGACGAGGCGTCGAAATCGTCCTGGTTTCCAGCGGCGCCGTCGGCATGGGTATGCGGGCGCTGGGTCTGACCGACCGCCCGCGATCTTTGGGGTTGCGACAGGCCTGCGCGGCCGTCGG
>JAYUUT010000239.1:0-5339 GCA_043754455.1 Myxococcales bacterium
CTGCGGGCAACAGATCGAAGGCCTTCATGATGATCTTATCTAGAAGTACGTCGGTATCGACCTCAAGGCCGATGGATCGCCCCAGTTCGTGGGCCAACCGCAGTTTTTCGTAGTCGCGGCGAAGGACGTCGATTTCCTTAATTTCTTTTTCGGGCAGGAATTCCCGCGATCCAGGCGCGGGCCCAAGGCGCTGTCGGATCAGGGTCTCGTTGGTCTTGCCTTCGATCGTGACTTTTTCTAGGACGGCATCGGTGGTGCTGTGGTCTTTGTAGGTCAGTGACGAAGAGCCCAGGGTTATTTCGTCCCCCTCGACAAAAATGTGTTCGTTGACCCGTTCGCCCTTCAGGAACGAACCGTTGAGGCTACCGAGATCTTTGTACAGAAACTTCCCGTCGGGCTGTCGCAGGATCTGGGCGTGTTCCTTCGAAATGATCCGGTCGAGGATCTGCAGCACGTTGTCCGGATGGCGACCTATGGTGGTTACCGCGCCAAGTTCGTGCTCTCGGCGACCCTCAGTGCTGACGACTACAAGTTTGGCCATCTATTCGGACCCGTATCTTAACACGACTACCAGTCAACGCGGGTTGCGTCAGTTTCGACCCGGGGCGAGAAAGGCAATTCGAACTTGTAATCGGTCCCTTGAAGCTGCGCGACCAAATGGTAGGCGGCCTCGGCCGCAATAATTTTTTTATTGTTAAAGAGCTTGACCGTAAGTTTGGGATCCTTGACCCCGGCCTTGCGAATGGCCTTGATGAGGTCTTTTCTCAATTCCGTAATTTGCCCCTGGCCGGCGGGGCCCTGAAGGTTGGCCCGATACATGTTGGGTAGGATGTCCGCCATCTCGGCCTTTACGTTTGATGAGATAGAAAGAGCGGGCCAGATCGAAACGCCCAAATAGACCATAAACCCGAAGAAGAGGAACACCGATATCGAAACCGGGTTGATGCGGCTCGGCTTCTTGTATTCAATCTTTTGGCGCGGCTGCAGCTTCAGCGGGGGCATGTCCAGAGGGATCGGGAGATTTGCTGGCGAAATTTAGGGAGCAGGGGGGGCGACGGCCGTCGTGCTGGCGTCACGTAGGGTCCGCCCCATTTGGCTGCGCAAGCAAATGACGCCAATTGCAAACTGCACCACCAGGGAAAGGGCCTGGGTGGCGAGACTGGCTGCGACGATGCGGGCTTCCTGCATAGCCGGGTTGCCCACGGCATACCGAGCGAAGAAAAACGTCAAAGCGGCCTGGCTGGTGCCCAGTCCCTGGACCGAAATAGGTAGGACAGCGATAAATAGGACCACAGGCATACACAGGACAAGCTGAAGCGCGGGCACGTTGACACCGAAGGCGTGCATCCCCAAGTAGTTGAGGACAAGCAGCGACATAATGTGGGGAATCCTGACCGCCGTGGCCTTTATATAACCACCAAGGCCGGCCCCCAACAGGACATCAAAAAGGGCCCGTTTAACCAGGAAGGCGGGCTTCCAGATGACCAGGGCGATGTATCCCGCTAACCCCACGTAGGCCAACATCAAGATGGTTCGCAGGGCCGGGATGGTGTCCGCACCCAGCCCCATTCCCAGCGTCGCCATGAACAGCAAAAGCAGCAGGTTCGTGCCCATAATCAGCAGCACGGCGGCGGCCCCCCGCACCACGGGAACCCCCCGGGATCGATGAATGAAGTAGACGATGGCGCCTAGCCCCACTGCGTAATTGATGAGCGCCAGCAAGTAGGTGGCGCCGCGCAGCAGCAAGACCTCGGTCAGGCGCAAGGGGGTGACGAACCAGCCAAAGGTTTTCCACATCGCCAGCGCGTCACAAAGGTACACCACCAAGGTCATACCCAGGACGGCTGGGATGGCCCAGGCCTCGGCGTCCTTAACAGCTTCGATGATGTTCGCGAACGAGATTCGTCGAAATAGGAAGACCAGGAGGCCGATCGTGACCGCCCAGGCCGCGAGGCGGGCGATTTTTTTTCGCATCCGGCGCACCCTATCACACAGGTTGCCCAGAAGGCCCGGTGGGGTGAAACTGTGGCCGTGTCCCCATTCCCCGACGTCTTTGATCCCGCCGCGCCAGCCGCGTACCTTTTCCTGCAACCCGTCGCCGTAGGACGGCGGGTGCTGGACGTGGGGCCGATGGCGGCGTCTGGGGCGGGCTGGCTTGGCCCAGGCGTGCAATCAATTGTTGCGCAGCCAGGCGCCGGCCTGCCACTTGGTTGTACCGATGAAACCGTGGATCTGGCGCTGCGTCTGGGAAGTTTTTCAGGGGATCTGGCGGAAATGGGCCGGTGGCTGGCCGAACTACGGCGCGTGCTGACAGCGGATGGGATCTGCGCCGTGCGCGTCGCGGGACCGGGGTCCCAAGACGGGTTCACGCGGGCGGCGTTCGTGGGTGTTCTGGAACGGTTCTTCTTCAGCGTGCTGGTGCTGGACGAATCGCCATTTTTAGGGGTGATGATTTCGGCCCCCGGGTCAGATGATGTCGCGATTCATGAGGGACTGGCACCCGCGCCCCCCGCCCCGGCCTGGTTTTTGGCCCTGTGCGCGAAATCCGAGACGCCCTCGTGGCAGGTTGGCGAATCGCTGTTGGTGCCGGTTTCCCAGGTGGGGGCCGATGATGCCACTGCCGCCGTCGGGGCTGCCCGGATACGCGCGGATTTACGGGTCTGCCAAGGTCAGCTTTTGGCCCTGTCATCTGAGGCCGCTGAGCTGCGCGAACGGCTGATGGCAGGGGACGATGGCCGCGAACGCGTGGCAGGCGCCGCGTTGGCGTTGCGCCGGGAAAGCGAGCGAAATCTAAGCCAAATCGCGATGTTGGCACAAACCAACGAAACCTTGGGGCTTGAGCGTGATCGGGCCCTGGCCGCGGCTGCGTCGGCAAACCGGGCGCGTGACGAAGTGACGGTTCGGCTGCGCCGCCACGAGGTGGCTGCCGCGGCCATGGAACGTGAGCTTATCCGGCTGCGTGCGAAGGTGGGAGCCCTTCCCGGCTGAGAAACCTCATCGATGACCTTGACCTTCACGCCTGGCCTCTTTATGTTCTGGGCCCCGTCGCGGTCGTGGCGGAATTGGTAGACGCGCTAGATTCAGGTTCTAGTGATCGAAAGATTGTGAGAGTTCGAGTCTCTCCGACCGCACAAAGGGTTCCGGGCGTCCGGGTTGGGGAAAAACCATGGATTTACATCCGTGGTATGGGCGGACGGTGCGGGTGGCACTACCATAAAGGTTAGCCCATGGGTTCCGTTCGCGTGATTGGCCTGGTTCGCGTGACGGGCCTGGTTGCCTTCGTCCTGGGACGGGCCTCGCTGGGGCTGTGTGCTGAGGCCGCATCACCCGCGTCGGTGACGCCGTTTCTGGCCGCCCACTGTTATGGATGTCACGGGAATAAGAAGGCGTCGGGGGATCTGAATCTGGAAGGTCTGCGTCTGCCGCAGTCCGTTGCCGATGAGCCCGAACGCTGGGAAGAAATTCGTAACCGCATCCAAAACGGTGACATGCCCCCCGCCAAACGGCCTCGACCGCCCGCCGTTGAACTGAAGGCCACCGCCGCCTGGATCGATGGGGCCTTGCAGCGAGCCGACCTGCTGGCGAAGCCCGAGCCGGGCCGGGTGATGGCGCGCCGGCTGAATCGGGCAGAATACAACAACACGGTTCGGGACCTGCTGGGAATCGATTTGGATCTGGCTCGGGATTTTCCCCAGGATGATGCGGCCTACGGGTTTGACAACATTGCTGAGGCTCTGTCGACATCGCCCTTGTTGGTCGAAAAATACCTGGTGGCTGCTGAACGCCTGGGGCGCCTGGCGGTGTTCGGCGCTGAAACCACAAAACCATCCACGGTGCGGTTCACGCCCACGGTGCCGCGCCGTTTGGAGGACAGCAATCCGGTTCGGATCGTTGAGCCGGCCTATTATTCCCCGCAAAATTACGACAAGACCGGATTTTCGCATCCGGGATCGTTTCATCAAAAACATGATTTCCCTGCGACCGGAACCTATTTGTTCCGTTTTGTGCCCGTGGGGGCACGCCCTTTGGGATCCACGCCCCAGAAGCTGACCATGTGGCTGGATGGCAAGGTGGTTCATTCCGTTTTTGTGCGTGAACCTCGAACCGTCACCGACGAAAGCATCCCGACGCCCCACGAGGTTCGCCTGTTGGTCACGGGGGGGGCTCATGAGATTGCAGCAGGATTTCCCCGGCTTTTCGAAGGCGTGGGCCCCGAAAAAAAATCGCCCTTCGCGGGTCTTGCGATGGGGCAGGTTGAGGTTGTGGGGCCCTATGCCACCGTCCGCGGGCCGTCGAGGGCAAGCCTAAAGAACCTGTTTGTTTGCCCATCAGCCAGTGACCATCGACCGGCGTGCGCGCGGCGGATCATTGCGCATTTTGTCCGCCGCGCCTTTCGGCGACCTGTGGCCAGGGGCGAGGTTGATGAACTGCTGACATTGTTCGGCAGCGCGCAGGAGCGGGGGCGATCATTTGAACAGGCCCTGGCCCTGGTGGTGCAAGCGGTGCTGGTATCCCCCGATTTTCTCTTCCGCATCGAAACGGATCCACCGGTTCCATCCGTGGACGATACGGCACAGGTCAACGTGTTTGAACTGGCGACGCGGCTTTCATATTTTTTGTGGAGCAGCATGCCCGATGATGAATTGACCCGCGCCGCAGCTAAGGGCGAGCTGCGAAATCGGGATCAGTTGGACGCGCAGGTGCGGCGTATGTTGGCTGACAAAAGATCCTTTGCGCTGGCCACCAATTTTGCCGGACAGTGGCTGGAAGGACGGCGCCTTGAGGGTGTGCAGCCCGACCGCGATCGGTTCCCAGATTTCGACGATTACCTTCGGCAATCGATGCAAGGTGAAACCACACAATTTTTTGCGGACGTGTTGCTGCGCGATCACAGCTTGGTTAATTTTCTGACGGCGGATTACTCTTTCGTGAACGAACGCCTAGCGGCCCACTACCAGATCAAAGGCGTCACGGGGCCCGAATTTCGTCGGGTGTCGCTGGCGGGTACCGGTCGCGCCGGGGTGCTTCATCAGGCAAGCGTGCTGACTGTGTCTTCCTACAACAACCGGACGTCGCCTGTGTTGCGCGGAAAATGGATTCTGGAAAACATCTTGAATGCGCCGCCTCCGCCGCCTCCCCCGAATGTGCCGGCGCTGGACGAGGCCCGCGTGGGCACGACCATGTCGCTGCGACAGCAGATGGAAATGCACCGGGCTAGCCCCGTATGTGCGTCTTGTCACCAGCGTATGGATGCCTTGGGGTTTGCTTTGGAAAACTATAACGCCGTGGGGGTTTGGCGAACCATGGACGGCAAGATGCCCATCGATCCCCGGGGCGCC
>JAYUUT010000240.1:0-47361 GCA_043754455.1 Myxococcales bacterium
CGGGGCGCCCGGCCCGCAAATGGTCGTCAACGATCGCCTTCGCGTCCGTCGGCGCCCCGTGACCCGGCTCTTGCGCAGCTCCGACGACAATTCCTGACCGTCTTCCTGCTGACTGCCTAGGAAAAAACCGGCGGCGACGTTTCGATGGCCGCGGTGGCAAACGCCGTCAGTTGCTGTTGATGGCGCAACGCCAGTTCCAGGGTCAGCAGGGCCCACAACTGGTGTTCGTGATCGGCCTTTTTGTCGGCATGCTCACGCAAAATCCGCGCGACCGCCTCAGGCTGCACGTAATCGTTAATGCGCGACGTTGGCACGGCGATTAGATCCGACAGATACGACCGCAGATCACCACGAAACCAGGTCCCCAGCGGCAACCCGAATCCCATTTTCCCGCGGTTCAGGATCTGAGGCGGCAACAGATCCGCAAAGGCCTTTCGCAAAAGATATTTTGTCGTTCGACCCCGAAGTTTGAAATCATCGGGTAACCCCGCAACGTATTCGATAAGCGCCGTATCAAGGAACGGGGCCCGCGCCTCCAATGCGTGCGCCATGCTGGTTCGATCCATTTTCACCAACAGATCATGCGGAAGGTACGTATCAAAATTGTGGTTCAGGGTTCGCGCCAACGCCGTCGTGCCACGCCCATCGGCAAAATAATTTCTGTGATACGAAAGGGCCGGATCGATCTGTTCCAGCAATTCCGGGCGAAGGATCGCCGGAAGATCGGTCGCAAAATACGAATTCCATGCGGTCAATCGATCGCCCAGGGGGCGGCCAGCAGCCAGCAGAAGTCGACGGGCCCGTGCGACAAAGCTGCGTGTGCCCGTGCCGGTCGGCAAAAACGGCGCAACCCGCGCACCCAGATCCCGCAGGGGCGCCGGTATACGTTCCGTGGCTTGCGCGGCCCAAAACCGCAGATACCCCGCAAACAGTTCATCCCCTCCGTCACCCGTCAGTGCCACCGTGACATGTTCGCGGGTCAGTCTTGATACGACGTAGGTAGGGATGGCCGACGAATCGCCGAAGGGCCCATCGTGGTGATAGACCAACGTTTCGACCAATTCAAAATCGGCCGGGGTCACCTTGAATTCAGTGTGATCCGTGGCGAAGGCCTGGGCCGCGGTTCGGGCGAAATGGGTTTCGTCATAACGAGGATCTCCGGAAAACCCAATCGAAAATGTACGAGGTTTATGCCCCAAACGCGCCATTAACGCCACAATGATGGTCGAATCAAGGCCGCCTGAAAGAAACGCCCCAACCGGCACGTCCGCCACCAACCGACGGCGGACGGCTTCAGTCAACAGATGACGAACCTGCGCAGCCGCCACGGCCTCGGTCGGGGCAGAGCCTTGTGTTCGTGGGCTGAAGTCCACCCTCCAATATTGGTCAACCCGGGGCTGTGTGGCCCGCGCATCCAGATTTGGAAGGTCCAGCGTCAGACGCGAAGCAGGGGGAAGGTGGAACACACCTTGGTACAGACTGCCCGGCGGCGGCGCGTACCCGTACGCCAGGTACCCCACCAGTCCCTTGGGATCCATTCCCAAAGGTACGCCAGCAGCAAACAAGGCCTTTTGTTCCGACGCGAACAAGAACCGCCCCTCATGAAGGGCATAGAACAGTGGTTTTTTTCCCGCTCGATCACGCGCCAAAAACAACCGCCTTCGTGCCACGTCCCAAATTCCGAACGCAAACATCCCATCGATCCGATCAACCAGATCCGTGCCCCATTCTTCGTACCCGTGGACCAAAACTTCCGTGTCGGACTGCGACCGAAACGTGTGCCCCCTGCAGATCAGATCTCGGCGCAGATCGGCGAAGTTGTAAATTTCCCCATTGAACGTGACCCAAACGGAACCATCTTCGTTCGACATGGGCTGGGCACCAGCTTCCGACAGATCAATGATCTTCAGACGCGTGTGGCCCAAGGTCGCCCCCTGAGGACAGGCCAGGCCCGACGCCTCAGGGCCGCGGTGTCGCAAAGCCAAAAGCGCCCGCGCCGCATTCGTTCGATCAAGTGGCGCCCCAACGGCCCCGAAGATTCCACACATGGGGTAAAGTTTTCGTCCGCTTCTAGGTCGAAGCGCCCCGTAGGGTCGCCACCGCGCGGTCCAGCTTTTCCGCTGCCTCCGGCACCCGAGGTATGACCAAATTTTCCATCACCAAGAAATCAACTTCGGTTCCCGCAAACGTTCGAACGGCATTGTCGGGCGTACACACGATAGGCTCCTGGACGTTGAACGACGTGTTCAAGATCACCGGCACCCCCGTCAGATTTTCGAACTCTTTGATCAGCTGCCAATATCGGGGATTTGCAGATTTTTCGACCAATTGTGGCCGCGCGGTGCCATCGACGTGGACCACCGCTGGAATCTCTTTTTTTCGTTCTTCTTTGACCGGGAATACCGTGATCATGAACGGCGCTTCCAGTTTGCGACCGAAATACCGTTCGCTTGCCTCCGCCAGCATGGACGGTGCGAATGGTCGAAACGGTTCCCGCAGTTTGATCCGGCGGTTCATCGTTTCTTTCTGTTCAGCTTTGCGCGGATCGGCAATGAAACTTCGATGCCCCAACGCGCGCGGACCCCATTCCATACGGCCCTGAAACCACGCCACCAGCGCCCCGTCCGCCATGCGCCCGGCGACAATTTTTTCCAAAACGCCGTCTTCTAGCTGCCGAGGCTTAAAACCGGCTGATTCGGCCGCCTGCCGACATTCCGTATTTGAAAACCCCGGCCCCCAATACCCGTGGCGCATCACCTGACCCTTGCGTTCATGGCCCAAAATATGGTGGTGCGTGTATAGAGCCGACCCCAGGGCCCCGCCCCCGTCGTGGGCCGCCGGTTGGAAGTACAGGTTTTCAAACGGCGTGTTGTTGCTGATCTTTCCGTTGGCCAACGAATTCAGTGCACACCCGCCCGCCATACACAGATTGCGGCTACCGGTTTCTTTTTGCAGCCAACGGAGCATATCGAACAGGGTTTCCTCGTACGCCTTTTGCACGCTCGCCGCGATGTCGTAGTGCCGCTGCGCCACCTCGTCCTCGGGGTTACGCGCCGGGCCCATAACCCTCAGGGCGCGATCGCTGTACCGGCGGTGTTTGGCTTGGTGGTGGTCCAGAAAACCAACGTCCAGTTTGAAAGATCCCGGCGCATCTCGAACCACCGCCTCGCGCAACAATTGATCGGCAAACCGCGGCTCGCCCCACCCTGCCATCCCCATGACCTTGTATTCATCCCCCGCAAACATGTCGAACCCCAAAAAATTCGTGGCCGCAGAATAGAACTGCCCCAACGAATCCGGCAACTTGATCCGGCGCAAAACCTTCAGGTTGCGGCCCTGGCCATGGCAAAACATGACCGTCGTATCCTCGCCGGTGCCGTCGACCGTCAGCACGGCGGCCTCGTCGAAGGGGGACACGTAGTAGGCGCTTGCCGCGTGCGAGACGTGGTGCTCGACGTAGTGAAACCGAAAACGCCCCAAGCCGAAGTCCCAGCGCATCTTCAACGGCAGGTAGAACATGGGCAGGTAATGGCCCCGCACCTGGGCGGCCCCACGTTTGACGCGCGCCTCGACGTAATCGCGCCCTTTCATCGCCATTTCCAGCACATGGGCGACGCGCCGCTGCAGAATCCAGGGCTTCCAGTAGTGTGATACGTGATCTATGGCATCAATGCCGATTCCCGCCTCGGCCATGCAATAACGAACGGCGTTGTAGGGGAAGCCGATATGGTGCTTTTGTCGCGAAAACCGCTCCTCTTCGGCGCACGCAATCACTTCGCCATCGCGCAGCAACGCCGCCGAGGATTCGCCCATCGTCGTCAGGCCAAGGGTGTACATGGTGGAACAGACGAAACCTAATCGAACGCCCCCGACGTGTCGAGGCAGCGCCATAGTTGGGCACGGCCAGCCAAAGCTGGCTAAATACGGGGATTCATGTCGGAGAAGAAACACGTTCTGTACATTACGTTCGACGGTATGACCGATCCGCTGGGTCAATCCCAGGTGCTTTCCTATCTGAGGAAGCTGTCGGAGCAGGGTTACTCGTTCGATGTGCTCAGCTATGAAAAGGCGGATCGTCTTTCGCAGCACCGTAAGAACGTCGAAGACTTTATTGCGGGTTACGACATTCATTGGCACCCATTGCCCTACGCCAACCGACCACCCATACTGAGCAGCTTAAAAAACATGCTTTTGGGCAAAATGCGCCTCAGGGCGATCATCGCAAGGCGACGACCCCTGATCGTTCACACACGTTCTTACATGGCCACGATTCTTGGCCTGTGGGTCAAAAAGGAATTCGGCGCGAAGCTGCTTTTTGACATGCGCGGCTTTTGGGCTGATGAAAGAAAAGACAACGGCGCTTGGAACGGACGTCTGTTCGCGCAGGTGTACAAATATTTCAAATATCGCGAAAAAGAATTCTTTTCATCTTCAGATCATGTGGTTTCTCTG
The DNA here is from genome assembly GCA_043754455.1 of Myxococcales bacterium. Classification (GTDB taxonomy): domain Bacteria; phylum Myxococcota_A; class Polyangia; order Fen-1088; family Fen-1088; genus JAYUUT01. The sequence continues at coordinate 4,453 of JAYUUT010000240.1, forward strand.
ACAGCCGCCGGCAAGGATTACATTGCAAAGGTCGGACTGAAATCCTCGAATCAGATCGAGGTTATTCCCACCTGCGTAAATTTCGAAGTGTTTCCGCCTTTTGACGCGGACATCCGGGTTGAATCTAGACGCGAGCTAGCCATCCCGGACGATGCCATCGTCATGACCTACTGCGGCTCCTTGGGAAGCAACTACCGCAGCGATCTGGCGCTCAAGCTTTTCGGCTGCCTCCTCCAGAAAAAACCGTCCGCTCATTTCCTTTTCATCAGCCATTCGGACAAGAAGATTGCCGATGACGTGATTGCGAGCAGCGGCCTGCCGGTCGATCGTTTTCGTTTCATATCGGCGCCCTACACCAAAGTGCATCGGTACCTGATGGCGGGTGATATTGGGGTTTTCCTCTTCAATCCGTTGTTTTCAGCTATCGCAGCCAGCCCTACGAAATTTGGTGAATATCTGGCCTGCGGTTTGAAATTGATATCCACCAGCGGCATCGGCGACATCGACCAATTTCACAAACACTACCCGGATTGTTCCACCCTGTTGCACGCGACGGCCAAGGACGAAGAATATGAACGAGCCGTGGACGCCTGCCTGCGGCTTGATCCCACCAAGGATCGGCTGAGGGAGGTTGCAGTCGAATCCTACGGCCTAGAGAGCGGCGTCGAACGATACGCATCTGTCTACAGAAAACTTTCTGATCCCCGCGCCGTGGCCTTGCAGGCTATGAAGGCGCAGCCTGGTCTGGACACGGGCAGCGCGACCGACTAGCGTTCCCCTCTATCCGCCATGGATGTTCTCGTCCCATTCGTTTTGTTCGCGTTCTTAGGGAGCGCCTGCATCTATATCAGCGTCAAGAACCTGCCCGATGACGAACGCGGATGGTTATTCAATCTCCTGATCGCGGGTTACGCCGTCCGGATGGTCGCGGCCACCGTCTTCGCCCTTATCCCAAGCACCAGAATCTTTCACGAAGACGCCTACGGATACGAGATCATGGGTCAGATCGTCTCCAGAGATTTCACTAGAAACGGCTTACGTTTGCCCACCAGCGAAGGTAGCAACCAGGGGTTTTTCTATATAGCGGCCTACGTGTACTATTTCCTAGGTGAGTTCACCGCCAATCTTTCATATTTCTCGGGAATCGCTGGGACAATGACAGGATTTGTGACCTACCGCATGGCCCGGCAGGTGTTTCACAAGAAAGTTGCGCGGTTCGCGGCGGGCCTGGTGGTGCTGACCCCCAGCATGATTTTGTGGAGTTCAATCGGAACCAAGGACGCGTTCGTCTCGCTCTTGCTCGTGATTTCGATCTCATCCTGTGTGGGACTTAGGAAGGCTTGGACCTTCAAGGGAATCATGGGAACCGTCATTCCAATGCTTATCCTGCAACCGATTCGGTTCTATATCATTTACTTCATCATGTTCGCGGTGTTGGCCTCGTTCATCCTCGATCGGGGCTCACGAATTCTTTCAGGTGTTTACAAACAGTTGATCATCGCAGGGGTCATCCTGATTCTGCTGATTTTGACCGGTTTGGCCACACGCACGCGAGAATCAGCGGAGGTCATGTCTTTAGAACGTGTATCGGGTTTCCGTCGCGGCATGGCGACCACGGCTTCGTCAGGTTTTTCCGAAGATGTTGACGTGTCTACACCTGGGAGGGCACTGATGTTTATGCCCATAGGCTTCGCCAACCTCATGTTTTCCCCTTTTCCCTGGAACTACACCTCCATGCGCGTGCTTCTCGCTGCGCCCGAAACCATCGCGTGGTGGTTTTTTGTGCCCAGCCTGCTGCGGGGCATTCGGTTCACGTTTCGGAACCGCTTCTCGCAGCTATCGCCGCTGCTCCTGTTTTCAGGTTCATTGACCAGCGTTTATTCCTTGGTCCAAGGAAATCTTGGATCTGCCTTTCGACAGCGGGCCCAGATTTTCGTTTTTCTTTTCGTGTTCGTAGCTGTTGGTTACTTCCAGGCCCGCTGCCGCCGTGCCGGCATCAACGAACAGCATCTTTTGGTCGCCAAGCCCACGTCTTGAAACAGCACCATTTCAACACGCTTATCTATCTCGCCGCCTCGGTCTTGAACCGGACCGGGTCCATTCTGCTGGTCCCCCTTTATACGCGCCGCTTGTCGACATCCGAATTTGGCTCCTGGGGGTTCGCCGTCACCCTGTTTTCAGTCGCCCCGCCACTTTTGTCCCTCGGTCTTGCGGCCGCTATCGGGCGTTTCTTTTTTGACGAGATCGATCCGAAAAAACGCGACGCCAAACTGGGTGTGATTGCGGGCGCCATCGCCGTTCTCAGCCTCAGCCTTGGCGTTGTGGGACAGGTCATTCTTTGGGCCTTACCGCGGGCTCATATGGCCGGCCTTTCACAAGGCCAGTTACAGATGGTGTTGTGGATCTGTGCATCGGTACCCTTGGCGGAAGTCCCTATTATCTATTTGCGATCAAGCGAACGTGCCTTAGGGGCAGCCGCCCTCAGTCTGGGGCAGTTCCTGCTGATGATCGGCACCACATCCTTCCTGATGCTGGGTCGTGGACTGGGCGTCACCGGCATGCTGGGCGGGATGTTGATGACCCAGGGCGCCTCCGCGATTTTTGCCTTGTGGTTCATTTTTACCCGTCTCGGCCCGCGATACGATCGCCCCGTTCTGATTGCGGCCGCTCGTTTCTCTTTACCGCTGATCCCGCACCTTTTGGGCAACGGATTGCTCACCAGTGTCGACAGATGGGCGCTGGCTTATCACGGGCGCCGCGATGATCTTGGCCTTTACACGCTGGCGTCTCAGCTAACCACACCCATTGGCATCGCAACCTCATCTTGGAACGATGCTTCAGCGCCCCAGTTCCTCGCTGCTTTTCGTGACGGCGGTTTTGCTGCTGCCCGTGCACGATTGCCCCGCATACTCCTCGGATTCGTCCTCGTCGGCGCAGGCGCCCTCGGGGCGGTTCTTCTAATCCTTCCGCTCCTCAGTTGGTGGGTCGGCGAACGCTTTCGGCCGGCCTTCGGCCTTGTTCCCTGGATGGGCCTGGTGCTTATGGTCGCAGGCCTATTTCCGGGATTCGTCAATGTGCTTTATCTGCGCAAGTCCACCCGCGCCATTCCGCTGCTCACCCTTGGCGGCGTGGCCGTCAGCGCTCTCCTAAACTTTCTTCTGATTCCGGTCTTCGGCGTCTACGGCGCTATTTTGGGCACAGGCATTGCCGCGGCCGCCCGCACAACCTTGACAGCCGTGATGGCCCGGCGCCTGCTGCAACGACCCCCGACGCTTTAGGGCCCGACCAATTTGGGGCCTGCTAGGCTCGCGGCTTCTTGATGGAAGCAACAACAAATTTTTCGTTCCGCACCATGACGGGTTTCGTGGTGCGGCCCCAGACCCAGGTCATGTGTCGACCGCATGACAAGGGCGCCCTGCTGGTGGATCGCCGATCGGGGGCATGTTTCGAACTGAACCGCCTAGGCGCTCAGATTTGGAACCTTCTTGATGGCGAACGCACGCTTTTCGGGGTGTCGGCCCGGCTGCTTCCGACAGTCGACATCCCCGAGCTGCGCCTCGCCCAAGATCTATTGGCCCTTGTCAACGCCCTGGTCGTTGCAAACCTGGTCGATCTCAACGAACTGGGCCCACGCGATCGGTTCCTTGTGACCCAACTCGGATCTGAATCCATCGTTACGGATCTGGCTCGTGGGGCATATTTTCGCGCGAACGCCTCTGCGACGCGCATGTTCAACACCCTGACCACGGGCGCAGCTTCCCAGGATTCGCAGCAAACCACGGACGCCCTGCTGGATTTTGCAACCGGGACCACGCCCCCGACGCCGGACGAGGCCGAACAGTTCGCGTTTCGACCGTATTTAGGGCACTTCCGCCTTTTTGATCGCGGACGCCCCCTGCTAGATGTGAAAGATACCGAAGGCGTCATCAACTTCATCGCCCCCATCGCCGCCGAATCAGTCTCTCGTGATGTCCTGGAAAGGTGGCTGCGTATCGTTGGCACAAAACTTCTCGCGCACAAGGGACTGTTTTGCCTGCACGCCTCGTCAGTTGTCATTCGCGATCAGGTGTTGGCCATCGCGGGACGCAGCGGCGCCGGGAAGACCACAACCGCCCAGGCGTTTGCCGCTGGGGGTGGAACGCTGTTGACGGAAGATCTTTTGTGCCTTGAACATCTAAACGGACAGTTTCAGATCCGTCCGAATGCCGAACAGCAGCTACGGGGATGGGCCTGCGAGACGGCTACCACTTTCCACGACCAAGGGCTCCGCACTGTCAACGCGACGGGTCTTGGGGATGCTGTCACTCAGGGTGGACCCACCCGCACGCTCGATAAGATATGGGTCGTCGCCGCGAACCGCAGACAGGGCGGGGATTTTTTGACAGAACGTCTGGCCCCGCTGGACGCTTTCATCGAAGTTCTGCCCCACATTCAACTCGGCTCAGATCGGATCCAGGCGTGGCACAGTCACATGGCCAACGCGTCCGCCCTGGCCCTAGGGTTACCCATCTATAAGGCCGCAGCCCCCGACGGCCTGGCCGCCCTTGCGGCTGCGGCGGCCACCTACGCCGAAAATACGACGTCGTAATCGCCACCCCGATCATCAAGCCCCCCCGCCAACCACGCGTGCCCCGACCCCGGTCCCCCGCCCGCAACCAACCCGAAAAACACCGGCTGCGCGGCAGCACCCGCATCCAGCGCCAATTCCAGCAACACCCGGCGAAAACAATTGGGCCCCGTCGGCCAAAGCCGATCAACCCGTCGGATCAGCCGCTGTAACTCCGGCCGCCGTTCCGCCGATCGCCCCCGCCGCCCCGCCCCGACCGCCCGGCACCGCAGGACGGCACGTTCAAACGACAACCACGTCCGGTTCCATTCCACGCACGGCAAGGCTGCAAGAACGCGGACTAAATCACCGACCAAAACCCGGTCAGCGTATAGGAATTTAGGCACACCCTCCCGTGTCTGGGCGCTGACTGTCAGGTCCTTTTTCTGCAATGGCCCCGTCGCAGAGGTGGCTGCTCAATCCTCCCGCGACCAAATCTCGAAGGTTTCCTACTGCCACGAGCCGTGGTGCCTCATACACATCGACGCCTTGGTCGTCGTGGTCTTGTTTGTCTACCGTTATCATGTTGACCTCAATTCAGGAGCGCTGTGTTATTCGACCCAACCAACCAATCAGTGTAGCAATCAGATAAAGGTCTATCCACATTCCCCCGTTTTCGCCACTCATCCGTTCCAACCTTTCAAGATGCGATGCAACATCGGGAAGGGAAAGGTAGATCCCAGCGTTGCCCGGCGAACGAAGCAGGTGACGAATCCGGTCTTGAATCACAGGCCGCTTAAGTTGCGATTTGACGGCTGATCCAAATCCAATCTTCCGTTGGGACATGAGTTCGGCAGGAATGAGATCGGCATGGGCGTCGGCATGGAACCGTGCGGGGTACCCTGGCAACGGCCACAGCCCCGAAGGCGCGCTAAAAACCAGGTCAAGTAGCGGGGCATCGAGAAACGGGAACACCACCGAAATTCCTTCAGCGGCTCGTGGTCGAAAGAACGCGGCAGGTCCCCGGGTCAGACCAGGTGAATGGGCAAAGTCCCACTGTCGATTCAGAAACGGTGACCTAAAGACATTGACGCGGTTCAATTGGGGCAGGTCCACGGCCACCTGTTTGGCCTCGGGGGACAACCAGGTGGGCAGGCGGCGCCGCCGAATCAAACCAGGCAGCGTCCAACCCAATCCCACATCGCCCAGGGCCTGCTTGAGGCGCTTTTGCCAATGAATTCCACGCCCCTCCCGGACTGCCAGCAGGAGCTTTTGGATGTCACCGGCCATGATGTGGTCCACCAAGGCCTCGCCGCTGGGCGAAAATACCTCGCCTCCGTTCCCTGCCAGGATGACCCGGGCCCCAATCCGTTGGGCAATCGGAATGTCCCCATCACAGCCTCCGGAAAACCCGACCCGGCGGCCGGGCCCCCCCAACGACGGCTCGAAAAAATCTACCGGGCTTGCGTCCCGGCCATCCCAGGTTTCGTGGGGAAAGGACAACCGATCAGCGGTTAGCTGAATATTTTTGGTTTCGTCGCAGCCCAGCCCTGCAAACAGCGCAGAGACCGCCCGCAAGCGAGGGGATCTTAGTTGCCCCTGCTGCAACAGGGATTCGGCAACCAGATTTATTACCGAAGAATCGAGCCCGCCTGAAAGGTGCAACAGGGCCGGCGTATCGATGTCCAGCCGTGCGCGGACGCTGTTACGAAATGTGCTGCGAAATTCGGCCAAAAACTCTGTCCTGCTGACAAACCGCCGTGGTTGGGGGGTCGGTCGCGGGTGAAACGATTCTGACCACCCCTTCTCCGTCGCGGAAAAAACATGCTGCGGCGCCACGGATCGGATGTCCCGCCACATTGTGGCCCTAGTGCTTCTATAGGTGCGCAGAAGGTATTCAACCACCGCTGACGAATCGACGTCACGGATAGTTGGCGACACCGCCAGCACGGCCTCCTCATCAGACGCCAGCACGACCCCCCTGACAGATTCGGCGTAAACCAACGGCCGAATCCCAAACTCATCTCGAAACGCCACGACCCTTCGGCTAACGGCATCCGCTATCACCACAGCAAAATCGCCCACCAGCTTCTGGACCAGGGCATCACCCCAACGCTGATACCCGCGGGCGAGAATTTCCCCGTCAGGCGCCCCCGGCAACAGGCCCAGGGCCCGCACCAAATCATCGGCATTGTCCAGCCGCGTGTCCCCAAGCGCAATCAGGCCCGCATCAGCATCATGAAAGATGCTGGGCGGACGGCGCCCGTTGGTGATCGATCGTCCCAAGGCGCCGACAAACCAGGGCTGGACAACAAACGCCACCCCATCAGGCGCCCAAGACGTCAACGCCGCCGCCATCGAACGTACCCGGGTTCCGAGGGCCGGATTCCCGTCCCACGAAACCGCGGCAACTATGAAAGACAAGGCCCGAGGCCGTTACCAGTAAAGCGCGAAGCGACCGGGCTTTTGGACGTCTCGCGAGTCATCGACGACGAAGTCGACCGCCCCATCGCCGTTCGCATCGCGGACCAAGCCCGTGGTTTGACCATAGACCCGGCCCCAGCCCGCTGGCAAGGAGACGACGATTTCGGCGGCTGCCTCCGCATCAACGGTTCCCGACGTTCCGGCCAAGGCGGCGCCGCTGACAATGACGATTTTGCCTCCCGTCGCAGCCATACCCGGCGGTGGCCCCAAATACATGCCTACGTCGGGCCGGGAGTCCCCAAAGATTGACGAAGTGAAGTTCAGCCCTGAAAACCCGCCCCCAAAGACGAGTAGACCGATATTGTTCGGCGCTCCCGCCGTCAAGGTCCAGCGTTTGCCTCCAAGCGGGCCCGTCTCTTCGGTGCCAGCCGTGATCACCACCGTTCCATCCGACATAGGGGCCGTAACCTTGTCTGTCGCATTTCCAATCGCGACCGCCGGAAGCGTACTGGACAGCGGCCCTATATTTGCCAATCGAAACCCCCACTGCGCTGTCCGTGCAGGACCGATCAAGGTTGACGTCGCGGTCGTAAGCGCCAGGTTGTTGGCCACCCCCGCCGATCCGCGAAACGAATAGACGCGCCCTTCGTTGACGATGGACCCATCGACGGCGGGCGCGCCCACCACGAGGGTGGAACCGGCCGTGCCCCCGTAAAAACGCCCAAGCCCCAGAACCCGCGTTCCGAAGCGTGTCGCCTTGGTCGCCCCCTCCTCGCCGTCAATCATCACCGTTCGAATGGGATCCGGCACATTGACACTGGAAAACCCGTTGTTCTTTCCGAACACCACCACGACACGACCCTGGTTTTGCGTCCAGCCCGGCGCCCCAATTGCAAAATCGTTGGCGCCGTCGGCGTTGAAATCGCCAACACGGGCAATAGATGCCCCAAACGCGGCACCCATGAAAAGCTTAGAATCAGCCGTCACCACATAGTCAGCCTGGGTTTCGGCGCTCAGCGTCGCGGGCCACGTTGCCCGCCCCTTAAAGATGTAGACCTTAAATGGCCCCGAGACCGCAAGATCCTCTCGACCGTCCCCATCAATATCCCCGATCATCGCAACGTTGCTACCGAAACTTGGCACCAAGCTGCTGAAGATCGTTGCAGGCACGAGCGGCGTGGCCAGATCCACCTTGCCTAAATACAGCAAGGCACGTCCTTTCGTCGTACCCACCAACAAGTCGGAAAGCTTGTCCCCATTCAGGTCGGCAGATCCGTCGGTGGTCACCGCAAAATTCTCGTCCATCGGTGATCCCGCGGGTGCCGACACAATGGTTAGATTGAATTTGGCCTGAACCGGACCGGCGATTCCCAACACGCTGCGGTTGCCAGCGGCATCTCGGGCGGCGACGGCAAAATGATAGGCGGTTTCGATGGTCAGATCGGTAATGTCGATGCCATCAACCGCGCCCGGCGCGGACGGCATGCCGGTGTAGGACACGGGGGTGGCGGAATCGAAATTGGCTGCGGTGATGGGTGCCTTCGACAGACGAATGTCGTACCCAGCGGCGGCCTTGCCCCCATCGTCTGCGCCGGTCCAGCCCAGATGAATGGTGGTACGGCGCCGATCTTTGATCTCGGCCTTGAACGCCCCTAGGGCGCCCGGGGCGGTGACATCAACAGCCAACGTGCGCTCGCTCATGGCGGATGCCGAGGACACCTTGACCTTGACGGCAGCGCCTTCGGGCACAGTAATCGTGGCCAGCCCCGCCTCGCCACTGGCGTTCAGGTTGTCGGTGCCCACAGCAACACCACCCACTTCAAACGTCACGGCCCCGGCGACGACCGGCACCCCCATCGCGGTGACACGCACCCGCAGCGGCCCCTGCCATCCCGGCATGGCGGCATCGGCATCGGCCACACAGCCAGGGGCCGTGGCGCCCGCGGCGCACAGAGCCGACCCACCTGGAGGCGTAATCCAGGTGACCGGCTGGGGACCCACGATGACCTGGCATCCGGCCATCAGGCCCAGGATCGCTGGGTTGCCCGCAGGGTCAGTGGCCTTGACGTTGACCTGGTTCACACCCGGTTTGAAGCTGACCTTCTTCGTTGTCATGTCGCCCACATTTGCGATGCCGCTTGCGTACCCAACAACTGCATACGACACGGTTTTGGCGTCATTGACGACATCCACCACAAGGGTGCGGGTGGTCGAGGCCAGGGCAAGATCCGTGACCCAATCTCCGGGCAAGGAAGCCTGTTCGACCCCACACAATGGGTTCGGGTTCCAGGGGCGAACCGAAGGGGCGGCGGAATCAATCCACAATGCGGACACGGGGCTTGAACCCAGACCGACCCCTTCACCCACGTCCACCCGAATCTGGGTCGGCGCAACCAGTTGGCCTTCTTGATCCATCAGGCTTTCGGGCAGGGTCGCAGCATTCCATTTCGCAACAAATCCAAGCCCCATCGGGCAGCCATCCGCCGCCACCGCCGCCACCGCGCTGACCTCGGCGCCGACCACCGACAACGATCCACCAGAGCCCACTAGCAGCCGGGCCTTGATACCTGGCTGATCCACACAGGCCACGACGTTGGTCTGGGCGCCTTCCTTGGCCGGATCCAGATCCTTGAACGCCTGCGCGGCGCCCGCCGCCAGCAGGTGTTTGGCCTTGTCCGCAAAAGGCGCCATGTCGCCTGCGGGGGCCACAATTTGAACGCTGGGCAATTTTGACGCACAGCTGATCATCTTGACCACCCTTGTAGTCCGGTTGCCTGCTTGATCCGCAAGGCTCACATTTAGGTCGAACGGGGCACCACCCGGACATGCGATCTCGACACAACCGTTGCCGCCCATGCCGACCATGTCCTTCATGACCTTGGCGCAGATGGGGGTGGCCATCCCGATGGCCGCGCACAGGTTCTGGCCCATGGCGGCGGCTGTCGCGGGAAGATCGACAGCGTCAGCATCAACGGTGCTTGCGCAAATCTTCAGTTTCCCACCGGGCACCATATCGGGTCCGAACGTCGCGCCGTCATCCGGGGACGTCACGGTCAACGCGGGATCCTTAGAATCGACGGTCAATGAAACCTTCGGTGATCTCGTAACCGGACCCGCCTTCGGGGTGCAGATGGCCTCCACATCGAAGGCACCATCAGGGGCCAATGTAACCCCGGTGAATGCCGCCAGACCCGCCATCGCCATGCTCGTAACCTGGGTGGCCATCCCCCCACGAGGGGTGATCTCAAGCACAACGGGCTGCCGGTCCTCTGCCCGGGTGATCACCTCGAACGCGACCTGGAAGGGCGAGCCGACAGCGGACACACGATCCCCGCCCATGGCCACCGGAATGCCGTTCAGAACTGTCCGGGTGGGCTTGCTGATCTGGCAGGCAGCTACGACAACCACATCTGTCGGGCCCGCGGCCATGTCGACAACTGCAGGCCCGTCTACCGGCGTCAATCCATCCATACGGCCCCCATCCGCGGCGATGGGTCGCGCGTCGGTTTTTTTCGCCGACGAACCACCACAACCGAAATTACCTACAACGAGACCGGACATACCCATCAACACGGTAACAATTTTCGAGGTTTTCATGGCTTTCCTAGGGGAATCATTTTAGGGGGGCTGGGAGGGAATGATACCCTCGCTGGGGCTGGCCACAAGAACCACGATTTCATCCTGTGCGCCAGATCACAGCCAACGGGGCGCGCGCCGGACCGATAGGGCTGGTATTATATAGGGATGACCCCAGCCCTGGCGGCCGATTATGCCGCGTCTTCTGCAGAACTCATTGGGCGCCTTGAAGCAAACATGGCCAAGGTCATACGGGGAAAGGGGGAGGCGCTTCACCTGGCGGCCCTGTGCCTGATTGGGCGTGGCCATCTCCTCATCGAAGACGTTCCAGGGGTTGGCAAGACCACCTTGGGCAGATGCCTGGCGGCTTCGATCGGCGGCACGTTCCATCGCATCCAATTCACCAGCGATCTGTTGCCGTCAGACATAGTGGGTGTTTCCGTCTTGGACCAGAAAACCGGGCACTTCGAATTCAAACCCGGAGCGATCTTCGCCAACGTCGTTCTGGCTGACGAAGTGAATCGAACCACCCCGCGTACCCAAAGCGCCCTTTTGGAAGCCATGAACGATAGCCAGGTGACGGTTGATGGGCGGACCCACCGCCTGGACCCACCGTTTCTGGTGGTCGCGACCCAGAACCCGGAAGAACATTTCGGAACCTACCCCCTGCCCGAATCGCAGATGGATCGTTTTATGTTGCGCCTGCATCTGGGGTATCCCGGGGCGGACGACGAAAAACGCCTGCTGATGGAAGCCCCCGGCGTCGCAGGTGAATCCCTGTTACGGCTACAGCCTGTACTGCTAGCGCGCGAAATCGTGAAACTTCAGGAAGAGGCAGACCGGGTTCGGCTGTCGGCTGAGCTGGCCGAATATATTGTTGCAGTGGCAGGCGAAACCCGCCGATCGCCCTTTTTAAGCCTGGGCATTTCCCCGCGTGGGCAAATCGCCTGGCGAAACATTGCGAAGGCACAGGCGCTATCCGACGGTCGGGATTTCGTGCTTCCGGATGACCTGAAAGATCTAGCGGTTCCCGCGTTGGCCCACCGATTGGTCCTGGCCAACCAAAGCGACAGCGGGGGCAACAGGCGCGAGGAAAGCGAACGCGTCATTCGCGATATCCTTAACCGCCTGCCGGTTCCCGGTTAGGTAACCCGCCGCCCATGCGTCGGTTCAAACTTCCCCGGCGGTTCCCACCCACAAAGGAGGGCTGGTGGTTCCTGGTGGCCACGCTGTTGGTGGGTGCGGCGGCGGTCAACGGCGGGATCAATCTACTGTTTCTGATATTCGGCATGATGTTGTTCCTGATTTTGGCCAGCGGGGTCATGTCCGAGTTGGCGCTCAAAGACCTAGAAGTCTCCCGGCGCCCCCCCACGGCCATTCACGCCCGCGCCCCGTTTCTGATGGGAATGGCGGTAAAGAACCTCAAACCACGCCTGCCCACGTTTTCCCTAGAGGTCGAAGATCTGCTGGAAGGCCGTCCCGTAGAAAGGCGCTGTTATTACCTAAAACTGCCGGCGGGGCGGACCCAGGAAACCGCCTACCGCCACACACTTCCCCGCCGCGGGTTGTGGAAACTGTCGGGTTTTCGCCTGTCCACCCGGTTTCCGTTTGGATTGATTCGCAAATCACGCGACGTCGACGCGGGCGCAGAACTGTTGGTTTACCCGGCCCTTGTGCCGGTGCCGGATCTGGGCCTACAGACCCGCGCGACGGATCGCGATCATTTCGACGAATCCCGCCCCAGCCGCCGGGGGGAATTTCACGGGCTGCGTGAATACCGCGTCGGGGATGATCCACGTGATATCCACTGGAAGGCTTCGGCCAAGCGCGGGCGGTTCGTCATCCGCGAATCCGAAGAGGAAAGTGGCCGGGCCCTCATGGTGATCTTGGAACACGAGGCCAGCACATCGTTCGCCGAAGAAGGGCCCGACAACCCCTTTGAAGCAGCGGTTTCGCTCGCGGCGTCGGTGGTCCTGACCCTGGCGCGACGGGGGTTTCAGGTGGGTCTCCTAACAACCGAGGGCTTGATCCTGCCTGGATCGGGCGGCGTCCACACGGCCGCAATGCTGAAAGCACTGGCCCTGGTGCCCGAAAGGCCAGGGCAACGGCCACCCCTGCCCGTCGGGCGCGGATTTTCCTTTGTCCACTGTCGGGCCACCAGCGCGGGGGCTCGCTTGAATTTGCCCCAGCACCCGCAGCACCAGAGAATCGCGTGAGATTTCGCGCGGCCCACAAGACCGTATCGTACCTGTTAACAGCCGCAGCGATCGGCTGTGTGGCGTCTTCCGGGGCGGTGGCGGTCCCGACCATGCTGGTCGTCATTGCGCTCGGTGTCCTGTCCTGGTTTGTGGAACCGGATACAGGTCTGGGCGGGCTGCTGGACCGGGCGGCTTTGGTGTTCAATGGGGGCGCCCTGCTGTTTTTTGGTCTGTCCTTATATCAGGTGGTCCAAAGTTTTCCCGAACCGGATCTATCGCCCATCCTGAACTTGGTCCTGTTCTTGGTCGTCTACAAGTTGCTGCAAAGGCGGACCAACCGCGATTACCTACAGCTATACATTCTTTCATTCTTGTTGGTGTTGTCGGGCGCATGGTTGGCCCAGTCCGTCTTATTCGTGGCAGGGTTTGCCGCCTACGTGGTTCTGGCGACCTGGACCTTGACCCTGTTTCATTTGCGCCGCGAGATCGAAGACAACTATCTCATCAAACACACGCCGGAAGCCGGAAGCGAGAAAGTCACAGTCGCACGGGTGTTGAATTCACGACGGGTGGTTGGTCGATCATTTTTTTTGGTAACCGGCGGGGTTGCCCTGGCGGTATTGGCCGGCGCCGGGGTCGTGTTCACTGTCATTCCACGAATCGGGCTGGGGTTTTTGACCGTCGGATTCCGGCGCCGTTTGAATGTTGTGGGGTTTTCCAATGAAGTGAAGCTCGGGCAACACGGCGTGCTGTCCACCGACAACCAGACCGTGGTGATGCGGGTCGAAATGCCCCGGTTGACTGCCATGGGTGACGACGACGAACGCGATCTGGCGCTGACCCGGCTTTATTGGCGAGGGACGGTCTACGACACATACAACCCCAAAACCGGCGAATGGGTCAAGGCGTCCGCACGGGGTACCGAAACAAAACTGAAACCTGACATCGGCCCGCAAACAGGGCGGATCTGGTACACGACAACGCCAGAAACACCAAAGGATCCACGTCCCAATTTTGCCGCGCTGGCGAAACTGGAAGTTCAGAACATCCATGTGGTCGGGCTAACCGTGCCCGTGGCCTTTGCCCTTGATCGTCCCGTCGCGTTTGAGGCCCAGCCCCGCCAGACCGCGCAGTTGATGATGACCGAGTTTAGCGGCCAGTACGGGGGTGAAGTGTCGTTGCGGGTGGCGCGCGCACGTCCCGACGGGTCCACCGAACCCTTGTCGGATTTCAACGGCGCCCACTACACAGTGTATTCACGCGATTTGATGAGAGGTACAGCGGACGGGAAAAACCCGTCGCTCGAGGATCTGAGGCCAGAATTGATGGCTCCTTACGTGGCGATCCCGTCAGGTTTGTCTGGCCGCATGAAGGCCCTGGCCCAAACCATCACTGTTGGAAAAACCATTCCGATAGCAAAGGTTCAGGCCATCGTGACCTGGCTTCACAGCAACAAGAAATACACCACGGATCTGAAACGAGACGAGACCATTCGCGATCCGGTTGAGGATTTTCTGTTCCAGCAGGCCGCCGGTCATTGTGAATACTTCGCCTCTTCAGCCGCACTGTTGCTGCGCCTAGCGGGAGTCCCCAGCAGGTACGTCAACGGGTATTTGGGCGGTGAATGGAACGGAATTACAAAACACGTGACCGTTCGGGACAACCGTGCCCACGCGTGGGCCGAGGCCTACATCGGGCGGATCGGTTGGATCCGCTTAGACGCCACGCCCTCGGCCGGAATCCCTGCCCGCATGAGCAGTATCCGGCAGTTGTTTGATTCGTTAGAAAGGACCTGGTCCTGGTGGATCATCGACTACGATATGACCCGCCAGGTCGATCTGGCCCGAAAACTGGGCCGGGGTGTCGGTTTCAAAAAGGGCACCCCCTGGCAATCAGATTTCTGGCGACAGGTGCGATGGCGTCGCTTGGGCGTGGGGATTTTGATAGCGGCAGCGTTGTGGTTCTTGTTTCGCAAGGGGATGCTCCGTTTGCGCCGTAAGTCACCGAAGCCAACCCACGTCCGGCGGCGGGGCGCGGGCGCAATGGCCAAGATTTACGAGACCGCGCTTAAGAAAGTGGCCCGGCAGGGATGGCTGCGGGATCTACATGAAACCCCGCGGGAATTCGCTCGGCGGCTGCACCTCGGCCATCATGCCGACGCAGAAATCTTGGGCCGCGTGACCGAACGCTACAATGACGCACGTTACGGAGATCGAGAGATCGACGAAGCCATTATCGCAGATCTGGCCGTGCAGGTGGGCTCGATGGGGCAGGCGCGTCAGCAGCACGACACGTCGGCGGCCTGATGCGCTCAGTGCCAATTTGTCCCGCGCGGTCGTCCCGCCAACGACACAGGGACAGACCACACGATAAGTCTCGTGAGCTGGCTGGCATTTACGCGCGGCACCCAGATTGCAGCCGTAGTATGCCGAATCCATGAAGCGCGCTTTTTGCCTGTCCCCGGGCCTGGCTTTTCTTTGCATCGCCTTCGGCGCGGTCCCCCCGCACGTCCATGCGGAAAACACGGTCACGCCGACCACCCCCAATCCCAATGATCCGAGCGCGTTGTCCCTGGCGGCGGCCGATTTTCAAATGCGCTTGCAGGTCAAAGACGGTGACGACTGGGCCTTCATGACGACCACCCAGCAGTCTTTGTTTTTCAACCGCGCGCGCTGTGAATGCGAAACCCCTTTTCGCGTGACCGTCGATCTGACGGCGTCGGGACGCGCGAAACTTCAGTCGAATCGTTCAACCACCGCCAAGTTCCGCCTCCGCATTGGCGACATCAACTGTGTGTCAGCCGACCCCAACATCAGCTCGCGGGCCGTGTGCGACGACTTCGTGTTCGCGTCTGGTTCAAAAGATGAAAAACTTCAGGAGCTGGTTCGCCAACGGTTTTCGGCAGATTTGAACGTCCGCCGCGTCTTCTTCAAATCCGATGGGGGCATGCAAGTTTCCAGTTGCAGCCTCGACAGCCCCCAGAAGATCTGGCTTTCTATCGACGCCAACGGCGATGGCGTCAATGAACTGGGAACCAACAACCCTGTTCTAAGCGTGGACATCGATGGCCAGGGGCCACCCCTGCCGACCGAGGTAACGGTCAGCGGCGGGAACGAAGCGCTTGAGGTCAACTGGAAGGGGCTAGAGACGGCGGCCCTGGATTTCGATGGGTACCTGGTCTTCTGCGCAAGGGGGGGAACCTTGCCGGTGTTCAACCCCAGCTACTACAGCCAGCAATATTTCACGGCGTCTGCCCTGTGCCCGGATGGTCCCGAACCCGTCGGCACCGTAAAAAAGAAGACCGGCGCCTTGACCCTGGCTGCCATCGAAACCGTGCCCAACATAGGGGACTCGGTACCAGTTCCAACCCCGATGCACACGCTTGACCCTGCTTTTCTTTGCGCCAATCGGATTAGCTCACAAACCAGCGCTCGGATCAGCATTTTGCAAAATGGTATTCCGTATGTGGTGGGCGTATCCGCGGTCGACAAAAAGGGCAATGCCAGCCCCATCGAGAAGGCCGTATTGGCCAGGCCCATTCCTACCCAGGATTTTTATCGGGGATACAGAAGCGAAGGCGGAGCTGCAGAAGGCGGATTCTGTAGTGTCGGATCGAACCAACGCCGTCCCAGCGCGGGCGAACGGCTCGCTATCGCGGGAATCTGCCTTGGACTTGTCCTGCCAGCCTGGAAAAGGCGGAGGCGCCGGTCATGAAGCCCACGCTCCTCGTGTTTGTGTTTTGTTTGGTTCCCCGGGGAACACAGGCACAAGAAATCGTCGCTGAGCAAGACCGTTTCCGCAGCCCCCAGCATTGGGCGCTCGATTTACGGATAGGCCCCTTCAGGCCCGACGTCGACAGCGAATTCAATAATGGTTCGGCGCCGTATCGGGAATTTTTTGGGAAGAAAAGAAGCATTCTGAGCCAGATCGGCCTCGAATATCAGGTCTTTCAGCGCTTCGGCACCTTGGCTGTCGGGGGCAGCGTCGGTTATTTCACCAAGAAGGCTAGTGCGTTCATCGATACCGGCAATGGCAGCAGACCCACCGAACGCAGCGGCGACACAACCCGCCTATCCGCGTATCCGTTTTCCGCCTCCTTGATTTATCGCCTTGACGTCGCCGCCCGTCGGTATCGTTTTCCGATTGTTCCCTATGGAAAACTGGGGCTGAATTACAGCATCTGGACCGTGTACAACGGCAACACGAACGTCGCATCAGGCGACACAGCGGGGGGCCGAGGCCGGGGCGGGACAATGGGATGGCACGCCGCTGCGGGTATCTCCTTCCTTCTCGACGTCCTTGATCCTGGGTCGGCACACGAATTCGACGCTGACATAGGCGTGAACCACACCTACGCCTTTTTCGAGCTGACCCACATCGACGCCTCCGGCCTAGGCCAAAAAAACAAGCTTCACTTAGGTGGTGACACCTGGCTGGCTGGCCTGCTCTTCGAGTTCTAAACCACCATGGCTACGTCCGCGCGAAATCTGCGGATCACGATCGAATATGACGGAACGTCGTTCGCGGGCTGGCAGCGACAGACCGGCCAAAGAACCGTGCAGGGCTGCCTTGAAGACGCGTTCCTCGCCCTAACCCTTCGTCCCACCATTGTACGTGGTGCGGGACGGACCGATGCGGGCGTCCATGCCTCCGGTCAGGTCGCCAACGTACAAACCGACTCGCAGATCACCTGCGCCGCGTTTCTTCGGGGCCTGAACGCCAAACTTCCCTTCGACATTTCCGTCACCGAAGTGGTTGACGTCGCCCTTGATTTTACGGCCCGGTTCTCGGCGCATGGAAAACTGTACCGCTACCAGATCTGGAACCATTTTATCCGATCGCCCCTTCATGTCCGAACCACATGGCACATCCGCCGGGTGTTGGATGTATCCGCAATGCGCGAAGCCGCGGCAGTCCTTGTGGGCAAACACGATTACGCCGCGTTTCGCGCCGCCGATTGTGAACGGCGAACAACCATCAGAATCCTTAGCAAGATCGACGTTTCCCGTAACGGACCGCTTGTCACCATCGAAGTCGAGGGCACCGCTTTTTTGAAAAACATGGTCCGGATCCTCGCCGGAACTTTCAAGGGCGTGGGTCATGGTGAACTAACGGTTCCCGATGTTGCCGCACTGCTTGTATCAGGCGATCGCACCCGGGCCGGAATGACCGCCCCCGCCCATGGCTTGACCCTGATTCGCGTCATGTACTGACAATTCATCAACCATCGCTGCCACCTGTTCGCGCACCCGATCATTGAGCGTGTGACGATCCTCGGCGGACAAATCGACTGTTTCAATAGGCTCGCCGATAACCAGACGGACATGACCGCGTCTGACCAACAAAGAGCCCCGGGGCATCGCCGCAAACGTGCCCCAGATGGCCATCGGCACGAGGGGAACGCCCGCGTCCAGGGCCAGATGCACACTGCCCTTCTTAAACGGCAGGAGCCGCCCGTCCCGCGACCGCGTGCCCTCGGGAAACAGCACAACGGAGCTTCCGGCCCGGATGCGGCCCTTGGCCTTTTCAATACTTTTTCGCGCTTTTACTGCGTTCTTACGATCGATAAAAATGTACCGACCGACCCACATCACCCACCCAAGGAACGGGATGTACGAAAGTTGCTTCTTCGCGATGAACCGAACCGTGTGCGGCACTGCCGACAGCAGAACCCAAATGTCCATCGCCGATAGGTGGTTGCACACAAAAACGTATGGCCGGGAAGCGTCAAGATGCCCGCGAACCTCCACACTTAGCCGCACCCCTGCTGCCTGTAACAGCCGCCGTCCCCACCACCCGGCGATTGCCACGACCGTGTCCCCTGACCTGTCCCACAGCCCGGACGCGAGACCCGCCATCGAACAGGCAATGGTCAGAACCGCCACGAAGGCGCTGGCGAACACGGCACGAATCATCAGGGCCGCGGATGGTACCGCAGTTTCCCCGGCCAGCGAACCGGGTGTTATCCTCCGGGTGCCGTGAACTTCCGCAAGTCGTTCTATATCCTGCCAAATCTTTTCACGCTTTCGTGCGTGTTAAGCGGTTTCACCTCGTTGTCGCTGTCGTCCAGCGGCGGCGGTGACGAAAATTTTTATCTGGCTGCCTTGGCTATTTGTTTTGGATTTTTCTTCGACACCATAGATGGGCGCGTGGCGCGCCTCACCAAGACCCAGACCGATCTGGGCCGCGATTTGGATTCGTTGGCGGACATCATCACCTTCGGCGCCGCCCCCGCCCTCCTGGTTTACAAATGGGGGCTGACCAGCTTCGGACGGCTTGGGATCTTTGTCGCAGGCTTGTTCGTATGCGCCGGCGCCCTTCGACTGGCAAGATTCAACGTCCTGTCGCGCCGGGACGAAGCTGCGGGCTACAAACGCCCTGGAAAATTCACGGTCGGGCTTTCCATTCCCGTGGCCTCCAGTGTGGTCGTGTTCATGGTCATCGTCACACACAACGCCGGGCAGTTGCGCCTTTTGACCGAAGGTGGGACCGCCGTACTCGTGTTGTTGCTATCGTTCTTGATGGTATCGCGGGTGCGTTTTCGATCATTTAAGGATCTACGCTTAAGCGGCCGCACCATGGGCGTCATCCTACTTTTGGGAGGCGCATCGGCCTCTATCGTCCTTGCGGGCTTTGAAAAGGCCTTTATCTTCCTCTTCCTGTCGCTTGCGTACATTGGCCTTGGCCTCGCCGAAGAGGTCATCTTCTTCCGCTCTCGCCGGGCAGAGGCCCGCGGCACGTTGGCGGCGGCCACCCCACCGGCCCCGACCCCGCCCCAAGAAGAAGAGGTTCTCGCCGAATTGGGCGCTTTTGACGATCCCGACAACGGCAAGACCGCGGACGCAGCCATTTCCCCCGTCACCACCCCCTTGAAATAGCCCCCGTTGGTAATCTGGGATCAGGCCGCCTTTGCGTCTTCTTTGCGGGCCCCGCCATCATCCACTTCGACAAAAACGCCATAAAGAATCCCGATGGCTGGGGCAAGCGCTACGGGAACATCGACCAACCGGGCGTTGGGGGCTGCCAGCTCTGGTGGCAGAGTCACGGGCAACGGTAGCCCTCCTAGGGCCTTATGAGCCACCCAGTTTAGGCCCATCGCTATGCCCGCCCCAAATACACCCTTGAGTATCGGCGTCCAGGCGGTGTCCTGCCTCCAGATCGCCTGCCCACAAATCAGACCAACCAACACACCGACCAAGCCATAGACCAAAAAGGACGATCCACCAGACCCAAAACCCAATCGGGTGGCCCCAAATCCGACAACGGCCCCGATGACACCACCTTTGATGATTCCCAACAGCACGCGCAGCATGGGCGCGAGTATAGCGCCCCGCTACTTCTTGGCCGCTAGGACCGATGACAGAGATTTGAAGGTCGAAAGGTAGGGCCGAATGGCCGCGACGAACGCGGCCTTGTCGGCCACAGGCGCCTCACGGGTCATCGGAACCTTGGACGGATCGACAAACACCCCGCCCTGGGTCAAGGAAAAATGCAGATGTGGCCCTGTAGACAAGCCCGTGGTCCCCACGTAGCCAATAACTTCCTTTTGTTTGACGGTCTTTCCCGCCTTCAGTCCGCCTGCGAACCGCGACAGATGGTAGTACCGCGTCGCATAACCACCACCGTGGTTAAGGACCACTGTGTTCCCCGATCCAGGCTTCATCGCGCACTCGACAACCTTTCCGCCCGCCGACGCCCAGACCGGCGTGCCCACCGGGGCCGCATAATCCACACCCAAATGCGCCTTTTCCCGGTGAAGAATCGGATGAAACCGCTTCTTGTCGAATTTCGAAGAGATGCGGACAAAACGCAGCGGCGTTTTCAGCAGTGTCTTGGCGATGGCATGGCCCTTGTCATCGAAATACCGCCCCGGCGCCTTCCCCGACGCGTAGTGGAATGCCCGAAACGTCCCCACGATGCCGCTGTATTCGGCTGCGAGCACGTTGCCGTACTTATAAAACACACCACCGAGAAAATGTTTCTCAACAACAACCTTCCACTGATCCCTGGGATGCGTGTCGATATAGAAATTGATGTCCCACGCGAATAGATCCACCAGCAAACTCACCAGCGCCCCGGTTTCACCTGATTTCTGGATTGACTCGTAAAGTGACGATTCGATAACCCCCGAAGCGTCCTGAACCCGGGTCTCTAGCGCCTTTTCCTCCTTCCGTCCCCGCCAGGCACCGTCACCAGACCGGGTCAGCACATAACGCGTAACCGGCGTCGGCGCGTATTCGAACCCCACGGGGGCCCCCTCGGGGTTGAACGAAGCGACATAGCCATCACCCGCCTGAATGGTCCTCGGATCAACCAACCGCGACAGGCCCTTTACCAGATTTCCCGCCGATTCGCCTAAGCCTTCGCGGGAAAGAACAGTGCCCAGCGTGTCGTTAGGCCCGAACTTACCCTCGACCTGCCGAAGATCCGCCGTCCCTGGAATCACGGTGGGATCCCCAATCACTTGAGACACCACCACGGGTTTGGCAGATCCCCCCTTGCCACCCAGCTCGGGAGCGGCCAGCACTTTCTTTTTTTCCTCTACCAGCACCTTTGCTGTCGACGCCGGCTGCAAGACCTTTCGAATCGAGGTGCTGTCACGGAAAAAGAAAACGTAGACATTGACACCGGTCAAGACGGACAAGAACAGCCCGAGGCGCAAGGAATTGCGGAACTCGGCGGATCGGCGTTTTCGCCTGCGGGGTTGGAGAGATTTGGCCACTGCGTTGAACTACCGACGTTTGCGGGGAAAAGCCATCATACGGATCTCGCGGGCGACTCGCCACTTTGCCCCGCGCGGGCCCGCCGTAACATTTCGTCAGCGTGGGCCGCAGCATGCTTGGATGGCTGCGCACCGCCCAGCATCCGCGTCAGCTCTTGCGCCCTTTGGGTCTCATCGAGGGACTCGATCCGCACCGTGGTGCGTGACTTCGTTGCTTCTTTGGCCACCCGGATGTGCTGATCGGCAAAGGCTGCAATCTGGGCCAGGTGGGTCACCACCAGGACCTGCCGTTCGCCAGCAATGGCCTTCAGTTTACGCCCCATCACCTCGCCCGTAGCACCCCCGACGCCTGAATCGATTTCGTCGAAAACGTAAAGAAGGGCTTGGTCCGCCCGCGCCAACGCCCGTTTAACCGCCAACATCACCCGCGAAAGTTCGCCCCCCGAAGCGATCCGCCCCAAAGCCCGCGGTTCTTCGCCGGGGTTGGGCGCAAACAAAAACGTGATCTTATCGCACCCAGTGGCACCCGGCTCGAGCCGCAGTTCCATGGCAACCCGAACATGGGCATCAGGAAACCCCAGTTCTTGCAGGGTTTCGTCTACTTTTTTACCCAGTTGTTTTCCCGCTTTTCGCCGCCGTTCGGTCAGCGCCGCAGCCGCTTCGAGCAATGACGATTGCGCGGCGGCGACCGCGGCCCGCCGTGACGCCAGCGTGTCCTCGAACGCCCCCAGATCGGCCAGTTCCCGCTCAAGCTCCGCTTGTCTGCCCAGAGCCGCCTCCACCGTACCCCCGTGTTTGCGCAAAAGACGCCCGACCAGAAACAGCCGCTCTTCGATTTCTTCCAGGCGCCCTGGCTCCACCCTGATGCCCGAACCGTAACGCCCCAGTTCCCTCCCTACATCTTCCAGCTCCACTTGCGCGTTTCGAATTCGCTCGACCAGAGGCCCCAGCGCCGGGTCCAGGGCTACCAAAGGTCCTAGCTCGCGCGCCGCGGATCCGGCGAGACCGGCCGCCGCAGACTCACCGGTGAACAAAAGATCCTCGCCTCGGCTGGCCGCTGCCAGGAATTTTTCCGCCCCCTTGGCCTTTTCTCGCTCGGCCTTCAGGGACACATCTTCCCCAGGCTGCAACCTGGCTTCTTCCAGCTCGCGCAGCTGGTAGCGCAGGAAATCCTCCCGTTCGGCCCGCGATCGCGCATCACCCTCAAACGCTGTCAACTCGGCCCGTGCCGCCAACACCGTTTGATGGGCGGCCAGGGCCCGCGTCCGCAGATCTTCGTTGCCAGCGAAGGCATCCAGGATGTCGAGCTGGCTGTCAGGATCCATCAGGGATTGCGAATCGTGCTGGGAGGTGATGTCCACGAGGGCGCTGACGTTCGCCTGAAGCTCCCCCACAGTGCCCAACGCGCCCGCTAGGTGCACACGCCCGCGGCCATTTCGGGCTACCACGCGTCGCACCACCAGCCCCTCTGACAGATCAAGCCCCTCGGCTTCCAACCGCCGCCGCACGGCCCAGGTCGGCGGCACATCGAAAATCGCCTCAACCTGCGCCTCATCACGACCCGTGCGAATCACCTCGGCGGAGGCCCGGCCCCCGCGCAACAGCCCCAGGGCATCAACCAGGATGCTTTTACCCGCGCCGGTCTCCCCGGTAATCACTGTGAGGCCGGGGCCAAACGTCAGTTCAACCTCGTCGATCAACGCAAACCCGGACACTCGAAGCAGTCTCAGCATGGCGGAATCCTCCCGTAGGAACGGTCATCGGCACGTCGTCCGTATGATTGCGTCCTACTTGCCCAATGCGAGAAAAAAGATCACCCTTCGCGTTCACCCCACGACAGCTTTTGTCGCAACAGTGAGAAAAACGGGGTGCCAGGGCGGAATGCACGTAAGGGCCGATCGGCCCGCCGGACCTCGACCGCGTCACCGGGCTTCATGTCACGGCTCCATTGGCCATCAACGGTCACACTAACCGGACTAGGTGACACCGTCGTGACCACCACCCTTGTGTCCGCCCGCAGGACCACCGGCCGGTTGGTCAGCGTGTGAGGACAGATCGGCGTCAGCACCATGGCCTCCAGATCCGGGGTCAGGATGGGCCCACCAGCGGCCAAATTGTAGGCCGTCGATCCCGTCGGGGTGGACACAATGAGGCCGTCCGCCTTGTAAACTGTTGCCCCTTCGCCATCCAGCTCAGCCCGCAAATCTACCAGGCGCGCCAATCCCCGCTTTGTGATGACCGCCTCGTTCAAGGCCGATCGGCTCTCGGTCTGACGACCCTGCGCCCGCACGACCACCTGCAGGCGCATCCGCTCCTCGATGGGCAACCGTCCCTGGACCGCAGCCACGACCGCACCGCGGGCCTCGCCAAGCGAGTAGTGCGTCATGAAACCTAAGCTACCCAGGTTGATCCCCAGCACCGGAACGCCGTGATCAGCAACCAAGCTGGCTCCGTGCAAAAAAGTCCCGTCGCCGCCAAGGACGATCAAAACGTCAATGGACAAACCGAACGACGCAGCGGTCACGACGCGGGCGTCCGGCACCGAAGATGCGTCCTCCTCCGTGACAACGGCCGACACACCAAGGCCGCTTAGCTCGTCGACAAGAGCCTTCGCAATACCCGAGGCTTCAGCCGTCTGCCGTCTGAGAAGAAAACCAAACCGCATGCGGCCTGATTATGGCACGTCACCGCGTCGAAGTGGAACTCAGCCGGTCAGGCCGTCATTTCGTAAAAAATCGTGATCGACAGGCAGTGAAACTCACGATCCGAGCTCTGCGTCACGACTTTGTCCAGAATCTTTGCGCGCGGATTTTCGCGCAGCCAGCGGGTGCAAACCTCGCCCAGATCCTCGCGATCTCGCGCCTTCGTAGCTGTAAAAACTTTTGCCCCCAACATTGACGATCCTCCTGTGTGGCGAAGTCCTTGGTCGCACCGTTCCGGCGGATTAAACCCTGGCTCTTCGGCAAATATATTCTTGTATTACTTTGCGATCCGCCCAATGTAAAGAAAAAAATTCGTCAGGCATCTTACAAAACTCTAGTGCGCTGAATCGGGAGGTTCACCCGGCTTTCTGACAGGCCGTCCTGCAATTCGCTATGCCCTCCTATACTGTCTGCCCTTCATGTCGAATCTCCGCCACCCCCCGCCTTGGCTTTTCGCCTTTGTGGCGGCCATCGTGGCACGGACACTTTTTCTTGCCGTCGTGCCTCCGAGGCCGCCGCACAGCGATGATCTGTTTTACTGGCTGACGGCGAACGCTATTGCAGATGGTCATGGCTATACCCTCGATGGCCTCCCCACGACATCATGGATGCCAGGTCTCCCTATCCTCCTTTCGCTGGTCATAAGGGTTTTCGGCCCTTCCTTGCTGGCCGCGCGCATGAGCCTGGCATTGATATCGGCCTGCACCGTGCCAATCGCGTTTCACCTCACGCGGCGTTGGTTCGGCGTGGGTCCCGCTCGGCTGGCGGCTTGGATCTTCGCGGTATTTCCGCCGTTTATTTTTTTCTCGACCTCGCTTTTCACAGAGCCCGTCGCGGTTTTCCTGGTGGCGACGCTTTTCTTGTTGATGGCACAGCTTCGCGAACGGTTTTCGTGGTTGCGCGCAGGGGTCGTAGGCCTGTGTTGGGGCGGCCTCGCCTATGTGAAACCAGAGTTCGGGATGTGGGGTGCCCTGCTGATTGCGGGCGCCCTTGCGCGCCAGGGCTGGGTGGCGTGGCGAACCGCGTTCGTGGCCGTTGCGGTGGGTGTGTTGATGCTAGCGCCCTGGACGTATAGAAATTTCTCCCTCTTTGGAGAATTCATACCCCTCAAAGCCACCAGCGGGTACCTGGTTTGGTGGGCCGCCCAGGAACCACCTGTTGAGGACAGCAGCACCCGAACGGCCAATCAGATTGGTGCCGAAGCGGGATTCGTTGTCGCAGGGAAGCCCGGCGCCACTGGGAAAAATGCATCGAGGGCAGGGGTAGACCTGATTAAAGCAAACCCGATGCGGTATTTACGGCGATGCCTCACGCACCGACTGGTACACCTTTTCATAGGGTCACAAACCGAGCCGCTGGGTCACACCATAATAGGGCGGTCGTTTGCTGACCTGCGACGGGACAGCCACACCCTGGCGATCGGCACCAAAGTGGGGCTCTTGGGCCTTCAGACACTGCTGTGTCTCCTGGGCCTTTGGGGTGTTCTAACCAGGCGTCCACCAGTTGCCGAAACCCTCATGACTGCGGCGGTGGCAGCGACGTACGTGCTTCTGATAGGGATTCCACGGTATTCACTGGTCTTGATGCCGCTGCTGATCCCCAGCGCCGCCGCATTGATCGTTCATTTCGTTACGCAACGGCGGCTGCACCACGCACGATAGTTCTGCAGGGGGCCCTTAGAATTACTCTTAGAATCGCCGTCTTGAGGCCATCGCGCGGTCAATTTCTCGCGTTGCCTCGCGTTTCTTGGTGTCTTCACGACGGTCGTGGTGATCTTTGCCACTAACTAGTGCCAGTTCGACCTTCACCCGCCCGCCCTTTTCATAAAGGCCAAGCGGCACAATCGTAAAGCCCTTTTCCCGAACCTTCACCGCCAGTCGTTCGATCTCGCGGCTGTGAAGCAGAAGTTTTCGTCGGCGACGCGCCTCGTGGTTGCGGGCATGCGCCATACGATAGTTGCCAATATCCATTTGCTGCAGCCACACCTCCCCTTTTTCGATGTTGGCATACGAATCCAGCAACGACACTTGGCCATCACGTATCGCCTTGACCTCCGATCCCACCAACATGAGGCCAGCCTCGAAGGTTTCTTCGATGGTGTATAGGTGGCGCGCTTTTCGGTTTTCCGACAACCGTGTGATGGGCTGGCCGTCCCGGGACGTGCCCTTTTTCCGTGCGGCATCCGAACCCTTGCCCTTGCCCCCGCTCATAATCGCTGTCCTCGCTTCTTCGGCTTCAATGACTTTGCACGCCCTTTGGCTTGTTCTTCCCAGTACTCAACAAATGCGCCAACAGAGAAGTCGTCGAACTCGACCCGCGCGTCGGATTTCGTCCACAAACCTGCGCGGCCGGGCTTGGTGTGGGTCCGATCATGAACGTCCATCACGGCCAAATCGTTGAAGTACGCCACGATGCGATCGGCCTTGTTGTAAACACGCAGTTCATGCCAAACGCCGGGTTTGATGGTGCCCGGAAATTCGGCCAGCCGCGCACGGGTGCCGTTTTTGACCGCGTACAGACGTATGTTTGCAGCCAAGGCGTCCATTCGTACCAGATAGTAGTTCGAGGCATCCTGGACGCGGAAGATCAGACCACAATCCTGGTCCTTGGTCCCCGATATGGCCTTGCAGCGGACCACATAACTGCCGTCAGCCTGCGGCGGCGTATTAGACAACGCCAGCAAGAACCGGTTCTTATTGGGTTCAAGTTCGGCCTGGGTCAACACCCCGCCCCGCCCTTTGTCAGACGACGCCACGACAACCCAGCGCCCCATTGCGCCCTCGCCCCCACGCGCAAAGGTCCAGCCTGCGGGGGGCATCCCCAGTTTATCGCCGTCAAAGGTAAAGGCACGCGGTGCGGGCGGTGTTGCCGACATCAAAAGACCCAGCGCAAAGATCGGAAGGCAACCCATCGGCATCGTCCGACAAACTACCACGCGGTCTGATAGCGTCCCGTCATGGCCACCCAGACCTTGCTGGACGATAACGCGACACCGATCCGGGTTCTGACGCTCAACCGCCCGCAGATTCTAAACGCCCTCGATGCCCACAGTTTGCAAGAACTCGCTCAGGCCTTTTCCTCGATGGGGGCGCTGGATCGCCGTGGCAACGCCCCTTGCGTTCGCTGCGTGATCTTGACAGGTGCAGGGGGCAAGGCTTTCGCCGCAGGGGCCGACCTGGCTGCCATGGCCTCAATGGGCGCCGATGAGGCGCAGCGATTGGCGGCCCTAGGTCACAGGCTCAGCGCGATTATGGAAAGTCTTCCCATCCCGATCATCGCTGCGGTCGATGGGTTCGCTTTAGGTGGCGGCCTTGAACTGGCCCTCGCTTGCGATTTCATTATTGCCACACGCAAATCGCGCTTTGGCCAGCCCGAAGTCGGCGTCGGCGTCACCCCCGGATTCGGTGGTACCCAGCGCCTGCCCCGCCGGATCGGGATCGGACGCGCCCGGCAGTTGCTGTACACGGGCGACTTCATTGATGCCGAACAGGCCTTAACCTGGGGCCTTGTTAATGAGGTGGTTGACGCTCCCGATCTGATGTCACGGGCCCGCGCCCTAGGCACAACCATCGCGGGCCGCGCCCCTTTGGCGGTAGCCGCTGTCAAACGTGCGATCAATGAAGGGATGAATCTTCCGCTTCAGGCGGCCCTGGGAATTGAAGAAGCGGCATTCTCGTCCAGCTTCAGCACCGCCGATCAAAAAGAAGGCATGAAGGCCTTCCTACAAAAGCGTCCCGCAATGTTTTCGGGAGAATGAAGCGCGGGACTATGCGTCGTGCCAACGGTGGACGTCTAGGGCCGTCGCGGATTGAGAATATTCGTTTTCAGCTATGCCTTTGCGCCAGGGTCGTCTTCGATGAGCCCCGAAGGAGGTTCCCACTCGACCATAGTTAAGCATTGGTAGCTATGGGGCGAATCCAAAGCCCCCCAAGAAAGGCCCCCTTGCTTACTGTCTTTAGGTTTCTTAGCATTCCAACCCTTTGCACCTGCGTGGCCCTCGGCTGTGCGGGTCAGGCTGGGGACGGCGCCTTAGGAAACGGCGCGGCAGGCAGCGGAAGTGGGGGCGGAGGATCTCAAAACCGCCTCGGGGGTGGCAAACCCCTGGGGGGAATGCCGGGAGGAACCGGGGCCGAAGGCCAGCGGCCCATCGGTGGGGCGGGAGCCGGCGGTATTCCAGGGGGCAGTGCAGGGGGTGCCTCTGGGGTTTCACCGGGGGCTGGCACAGACGGCGGCGCGGCCCTCTCGACAGCACCGCCCTCTTCACCCATCGTCATCAACGAACTGATGTACCACCCGGTGGACGAGAACGCCGCGGACGACAATCACGAATTCGTTGAACTGGCGAACCGGGGCAAAACACCCATCTCGCTCGCAGGATGGTCCCTTTCCGGGGAAGTCATGTTCACGTTTCCTGCTGGCACCCAGATTCAGCCAGGCAAGTTCATTGTCGTGGCAAAAAATCGAAAGGCAGTTCTCGAAGTCACCAAGTATGCCGTTGACGGCACCCTGGTTCTGGGTGACTACACGGGCCAACTGGACAACGGATCGGGCGTGATTCGTTTGGGCGATGCTAATAGGCAAGTCGTCGATGCCGTGGCCTACAAATCGAAATTTCCGTGGCCGATGGGACCGGACGCTTTAGGGGCGGGCGATGACTGGGTTGCCGCTAAATTCGGGAAATCCGAGACGCATCGGTATATGGGTATGTCGCTTGAACGGGTCAGCGTTGACTTGGCCTCAGGCGAAATCGCCAACTGGGGGCCTTCTGCCCTCGACGGGGCGACCCCAGGCCGACCCAATTCGATTGCTTCGGCGGTACTATTACCGACAGTCTCGGGTGTTTCGGTCGCACCTGTCGGTAAACCCGAGATGCCCGCCGCACCGGCCGACAAAGTCCAGATAACGGTGACCTTTTCGGGCGGCACGGTCCGGTCCGCCGACATCGAATATTGGATTGAAGACCCCAATGCGGCGAAAAAAACTCCCACCCCGCTGGCGTTGATGGCCAACGTCGCAGGCGGGTGGGAAGCGCAAATTCCCGCCCAGCCCGCCAACAGCGTGGTTCGTTACCGCGTCTTCGCGGATCGGGGAAAAGCCCGTGAACTGGTGGGGCCCCGTCCAAGCGATCCCATGGACAGTTTTGCCTATTGGGTAAGTTCTCCCAACGTTCCGGCCGGGGCATACCAGATCCTGATCAGTCGCAAGGACTGGTCGAACATGTACGAACATGTGCAGGCGGGGATGGTCCCCGAAATGATCAAGGGCATGTACGGCTGTGTCCCCAATGCAACCTGGGACACCCGCGTTGCCGCAACCTTCATCGCTGGGGGCCAGGTCTTCGACACGCGCGTCCGCTATGCGGGCAGCCGCTGGAACCGAACCAACGGGGCCCCCATTACAAGCCCCGCGTGGCCGGGGGCTGAAG
Source organism: Myxococcales bacterium (assembly GCA_043754455.1). GTDB lineage: Bacteria > Myxococcota_A > Polyangia > Fen-1088 > Fen-1088 > JAYUUT01. The sequence goes on from JAYUUT010000240.1 coordinate 34,046, forward strand.
CGCCCGCCTTACCCAAGGCTCCCCTTGTAGCGTTGAGCTGGAACGTGAAACTGCCGCGGTACCAGTCATTCGAAGGGCGGCGAACTGTTTATTTGAACAAGCTTTTGCAAAGCTGTCCTGGCCTGCAGCCGGCTGTGGGGACACGTCTATTCGCAACGGCCGGCATTCCCTCCCCCAATATCAATCGGTTCATGCGCGTTTACGTCAACGGCCGCTACTACCATTACATGATGGACATCGAGCATGCCGACGAAGACATGCTGAAACGGTACTTTACGAAAACCCCGAGCCAGGCAAAAGGTGAACTCATCAAGGCAAACTCAGGGGCCTATGGCGACGAAGGCCCGTGGGGAATCGCAGATTTCCGGCCCTTGGTCGAATCGTGCAATTTCACGAAGGCGCAGCGATACGCCGCCACATGGGAACGTCAGACGCACACATGGAAAGGGCACGACGAACTAGTTGGCATGTTTGAGGAATTGGCGACGGCACGGATGCAAGGCAACGCCGCCATCCGCGCCTTTTTCGCCAAATATTTCGATGTCGAAGAGGTCACAACCTACCTGGCGATCCGCAACTGGTCGGCGGCCTGGGACGACACGTATCATAACTTCCAGCTGTACAAGCTGCCGGACACAGGGAAATGGATTTTGTCTCCTCTTGATATGGACTGGGAGTTCGGCGCGGCCCAGTTCACACCCATGTCATCCCTGTACCTAGGAACGATGATGTTCACAAATCAGTGGAAGCAATGGGGCACCTACAAAGACGCCTTCTTGACCGCATTTAAGAGCGAATTTGAGAAAAAATTGATCGGGCTGTCGCAGCCGGGCGGCATCCTATCACCGGAAAAGGTGGCCAGCTTCGTCGACGAAGAGGCGATGAGGTACAATCTAATGGAACACAAGGCCTCACCCGCGGGGGTACCGCCACCGCTTTCAGCCGCCCTTAGCTGCGATATCGCTGTCCGTATCCCCCAGATGAAGCAGTTCGCCCGGGATCGGCACGCACAGGTGATGAAGCTAAAGCCCTAAGGGCCCCCGGCCGCCCCGAAACCAATCAGGAATTGGCGAACGACGGCATCTGGCCGCATAATTGTCTTGTGGCAGACGAGAAGAACCGGCACACCGTGTTCGCAGCGCAAGCCATCGGGCTAGCGGACATGTTCAAGATGATGTTCGCAAAGGTGAAACTGGAGGGCAGCGGGGCCGCATCGTACGTCCTTGAGCTTTCGACGCCCGAAGGCGAATCGACGGGCGGCGGCAAGCAAGCCCTCCAACACATCCGCCTCGCGCCCGAGGGCGGGGGCGCGACCCTTAGTGCGGGATCCGTGAACACGGTGGATAAAAAGGCCGAAATGCGAACTTTCTCTCATATGGCGACACTGTTTGCCGACCGATTCAAGGGCGCCGAATTCCCCATCGATAAAGGGCGCTATGAAGAGGTCCTCGCCAAGTTGCAGACCTTTTTCACCAACCAGAGATACCAGATCGTCATGGTCGAACTGGCGCGTCGGTCCGAATCCCAGGTAGCCCCCTCCGCCCTTCGTGCGGTGGCCGCTTCTGCCGTCGCACGCCCCGCGGGATCGGCCACGCGGACGGCATCGTCGGCTGACCTGGACATTGCAGTCCCGGATGCCTCGTCCCGCAAGGGCCCAATTGTCATCGTCTCCGTGGCGATCGTTGTGGTCGTCACCGCATTGCTTTTATTGAAACGGTAGGGCCTGTCACCGTTATGATGGCGCCATGAACGCGCCCGCTGACGTCCACTATGCCGGGGTTCTTATTGGCCGCGCCGAGGTCGTGCGCCCGGTCCCAGATCGCCCGGGGTGCTGGTTTCTGGTCTTGGCGGCCCCGTTGCCCGTCGGCACCACCATCGAAGTTGGCAGCACGACGCAGCGCCAATTCGCGCGCGTGACACGATCCGTCGAATCCACCGATGCCGCCGACGCTGGCATCGAAATACAAGGGATCGTACAGGCCGAGGAAGTCCCCGCCGACACAGGTGGCGTCCCCGAAGTGGTCACATTTGAATCGAGTGAACCCTTCGAATCCAGCAGCCCTACGGACACCGGGGACAAAAAAAAGAAGAAGAAGAAACGGTGACCAGCCCAACCTTGATTCGTCCTCCCCGTCTAAACCCGGGGGACACCATCCGCGTTGTTGCACCTTCAGGTCCCGTGCCCCAGGAGGAATTCGAAGCCGGCATTCGGCTTTTGCAGGTTCACTACAAGACCATCTACGACCCCGCGACGCTGTTTCAGTCAACAGGCTATCTGGCGGGTTCAGATGAACACCGCGCCCAAGATTTGACAGAAGCCATCGCAGATCCGAAGGCGCGGGCAATTATTATGGCGCGGGGCGGGTACGGCCTGCTCCGAATCTTGCCCTTCTTGAACCCCGATCTGTTACGGAAGAACCCGAAGCCCCTGGTAGGGTTTTCCGATGGGACCGCCTTACTGGCATACGCCGCCCGGGCCGGGGTCGCCGCCATTCACGGCCCTGTCGTCACCCAGTTGCCTCGGCTGCCCAAAAACGACTTTAATGCCCTCACGGGCCTGCTGCAAAAACCTGACGGCGGCCTGTTGGTGGATGGCCTAGAATCCCTAATACCAGGCCGGGTGCATGGGCCGCTTATGGGTGGCAACCTTGAAGTGTTTTCGCGTTTACTGGGCACGCCGTTCCTGCCTGATCTCAGTGGCGCAATCCTTGTGATCGAAGATATTGGCGAACGCCCCTACCGCGTCGATCGCCTGTTGACTCATCTTGATCTCGCAGGCGTCTTTAACACCGTTGCGGCTGTGGTCGTCGGTGATTTCCTCGACTGCAAGGAGCGCGATGATTCGAAACTCACATCACCTCCGGTCAATGAAATTCTTGAAGAGCGACTCGGTCGCTTAGCCATCCCGGTGGTGTTTAACGCCCCCATAGGTCACGCGGCGCGAAACGTGGCCCTACCCTTCGGCACGATGGCTGAACTGGACACGCGTCACGGGACCTTGACCGCCTTGCAAGGTGCGGTGGCCTAACCCACGCCTAAACCCTCGGGTCCAACCTCGGCAGGCTGGCGGCTGCGATGGCTTGGCCATGCCGCTTGTCCTTCTCGTCCGGCACGTGGAAGTTGACACGCGCGGCAAGCTCCGGAAATTCCGTCTGTAGTACGTCACGCGCGACCTCGATCATCAGGTCGCCGCCGGGACCGGATGTCACCCTCCCCAAAACCAAAACGTGTTTGAAATCGTAGAACTCGGCAAACTGAGCCAGTGCGTAACCTAGGTATACGCCCAATGTTTGGTAGATGCGGCGCGCTCGATCATCGCCCGCCTGCATCAGCGATTGCACCTGTTTTAGCTTTTCGGGCAGCGACAGATCGGCATCACTTCGGATGCCCGCAGGCACAAGCAGACGTCCCACGGCCTGTTGAGACAAGTATTGGACTCCACAGCCCCGATCCTGTGACCATTCGTCGACGGGGGCCTCCGGGTGGTAGTCGATGGGCACAAAAGCCAATTCGTTTAACCAGGAAGTGATGTCGCCCTGAGGCGTCACATAACCCGCTGCCGTACTTGTACCAAGCGCAATTCCTAGAACGCCGTTGTCGCCCAAGGCCAGCGAACCCGCAAGCGCGGTGACCTCGCCATCGTTAACCACATCAAACGGAACGTTGTTCCACTCGCGGCGAAGGTCAAGAAACATGTTACGCACCCGCCGTTCGAACAAATCCGCAGACACCCCACGAAACAGCGACGCCACCTTGACCCGGTTGTTGACGTAAACCCCGGCCGCACTGCCACCTATCGCGTCCACCCGCGGTAGATGCGCAGCCGCCTTGCGCAGCGATTCCACCACGCCGTCATAGTGGTATTGGGGATCAGCCTGGGGATAGGGATCCCAGACGGTTTCTTCGCTGAACACCACCTTTCCATCGATGACAGCCGCGACTTTCCGATCGCTGCCGCCCAAATCAAATCCTATGCGGCAACCATCTAGGTGCCTGCCCAGCGGCGTGGTGCTGGCGCGTGCCGAGGGAAGGTGTTTCACCGCCACGACCTTTATCGGATTGTCGAAGATACGTTCGCCGATGATCTTCGAATCGAAACGACCGGTGGGGGTATCACGAAAATGGGCCCCTAGCGCGTCGGCCAGCTCGTCCGAACCTTGCACTTGCAATCGGTAGCCTCCGCGCGACCACAAGAGGAACTTCAGATAGCGTTCAAAATAAGGCAAAGTGGCTGCGGCTTGCGGGTGATCCACCGGCAGAACGTCGGTATGGAAATGAAAGGTCGAACCGTCTGCCTGCTCAAGCGCCAACCCCAAGGGTCGTGCCCCGGCCGAAGCGGCAACCAAGGCGCGATATGCACGGTTGACCAGCACGGCCGGCGAAAAACGCGGGTCCAAAGCGGGGCTAACCCGGGGAGCGACGAGCGGTAGACCTCCGGGATTGTTCATGTTCGCCTTTCAGCTTGCCACATGAGGGGGTCAGCTCATTGATGATGGATCAGGAGGAGGATCAAGGTCTTCGATCCGACCGAATCGTTCTTCATAGCGTTTAATATTGGTTTCCAGTGCCCGCAGCAGCCTTTTCGTGTGACGAGGCGACGACAAGATCCGGGCACGCACGCGTGCCTGCGGCGCCCCGGGCTGCAGGAAGGCGAAATCAAGCACGAACTCACTGTCCGAATGGTTGAGCAGGACCAAGTTGCAATAGGCACCCTGGGCTGTCGTTTCGTCCAGCTCGATATGAATCTGCGATCCTGCGGGAGGCTTCGGTGCGTCGGACATCCAACAGTTTTACCCCCGGATCGCGGCGACCGCCCCGGGTTTTCGCACCCGAAGGCCGAATCCGGGTTATTGTGGCCAGACTTCCCCGCGATGTCACGCGTGCTCGGCCTTGATCTTGGAACAAAACGCATTGGCGTGGCCGTTTCTGACGGTCTGGGCCTGACCGCGCAGCCGCATGGGACCGTCGATCGGCATGGAGGCCACCGGGACATGGACGCCATCGCCCAGCTTCTGATCAAGCTCGATGCAAATCGAATCGTGCTGGGGCTCCCCATCAACCTAGACGGCGAAAACGGCGATGCCGCCCGCCGGGCGCGCACTTTCGCAGACAAACTGCGCACCACGCTGCATGTGCCGGTGGATTTGGTCGACGAACGGTTTTCCACAGTCGAAGCGGAACAGATCTTGTTGACTGCCAACGTATCTAGGGCTCGACGAAAAGAAGTCATCGACAAGCTCGCGGCTGCCGTCATCCTGCAACGCTGGTTGGACGCCCAAAAAGAAGCCCCAGCTTTAGCCTCAGGGGGCCGGACTCCGTGACACCGATGAAAAAGGCCTTGTTGGTGTTCTTGACAACCGCCGCAACCGGACTTGGGGGCGCGGGAATCGCCGCTTGGCAGGCCTACACATTCCCCGATCGCATTGCGGGCCTTGCCTCAGGGGTCGTTACGCTTGAAATACAAAAAGGGGCCGCGGCCCGCGACGTGGCGGCGCGGTTGGCCGAGGCCGGGCTTATCGAAAGGCCCACATTCTTTCGACTTTATGTCGCCCAGCGCGGGGCGGCGGCCCGCATCCGTCCTGGGAAGTACAAGATCACTGCACCTCAGACTCCCAAGGCCTTGGTTGACCTGCTGATCAAGGGCGTCGCCGACGACTTAGTCGCCGTCACAATCCCCGAAGGCAAGAACCTCATTGAGGTGGCGGAACTGTTCGATCAAGCGGGGATCACCCCGAAGGCGGCGTTCTTGGCCCAGGTCACCAATGCCGAATTCGCGCGGTCGCTTGACATTCATGGCGCCAGCCTAGAGGGCTACCTTTACCCGGACACTTACCGTATGCGGCGGGGCACGCCGGCGGACAAGGCCATCCTTCCCCTTGTGCGGCGCCACCGGTTGGTGTTCGACGACCTGCGGGCGACAAATCCATCGGGTTTCGAACGCCTGCGCAAGACAGTGGGATTTGGTGATCGAGAAATCGTGATCTTGGCGTCAATTGTAGAGAAAGAAACCGGTCAACCAGAAGAACGCCCTCGGATTGCCCAGGTTTTCTTGAACCGGCTGTACAAACCAACTTTTCAGCCCAAACGTTTAGAAACCGACCCAACGATTGTATATGGGTGCAAGGTGGCGCCCCTATTTTTGGGGAAAACATCGGCTGCATGTGCGCAGTTCACCGACCGCATCCGTCGTATACACTTGGACGACGGCGACAACCCCTACAGCACCTACACCCACGAAGGCCTGCCGCCAGGCCCCATTGCCAATCCCGGCAAGGCCGCGCTTTCGGCGGTGGTCAGGCCCGATGGCACACCGTACCTGTTTTTCGTCGCCCGGAACGACGGCACCCACCAGTTCTCGGCGACCCGGGCGGAACACGAGGCGGCAGTGGTAAAATTCCAGCGGGGGGGAAAACCGTTGGCGCCCCCGAATCGTTGACGATTACCTTGCGGGGATCGCGCCTTCGCGGATCGCGCATGGTAAACTAACCACAGCCTTTGTCCTGATCCCCAGCGGCGCTGCGATCCCTGCGGCGACGTCCGTCACTTGAGGAGCCCAGATGCCCGCCACCTCCCTCGTAGAAAAGCTTGGATCGCTCCACAACGTCAAGGAGTTCGCCGAACTCAATTGGACCGGCACGTTCGAGGAATATTTGCAGGTGGTGCGAAAGACCCCTGCTGTCGCCCGTTCAGCGTTCAAACGCGTTTACGACATGATCTTGTCGTATGGGCAGGAAGAATACCTCGACAACAAGAAGCGGCTAGTCCGGTACAACTTCTTCAAGGACGAACGTCATGGTGGCCGGGACGCCGTGTACGGGCTCGATATTCCGCTTATGCGGCTCGTCAGCGTCTTAAAAAGTGCTGCGGAACGCTATGGCACTGAAAAACGTGTGATTTTGTTACACGGTCCCGTTGGCAGTTCGAAATCGACCATTGCACGGCTGATCAAACGTGGGCTCGAAGAATATTCGCGAACGGCGGAAGGAGCGCTTTACACCTTTGAATGGGTGTTGCCCCCAGACCTCCAGAAAATTTCGGGCGGCCACGAGGTGTTCAAATGCCCCATGCACGAGGAACCCTTGCGGCTAATTCCGCTTGAATGGCGAGAAAAGGCTTTGGTGGATCTGGGCTTCAATACCGCAACAGAAAAATCCGTTCACGTTGAAGGCGATCTGGATCCCGCCTGTCGGCTGATTTTCCGTGAACTGCTCGGGCACTACAAAGGGGATTGGTCAAAGGTCGTGGCCAATCACATCCGCGTGCGGCGGATCGTGCTGTCAGAGCAGGATCGGATTGGCATCGGCACCTTCCAACCCAAAGACGAAAAAAACCAGGATTCGACCGAACTAACGGGCGACATCAATTATCGAAAAATTGCAGAATTTGGTTCGGACAGCGATCCACGTGCTTTCAATTTCGACGGCGAATTCAATATTGCCAACCGGGGCGTCATCGAGTTCATCGAGGTGTTGAAGCTGGACGTCGCCTTCTTGTACGACCTGCTGGGGGCGTCCCAAGAACACAAGATCAAGCCCAAAAAATTCGCCCAGACCGACATCGATGAAGTGATCCTAGGGCATACGAACGAGGCCGAGTACAAGAAGCTCCTGTCGAACGAGTTCATGGAAGCTTTGCGGGATCGAACCGTCAAGATCGACATTCCGTACATCACGCGTGTGACCGAAGAACGGAAGATCTACGAAAAAGACTACAACGCAGCCAAGGTTCGCGGCAAACACATCGCCCCACACACGCTAGAAGTCGCCGCGATGTGGGCGGTCTTAACCCGACTAGAGGATCCGAAGAAACACAATCTGACGTTGGTCCAAAAGATGAAGCTGTACGATGGCAAAACCTTGCCTGGCTTCACCCAGGATAACATCAAGGAACTGCGCAAGGAATCCACCCGCGAAGGCATGGACGGCATTTCGCCACGGTACGTTCAGGACAAGATATCGAACGCGCTGGTCAATGATCGGGGTGAAGGCGGTGTGAACCCGTTCATGGTCCTAAATGAACTGGAATCAGGACTGCGCAATCATTCCCTCATTACCAATGAAGATCAGCGAAAACATTTTTCGAACTTACTGGGGCTGGTGAAGCAGGAATACGAGGACATCGTTAAAAACGAGGTTCAGCGGGCCATTTCCGCCGATGAAGAGGCGATCGCAAAGTTGTGCGGCAACTACATCGACAATATCAAGGCCTACACGCAGCGCGAACGGGTGAAGAACAAATATACCGGCCAAGACGAAGAGCCCGACGAACGTTTGATGCGCGCGATCGAAGAAAAGATCGATGTGCCAGATAGCCGCAAGGATGATTTCCGTCGCGAGATCATGAACTACATCGGCGCCTTGGCGGTAGAAGGGCGGCAGTTCGACTTCCGAGCCAATGAACGCCTTCAAAAGGCATTGGAATTGAAATTGTTCGAGGATCAGAAGGATTCGATCAAGCTAACAAGTTTGGTCTCGGCGGTGGTCGATCGCGAAACCCAGGAGAAAATCGACGTGGTCAAACAACGGCTCATCCGCTATTTCGGCTACGACGAAGTGTCAGCCACGGATGTGCTGAACTTCGTTGCGTCCATCTTTGCCCGGGGCGACGCCAAGGGTTGATGCCCATGGATCCCCGCGTCGCCCCCGTCACAGTCGAAGTCAACGGAACCGCCGCTCAGCTGCTTATCAAGCTGATGGCTGACCTGGAGACGGAAGATCCCATGGCGGTGTTAACCCGGGCCTTGGGCCTTTTGGAACAGGCGGTGTCGTCACGGAGGTCCGGGCGGCGCCTGGGGGTCTATGACCCAACTTCGCAGAGATTTATGGATCTGGTGATCTGACATGTCGCTGCGCATCGACCCCGACCACAGCCGGTTTCGCGACATTGTGCGCGGCAAGATTAAACAGAATCTGAAGAAGTACATTTCTAACGGCGAACTGATCGGTCGTAAGGGAAAAGATCGGGTGTCGATTCCGTTGCCGCAAATCCAGATCCCACGATTTCGCTTTGGGGATCAGGGACAAGGGGGCGTGGGGCAGGGCAAGGGGCAGGTCGGTGACGCTATCGGCAAGGGCCAACCCGGCGACGAAGATGGCAGCGGGAAAGCCGGAAAGGACGCTGGTCAGCACGCTCTGGAAGTGGATTTGTCCCTGGATGAACTGGCGCAGATCCTCGGAGAAGAGCTGAAGCTGCCTCGTATAGAACCTAAGGGGAAAGAGCGGCTTATCACCGAACGCGGTCGGTACGTCGGAATCCGACGGACCGGGCCCGAATCGCTACGTCATTTCAAAAGAACCTTCCGCCAAGCGTTGCAGCGGGAAATCATGAATGGGCACTACGACCCGAAGAATCCAATCATCGTGCCGATTCGCGAGGACAAGCGGTACCGATCCTGGAAGACCAACCCCCTGCCCCAGTCCAGTGCCGTGATGATTTTCATTATGGACGTATCTGGGTCCATGGGCGACGAACAAAAGGAGATCGTTAGGATAACGTCATTTTGGATCGACACGTGGCTTCGGTCGCAATACAAGGGACTGCAAACGCGGTTCATCATTCACGATGCCGTCGCAAAAGAAGTGGACCGTGACACGTTCTTCCGCACGCGAGAATCGGGTGGGACCATGATCTCATCGGCGTACAAACTGTGTGCCAAAATGATAGCGGACGAGTTCCCACCGTCTGAATGGAACATCTATCCGTTTCACTTTTCGGATGGCGACAATTGGTCCGTCGACGACACGACATTGTGTATCGATATTCTAAAGACAGAAATTCTGCCCAAGGTGAACATGTTCTGTTACGGGCAGGTCGAAAGTCCCTATGGTTCAGGACAGTTTCTCAAAGATGTGAATGAACGATTCGAGTCAAGCAACGTCGTAGTGTCCGCCGAGATTAAGAACAAGGAAGGCATTATGGATGCCATCCGGACCTTCCTGAGTAACGGGAAGTAACAGGAGCCTCCCGTGCCCGGACTACCGCCATATCTGCAAGAAATCCAGCGCGAGATCGAAGGTTATGGCAAGGGCTATGGCCTGGATTTCTGGGACACGTCATTTGAGGTCCTGGACTACAAGCGCATGCAGGAGGTGGCGGCGTTTGGTGGGTTTCCCGTCCGCTACCCCCACTGGCGGTTCGGCATGGATTTTGAACAGCTGACCAAAAGCCATGTGTATGGTCTGTCCCATATCTACGAAATGGTCATCAACAACAACCCCGGATACGCCTACCTCCTAGAAGGTAACTCGCTGGTGGATCAGAAGATGGTGATGGCGCATGTGTTGGGTCATGTGGATTTCTTTAAGAACAACTATTACTTTTCCAAGACCAATCGAAAAATGATCGACACGATGGCGAACCACGCAACCCGCGTGCGACGTCATATGGAACGATTCGGGCAAGACAAGGTCGAGTCATTTATCGATGCGTGTTTGTGTTTGGAAAATCTGATCGATCCTTTGTCGCCGTTCATCGTGCGCCACGCGCCAGAGATCCCCGAAGGGGGGGATGTTCCCACACAAGAGGTCCCCCGGCTTCGTGCCAAGGACTATATGGATTCGTATATCAACCCGCCTAAGTTCATGGAAGAACAGCGGAAGAAGATGGAACGCGAACGTGACAAACCGCGCCGGATCCCCAACGAACCCGCCCGCGACGTATTGATGTTTCTGTTGCAGCACGCACCCCTAGAGAACTGGGAGCGCGACATTTTGGACATTATTCGCGACGAGGCCTACTACTTCGCGCCGCAGCGGCAGACCAAGATCCTCAACGAGGGGTGGGCGTCATACTGGCACAGCAAGATCATGACCCAAAAGGCCCTTAAGGCCGACGAGATCATTGACTATGCGGATCACAACGCAGGGGTTCTTGCGGCAGCACCGGGGCAGTTCAACCCCTACAAGGTTGGCATTTCATTGCTTAGGTACGTAGAAGAACGCTGGGACAAGGGCCGTTTTGGTAAGGACTGGAATGACTGCGACGATTACGACGCCCGCCGCAACTGGGATAAACGTCTGGGCCTCGGCGCACAGAAGATCTTCGAAGTTCGGAAGCTGTACAACGACATCACCTTCTTAGATGAGTTTTTCACCGAAGATTTCTGCCGTGAACATCAGTTCTTTTCGTTTTCCATGAATGATCGCAGTGGCGATTACGAGATCGACTCACGGGAATTCAAGAAGGTGAAGAGCAAGCTTCTTTCCCAGCTAACGAACTTCGGGGAGCCCTTCATTCAGGTCGAAGACGCAAATCACGACAATCGCGGTGAATTGCTGATTGCTCACCGGCACGACGGCGTGGATCTGCACGAGGATCACGCCAAGGCGACCCTGTCCGCGTTAGAACGCCTGTGGCACCGCCCGGTTAACCTCCGCACCATCGTGGAGTCAAAGCAGAAGACATTGAGGTTCGACGGCAAAGATCACAGTGAAAAACAGGGCTAGCCTGTTTACAGACTCATACCGCTAGCTCGGCGCGTCTGGGCGAGAGCCTGGGCCCTTTGAAACCTGAGCTGCGCCCGGGACGCTAAGGGTGTAAGTTCCCGCGCAACAATGAACAACGCACCGGAGGGCATGACGCCCTACATGAGAGGGCTGTGCGAGACGGGGGCAGGTGCGCCCCCTGCACACGCGTTGCTATGTCGGTTAGGAGGAATCCAGCAGGCCGGCGTGTTCCTCGCCCACGACCTGAAAACCAAGCGACCTTTCGCTCTGCGCAAGATCGTGACAACTGGCATCGATGACGACAGCCTGGACCGGTTGATCGACGAATCGTTGACCATCGGGGGAATGGGTCACGAAAACCTGGGCGAGGTTCTTTGGGCGCGACGGGCCGACGACAACCAGTTGTTGATCGCGTCCGAATATATCGAAGGTACGACGGTGCGGCGGTTGTTGCGCGCCGGGGGACGCCTCGTTTGGGAGCGCGCCCGGCTGATCCTGCTGCAAGTGGTGGACGCCCTTCGATCGGCACACGGTCATGGGATTTTTCACCGCGACTTGCGGCCCGAAAACATCTTCTTTCTGGAAAGACCAGGAGCCGTCCCACAGGTCAAGCTGGTGGATTTTGGCCTAGGCCCTACGGCTGCCGGCGTCGATTTCTTTTCGTCTTACCTAGCCCCTGAGCAGCTTGATGGTGCGCCCGGGAACGCCGCCTCAGATATTTTCGCTTTCGCATCTTTGGTGTACGAACTAATGACCGGCGAGCCTGCGTGGAAGGCCGACTCCGGCACCGAATTGCGCGCGGCCCACGTGGTCGGAATGACACCGATCCAATCGACCCATCGCGGATCCGCCGTTCAGCTCCCCGTGGCGCTTCTCGAAGTGCTTAATCGGGCCTGGGCCCTGGATCCATTAGCCCGCTTTGCAACCATCGAGTCGTTTTGGCTTGCCCTGGCCTCTGCACTTCCCGCACAAGAGTTGTCAGCACGTCCCCTGACCGCGACAACGCGCACCCCTTCCACCATCCGATGGTCATTGCATAACGAACCCGTGGCACCACGTCCCAGCGCCGTAACGCCACCGAATGACGACCACAGTCTCGCGGCCGTTGCACACAGACTGCGGGAACAGGCCAAATCAGGCGAATACCCCGCACTTGCTGAGCCGCCGGCGGCGGTTGCTCCCACTCCCGAACGCCGTACACCTCGGGATCGTCATCGGGTCACGCCAACGCTTGTCAGTCGCGCAGGGTCTGCGATCGTCGTTGATCTTTCGGGGTTCGACAGCCAAGGCAGACCCCGCGCCGCAGGCGTCGATCGGGCGGCTTTGGTTTCCGGAGTGCCCGTTATTGTTCCCAAAGAGATGATGCGAACGCCCCGCCCCGTAGCAGTCGACCGTCTGATCGTGCCATCGGCGCAACCGACAATTCTGGGTTTCGATACCATCGATCAAAGGGGGGGATTCGTTGTCCAGCCCCCGGGGAGAAAGGGGCCTTCGCGAACAGAGATTGCTCGCCCCGTGGCCACGTTCGCGTCGGGGCCGGACACACCCAAGCCCATCGCCCCCCCTGCCGGACTCCTACCGACAGCCCAACCTCTGCGCCAGATTCCATCCGCGAAGCTGCACAGTTTTCTGGAACTGCAGGGACGCAAGCCCACCCCGTCACCCGCGCCATCGTCTACCCCGGAGAGGCGGATGACCCCCCAGGGGACCCTTATGGGAATTGCAGCTGTCCCCGAAGCGCGCCCGACGAACACCTCGCCGGAAGCGACCCTGCCCGAGTCAGCAGCACCCCCGTCATCCCCTCCCGAAGCCGGTCGCTTTCGAACGATGATGGTGTCGTTCGGCCAGGGCCGAGGTCATCGAACATCATCG
>JAYUUT010000241.1:0-10889 GCA_043754455.1 Myxococcales bacterium
GATGTCCTTGTTGCCGGTCGCGGTAATGAAGATGTCGGCTGATCCCACCACATCATCTAGCCGCACAACCTGGTAGCCCTCCATCACAGCCTGAAGCGCGCAAATGGGGTCAATTTCTGTCACCAGCACACGGCACCCCTGCCCCCGCAAGGACTGGGCACATCCCTTACCCACGTCCCCGTATCCAAAGACCAGGGCGACCTTGCCCGCCATCATGACATCGGCCGCGCGGTTCAAACCATCGACCAACGAATGGCGACATCCGTACAGATTGTCGAACTTGCTCTTGGTCACCGAATCGTTGACGTTGATGGCGGGAAACGGCAACTGTCCAGCCTTCTGCATTTCGTACAAACGGTGCACGCCGGTCGTGGTTTCTTCGCTGACACCCCGGCAACGTTCGGCAAAGGCCGACCACTTCTTGGGGTTTTCTTTGAATGTCTTCTTCATCAGGCTGATGATCTCGCCCCATTCGGTGGATTCCGTCGCTGCATTGAAATCGGGGATTTTGCCCGCGCGTTCGTATTCCGCGCCCTTGACCAACAGCAACGTGGCATCGCCACCGTCGTCCACGATTTGATCGGGGCCACCGCCATCGGGCCAGGTCAACATTTCATCGGTACACCACCAGTATTCCTCCAGCGATTCACCCTTCCAGGCAAATACCGGCGTTCCCTTAGGATTTTCCGGGCTGCCCTTGGGACCAACGGCTATCGCCGCGGCGGCCGAATCCTGCGTGCTGAAGATGTTGCAAGACGCCCAGCGCACATCGGCACCCAGTTCGACCAGCGTCTCGATCAGGACGGCGGTCTGGGTCGTCATATGCAGCGATCCCGCGATTCGCTTGCCCTTCAGTGGTTTGCTGGCGCCGTGCTGTTTTCGCAAGGCCATCAGGCCCGGCATTTCCTGTTCGGCCAGGCGAATTTCTTTTCGCCCTAGGTCGGCGAGTGCCAAGTTTGCAACTTTGAATGCGGGTCGTGCCATGTCCATGTTCCTTTTTTTGTGTTGATATCGTGGTCAGAAATTCAGGCGCGGGCCGTCGCCACAAACAGGGGGGGGCCCTTCGCGTTCGGATCCGGGGGCCAGGCAACGTGGCGAACCGGCGACAGACCCGCCGCGCGCATCCAGGTCGCCAATTGCGGTTCGGAAAAACCCTGCCACACATGCCCCATTTGCTGCCGGTATTCAGCGCGGTCGTGCGCCTGCATATCGACCAGCACCAGGGTCCCCCCGGGTTTCAAAACCCGCGCCACGTCCTGCAAAACCCGCCCGGGATCCGCCACATGGTGCAGCACCAGATTCAAAAATCCCAGATCCAGTTCGTCGTCACCGAGGCGCATCCGTTCTAGATCCGCACGATGAAATTCGACGTTGTCGCGCCCCGCCAGCCGCTTCTGGGCAGCCTTGATCATGGCCGCCGAAGAATCAACTGCTACCACCCGTCGCGCAAACTGCGCCAACACTTCGGTCGCCTTGCCGGTACCACATCCCAAATCGCCAACCACCGCACTTGGATCGATCAAGGCACCGAACGCAGCCCCTTCGATGTGGGTCCCGAACAGGTCTTCACGCAACCTGTCCCATTCGGTAGCGCTTGCTGCGAAAAACGCCTGGCTGCGGGTCTGCCGTTCCCGCATCACCCGCGCAAGCCGTTCATCATCGTCCCGCAGCCCCGGATCGGCCTCGCACTGTTCCCGAATCACCTTCCACAGTTTTCGGGCGCCGGTTGGCAGGCTTTCCCGTTCAACGCGGTAATACCTGCTTGTGCCCTCGCGCCGCGCCCCCAACCACCCAGTTTCCACCAGAGCCTTCAGGTGGCGGCTGGCGGTCGATTGCGGAACCTGAAGGACGGCGCACAGTTCGACCACGCTTAGTTCGTGGCGTTCACACGCATGCAGCACGCGCAACCGGGCGCGTTCTGACAGGGGCGTCATGTAGGTCAGCAGATCCATCCGTAAATCCGGATGGAAGGATGTTCTGCCGACCGCTGGTTGTCAAACCCGGGCGGTTCAGGACCGTCTAAACTGCCCCGGGAGCGGCCCTATTTCACAAAAGCTACGGTATCGATCGACAGGTCAAAATCGACACCCTTGGCGAACTGGAACTGGAATCCGTAGATCTTGTCCTTTTCGAAGGTCGGGAATTTGTCACCCCAGTCTTCCTGGGTCATGTCCTTGAACATCACGGTGTACGCCTTCCATTCGGTGCTGAGGGACACGATCTTGCCGAAATTGTTGTCGCAGCCGCCCGGCTTGCAGACACCCCCATCGGGAATCGTATTTTTGTCCTGCACCTTGAATCGCACCATGACTGGCGATGCGGCCCGGGCCATGAACCGAATCCCACTGTACGCCGACGCGTTGAAGCTGGTTTTAGCAGCACCAGCGACCAGATCCGTCCCGATGCCCGCACCCCATTTTGAATAGCCAGCGCCCTGCGACCGGTACGCATACATGCTGGCGCACGCCCCGCCCATGGGCCCTGAAGGTGCCGCCATCTGTTTTCCAGATCCGTCATCGTAGGCATAGAACCCAGCGCCCCGTCCGCCGACCGGCAAGATCCCGTTGGTGCCATCCTCGAAATCGGCGATCATATTGTCCATTTCGATTTTGTCGGAACATCCGGGGCCGGTCGCGCTGCCGCCGACCGGAGGTTTCGAATTTGACCCGGCATCACGGGTTCCCGTCGTGCCGCCAGATCCTGAACTGCCGCCAGATCCTGAACTGCCGCCACGCCCCGAAACCGCGGTTCCGCCAGCGCCCGGCGAGCCTCCCATCGACGCCGTCATCACGGCCCCCCCAGCGCCCATCGTGGGGGATTTTCCCCCGGATCCGGATTCACCGCCGCTGCCCATCGCGCCGCCGCTGCCCATTGTGCCCCCCCGCCCCGGAGCCCCACCTTCTGCCCCAACTCCGGGATCGCCACCCGCATCCATCCCGGATTCGTCGTCTGAACCAGGCCCCCGGGGCATCGTCGGGCCCGAACATGCAGCCCAAACACTGCATGCTGCCGTCAACAGGCTGAAACGTCGGGTGAACCAGACAGTGCGCGGGGTGGCCATGTCTGAACTAACACCGTCGCCCATCTAAATGGGAATCGCCTTCAAAATCTTGCTGCGTAGGCCAGGGTCACGCGCGTGCTGCCATCGGCGGCCGTCATCACCGCGGGGACAAGCGCGGCGTGAATCTCGTCGCCGCGCCGGCTTCGCGGACGACCTGCAGCGTCGAAATGGGCCTCGTAGGTCAGGTGCGCCACCAACACTCCCGTCGCCGTGCCTAACACCACATCCGACGGCCAATGCTGTTGGTCAATGACCCGCGACACCGCCACCACGGCCGGAATCCCGTAGCACAGGGCATAAGGCAGCACGAACCCCAGCAGCGCCCGCGCAACCGGCCCATCATCCCGCAAGGTGTGCCGTCGCAAATAACGGGACAGATCTTTCGCGAAGAACGTTCCGGCAGCAAACGCCCCTGATGAATGCCCCGAAAAAAACGACAAATTGTCCTCGGCCGTCGACCCGCGCAGCGCCGGATGGTTATTCGCAAGGTCGGTATAGGGACGCGGCCGTCCGACGGCCGACTTGGTCACCGCAGTGATCAGATACGTCCACGCCATGGTTTCCATGAATGCGACCAGTTTGTGGTCAGGATTTCTTTCATGAACCGAAACCCCACTGGTTCCCGTGGTTCCGCCCAATGCCCACAGACCTCCGTAGTAGGCCATGGGAATCAGGGGGACCACGGTTGCGCCTAGGGTGTCGGGAAGGCCCCCCAAGAACCGCTGGCCGCGATCTTGGTCGTCCATGAAGCTGGCGCGTGACAACCGGGCGTCCCAACTGTTCGAATCGGGAGGCCCCATCGCAGGCCCCGGCGTTCCCCAGCTGCGCCCCACCGTCAGCAACGTCGCCCCTAAAACGGCCGCACCACCACCAAGCACCAGTTCCAGGGGAGAAAAATTCTCAGCTACGGGCAGATGCGCGTCGTCCGCCGCAACCTGCCCCGCATGGCACAGCACCAGAATTGTTGTGATCACCAGCGCTCGGTTCTGCTTCACGACCGCCCGATTCTAGCCTACGGACCCTCCGCGCTGATACATTCTGTTGGTGCCGGGCGCCCTCCCTATCCTTTTTAAGGACGATGTTTTGGTGGTCGTCGATAAACCCGCGGGCGTTAGCACCCACCGTGGATGGGACCCCGACACTGACGTGATCGTGGCCCGGGCCCGCGCCTTGTTGCGGCAACCGGTATTCGCGGTTCATCGCCTAGATCGCGGGACCAGCGGAACCCTGGGCCTCGCCCTATCGGCAGAAACCGCGCGTGCGTGGGGCGCCCTGTTCGCGGCAGGGCAGGTCACGAAAACCTATCTCGCCTTGGTCCGAGGCGTTCCGGATGAACAGGGATTTATCGATCATCCGGTGCCTTCAGGCGAGGACCCCCATGGCCCTCGGGTCGAGGCCCAGACCGCCTATACGAGAATCGAAATCATCGGCCGCTACAGCCTGGTGCAGGCGCGTCCTTTGACCGGCCGCCTTCACCAGATCAGGCGTCATTTGAAACACCTTTCCTGCCCGATCCTAGGCGACACAACCTACGGCAAGGGTGACCACAACCGGCTTTTTCGCAGCCACTTCGGGCTGCACCGGCTGTTTCTACACGCCGAACGTTTACAGTTCCCCCATCCGCTCACAGGCCAGCCCCTGGACATCCACTCACCCCTGCCACCCGATCTTCTGGCCACCCTTGCAGCCCTACGTGATTACAGGCCCTGACAGCTCGCATGATCTATGCTGCGGGCCCCGATGAAGCGCCCGCACCTCCAGCTAGCCAGCGCCTTTTTTGCGGCCTTGGTGGCGATCATGCATGCGCCAATCCTGGTTGGGAAAACCTGGTTGGAACAGGACCATGTCATTTTCAACCTGCCCATGCGTTGGTATTTGTCCTTGTCGCTGCGGGCGGGCCGGATTCCGGCGTGGGCATCGCAGGTCGATCTGGGGGCTCCTTTTGCCGCCAACCCGAACAGTGGATTTTTCTACCTGCCGGCATGGGTGGTCGCGCTGCTGCCCTGGCCGTTTGCAGCGGATCTGCTGCAACTCGTCCACTTGATCTGGGGCGCGCTCGGCGTCGCGGTCCTCTCGTCGCGGCTGGGCGCGGGTGGTATTGGGGCGCTACTCGCGGGCACGGCGTTCGCCACAGGGGGCGCAGCCAACTCGCTTTTGGTCCATGGTGTGACGGGATACTCGTTGGCCTGGATGCCATGGGTGGTTCTTGCAGCTCACCGTTTGGCAACTGCGTCTGAAGGCCCTGGGCGCGTGCGGGCTGTCATCGTGCTGGCCGGTACGGTCGCCGCGCAGATCTTGTCGGGCGATCCAGCCTGCGTGATCACGACGGCTTGGTTGGCACTGGGCATCGCTCTTATCGCGTCCACAACCCGAACCCGAACGCTGTCCTATTTTACCTCGGCCTATGGAGCAGCCGGCCTGTTGGCCGCCTGCCTTTTGATTCCCTTGGCTGCCGTGTCGGGAGAATCCGAACGGGCGGCGGGTGTTGGCTGGGCCATCGGGTCGATGTGGTCGTTGCATCCTTTGCGCCTGATCGAAGCTGTCTGGCCGGACTTCCTAGGCGCGCCCCGCGGAGGGGCCTCCCTGGCTTCGTATGTGGCCCACGCTGGTGATGTGCGGTCAGGGCCCAATTGGATCACGACCGTCACAATCGGACTGCCGGTGGTGGTACTGGCTGCATTTGCCAAAGGACCACGCACCGGCGCCCGCCGCGGTCACGTCATGGTGTTAGGGGCGCTCATCGTCCTGGCCCTCGGTGCGTACACGCCCGTGTACGCTGTCTACAGATTTTTGTTTCCACCCGAACGCATGATCCGTTACCCGGAACGACACTTTCTGGCGGTCGCCGTCATGCTACCAGTCCTGGCAGGGATCGGATTTACACGTGTGTTCGGCAACGCAACACCTACGCGTGCGGTCCCAAAAATCGCCGCAGCCGGTGGGCTGATTGTGATCTTGTCAGTCTTAGTCTTCCTTTTTATCGACCCCATTGCCCAGATTGTGATTGCAAGATCCGGCGGTAACGCCCCAACGGCTGCTGTTCACGCGGGGGTGATGGCCGCCGCCCAAGGGGGATTGGGCACCGGTGCCATTACCGTCATGTTGGCCCTCCTAGCGGCAAAATCGCCTCGATCGCGATGGATGGCCCCTGCGGCGCTGGCCGTCGTGGCCCTGTTCGGTATGTTGAATCAGGGGGGCCTGCTCAACAAAATTGACCGGGATGTTCTGAAACGAACACCCAGGACGTTGGCGCCCGCCATTGCGGCCAGCCTTAAGGCCCCTTTGCCCGAACGCCTGCACAGCGCAGATCGTCCTGTCTTCAGCAGTGCTGACAAAGATTCAAACGCCGTGCTGTGGTCTGAACATGGACGCGGAAATATGGCGACGGTTCACGGCCTAGCCGTATATCCAGGGTTGTCCGTGTTGTCGGCTCCAGGCCCGCACGACCTATGGGAAGCCATAGCGCCCACAAACGAACGTGCGATCCTGGATCTGCTGGGGGTGCGATACTTCATCGGCAACGCCGCTAGGACGCCCGCGCCAGGATTTGTGTTGCGCACAAGCAACCCGTCGGGTCTTGGCCTCTACGAAAACCTACAGGCGCGCCCCAGGGCTTTCGTCACGTCCAACATCGACGGGTGGTCCCATATACCCGTAGGCGATGATTGGAAAACCGTAGGGGTTCTAAACCGCACCCGCATCCGGATGGTCGAATCCCCAGGATTCACTGGGGGCAGTGTCGGTGAACCAGCCGCCGCCCCGTTCTTCGCCCCTTGCTCCATCAGCAGTGACCGTCCCGAAATCGTGCAAATCGACTGCGCCTCGCCCCAAGGGGGTTATGCCGTCCTGCTGGACGCCCCTGGCAAAGGCTGGACTGTGACGGTCGACGGGGCCGCCGCCGACCTTCAGGTGGCCGACGGATTGTTTCGCGCTGTTGCCGTTTCGCCCGGGCGACATCTGCTGCGTTTCGAATACAAGATGCCTGGTCTGTGGGCAGGATTGATCGTCTCAGCCGTGGCCTTCGTCCTTCTTGCGTTGCTGTGGCTTCGATTTCGCGACCCACGAAACCAAGCGTCCGCGTAACTTATCCCCCACTTACTTTCACAGGCACGCAGCCGGTCGCAACCTGGCCCTCATGCGTAACATCGCTGCCAACGGATTCGGCATGCCCATCCGCGCGCGGTACCCGGTGGTGCTGGTCGACACGCGCGCAATCGATGTAACTGCGGCAGGTCCACAAACGCAGTACCTAAGAGCATGCCCAACGTCCCGTTCAGGATCGTCTGGTCTTTCACAGCGTTGAACGTGTGTCTGTGGGGCTGCGGTGCCCAGGTGCAAGGCGTCGATCCCACAGCCGACGCAGCGGAGAGTAAAAAGAACGGAGGTGGCGGCCCCGTCCCAGGCGGCGATCGCGGCATGGGCACAGGCGGCATCACAGCCACCGGCGGCCAGGGCCTAGGCGGCAGCGCAGGCACGGGCGGCCAAACCGGTGGTGCCAGGGATACCGCTGCCGCTGCACCGCAAATCGACGCCAACGGTGTCGGCGTGGCCGGGGACGGACGGCCCCCCCTACCCGCTAAGAACGACGCCAGTCCCCCGGTGTCGATTCCCGACGACGGCACCGCGAAGGCGGCCCAACAGGCGGCGGTCGAAAAGGCCTTCGACATCAATGTGCTTCACAAGATCGACATTGTCGTGGCGCCCGCGGATGTCAAGAAGATCGACGCCAAGTCTGACGTCCGCGTCCCAAGCACCGTCACGGTTGACGGCGTGACCTTCGCGAATGCTGGCCTTCGGCAGTCGGGAGGCGGGTTCAACCCGGCGAAGAAAATCAACGACAAGCCAAGCCTTAGCATCAAATTCAACGAATTCGTCAAAGGACAGAAGCTGCTCGGACAGATCGAGAAAATCACTCTCAAAAACACGCTACAGGACCAGAGCCTCATGAACGAGCATTTGGCCTATGAGGTGTTCAGGCGCGGCGGGCTTGAAGGGCCTCACACCGCGTGGGCCATTGTCACCATCAATGGGCTCCAAAGCGGCATCTATGTCATGCGCGAAGCCATCGGGACAGATTTCCTTATCCGCGTGCTTGGGAAAGGCTACGAGCAGGGGAACCTGTACGAAAATGACTATTTCAACTCTGGTGACTTTGCGCAGAATCCGACAAAGGTCGACCTCAAGAACGAAAAGGAAGAGGGGCGCAGCCGCGCGGACCTCATCGCGTTGGCAACCGCTGTCAAGGCTGCGACGGCAACAACCTTCATTGCAAACGTCGAACCCTTATTCGACATAGACCGCTACGTGACGTACCGGGCTCTTGAGACCGTCACCAGCATCTTCGACGGATTCACCTACAACAACAACAATTCGTATATGTACCACGACCCCAAATCCAACAAATTCATCCTATTCCCTCATGGCGCCGACCAAGCCTTCTGGTGTCCCCAAACCGGCCAGGAAATCAACCGCATCTTGGATCCCTTCCTCACGGACGTTCGATCAACGTTTGGAAAACGATTCAGCGCCGTGCCAGCCTTGGACATACGCTTCCGTGCCGAGGTGGCGCGCGTCGCCAGCCCTCCTGTTTGGGATCAATCCTTTCTATTGGGTCGGGTCGACCATTTTGCCAAGCTGCTTGCCACAGCGCCACAGGATGGACGCGCAGCCCGTGACATCGCCTCATTTCAGAAGTACCGTCCCACAATTGAGACCTTCATCAAGGCCGGGGGCGCCTCCAAGAAGAATGGCGTACCCGCCACCAGTCCTTGAAGCAACTGCGTTTACCTACCTCGGTATCGCCCAACTTGGGAACTCACTTGGGTATTCGACGGTGCCGCGGCCGTTCCGCCGAGCTGGGCTTCGCTGGTTCCGCCGACCGGGACCCGCCATCCGAAAGTCTCGACGCGGCCTGTCCATGTCGGCGAGAATCACTCTGGGCTTGTGGCCCAAGCGGCTGCTTCGACAAAAATACGCCGACGGCGGCGGCGAGAGCGAACAACCCGCCCAGAATGCGCAGTCCGACTGCCGCGGCATTCACAACTCTCTCGAACGCATGCGCCCGCACCGAGGACCAGTACGTCGGGAAAATCTCCAGGCCTGCGCCGTTTCGCCGCTCGAAGCGCTTTCTGAGCACCCAGTGTCGAGCGAAAAAACCAGCCAGAAGCAGCCCGATTCCGATCAAAAAAAACACTGCGTTGATGACGTTTTCTGACATGCGCGACATGGGAATCTTGTACGACCGTTACGAGCCAACTCAACCTACGGCATAGACGACAGCCCGGCAAGGACCGGCGTCGACTGATCATGCGGACGTCGCGCGCCAAACACAACCTTCGTCGAACGGGCTTCGATCCCAGCATCCCATTGGCAAAATCTCCACGTCGCCAGAAAAGGGCAGGACCGGGTCGTCTGCGGCATCGCGGCTTGCGGAAATACCCCAGCTAGGGCGGCGTGGTCGTTGTCAGCTTGCAGGCACCGTCCATGCAGCGGCCTGTCAGGCGAAGGCGGTTCTTCGCGAAGATGCTGTAGAAAAAATCCAATAGCTGACAGACGCCTGGGAGTCGCGTGAACCTAACTAGTTTGGTGAAACCGATGGCGGAATAGAGCCGCCGGAAGACTTCCACGCCGGTTAAGAATGTGCCGTCGGGGAGCCGACCGTGAATCTGCGCCATCAGGGACTGCCAGTTGAGGCCCACGGTGGTGGCGTCGAAGTCTGGGGCCGCGATGTCGGTGAAAATTATTCGTTTGTGGCTGTCACGCCGTCTGAGTATGTGAATCTCGCGCATGCACAGCGGACAAGCCCCATCGTAGAAAAGCTGAATATCGAAATTTGACATGGTTGCACGCAAGAAAATGCCCCGGCGCGAGAAGCGCCGGAGCGTGGGTGAAGGCGATTACATCGGGGGCAAAAGAACCGTATCGATGACGTGGATGACACCGTTGGTGGCTTCAATATCGGTCTTGATGACGGTGCTGTTGCCGTTCAACAAAACCTTACCGGCCTCCACCCTGATGGTGACGTCTTTTCCCTGCACCGTGGTGGCTTTCGTCAGTTTGACAACGTCAGCGGCCAAAACCTTGGCGGCGACTACGTGATATTTCAGGACCGCCTGAAGCATCGCCTTGTTCTCTGGTTTCAGCAGGGTGTCAACCGTTCCCGCTGGCAACTTTGCGAATGCGGCGTTGGTCGGCGCGAAAACCGTGAAGGGACCAGCGGTTTTTAGGGTTGCCACCAGATCCGCTGCAGTGACGGCCGCGACCAAGGTCGAAAACATCGAATCTCCGGCGGCGATTTCCACGATGTTTTTCGTCGGAGCCTCGGGCGGCAAAAGAACCGTGTCGATGACGTGGATGATACCGTTGGAAGCCTGAATATCAACCATCGTCACCTGCGCGTCGTTGATGAAGACCTTGGTCCCGTCGACCTTGATCTTGACGTCGCTGCCCTCAACAGTGGTGGCTTTCATCACCTTCACCACATCTGCTGATGTCACCTTCCCAGCAACAACATGGTATTTGAGAATGCCTTGAAGTTTGGCTTTGTTTTCCGGCTTCACCAGGGTATCCACGGCGCCTGCGGGCAGTTTGGCGAAGGCGGCATCCGTCGGGGCAAACACTGTGAAGGGGCCAACGCCCTTTAACGTGGTCACAAGATCCGCCGCGGTCAGGGCCGCAGCCAAGGTCTTGAAACTTCCTGCGCCAACCGCTGTGTCGACGATGTCTTTGAGCACGGCGGGGGCTGGGGGCGCCGCTGCGGCTGGGGGCGCGGCTGCGGCTGCGGCTGCGGCTGCGGCGGGGGTTGCGCTGCTGGTGTCGTCGTCGCCAC
>JAYUUT010000242.1:0-8356 GCA_043754455.1 Myxococcales bacterium
CCGTTGCGGTGACCGAATACATGAGGGAGTTCGATACCGCACCGTCGGGATCCTGCAGGGTGGACAGACCTTCCACTCGACTGACAAGCAACGGAGAAGAAGACATGGGTAAGCGACTTTTCGTGGGCAACCTTCCGTGGTCGACCAATGAACAGGATCTGCGTGATCTGTTCGCTGGCGTTGGCGCGGTAGCCGAGGTGCGTGTGGTTCTGGATCGGGACACCGGCCGCCCCCGCGGGTTTGCCTTCGTGGAGATGGGTTCGGACGGGGAGGCCGCATCGGCCATCCAGTCCCTTGACGGCCGTGATATGGGCGGTCGTCGAATGACGGTTCGCGAGGCCGAAGACCGCGGCGCTGGTGGCGGTGGTGGCGGTCGTGGCGGTGGTGGTGGTGGTGGTGGTGGTGGTGGGTACCGCGGTGGTGGTGGTGATCGCGGCGGTGGCGGTGATCGCGGCGGCGGCGGAGACCGCGGCGGTGATCGCGGTGGCGGTGGCGATCGCGGCAAACGCTGGTAATTCGGCTTTAGGATCGAAAAAGGGCGCCTTCGGGCGCCCTTTTTGTTGGTGTGTGCGCGCCTATTACTTCTTGACCGCGCAGACGCTGGCGAAGTCCCGCTTGACGCAGCTTCCGTTGGTCGAACCAGGCATCTTCGCCACGCAGCGGGACCCGGGCTCGCAGCCAGGACCGATGTTCCCGTTGGTGTTGCAGGGTTGCCCGTCTTTTGCCGTCGCGACGCATTTGCCCATCGGCAGATAGGTGATTATGCCGGGCATGCCTGCAGGGTCTTCGGGGCGTTGGCACACGTTCCCGCTGTCGCAAACGACAGACGTGCCGTCGACCAGGATGCCGCAGTCTTCTCCCGGTTTGGCCAGCTTGCGTTTCGCGCATGCACCCGTCGGATCTTCTGCGACTGTGTGGAGGCAGAAAAGACCAACGGCCCCGTCGCAGGTGGGCTCCATGCGGTTGCGTCGGTCACAGATGGCCCCTGCCATTGTGAGGGGTTTCCTGCATACGCCGTCCATCATTGGCATCCCGACGCATACAAGGCCCGCCGTGCAGAATTTGTCCGTGGTGTTGCAAGGGGCGCCGTCGGTTTGAGAGACAGCGGCACACAAGCCGTCGGTCTGTCGGGTTCGACTGAAACCTGCGCAGGTTTGTCCTTCGCCGCAGCGTTTGTCGTCATTGTTGCATGTCAGGCTTGTGGCGACGAACGCGGTGCAGAGGCCCTTTTCGGCCTGCAACATGGTTATGGCATCAAGGGCCCGGTGGCAGAAGAGCCCATCGACACAGTCCGGGCTGGCGTCGCAGGCCTTCCCGGCGGCCAATTTCGTGGCACATTTTCCACAGGCATCGGTGGCGGCCAGATCGCAGTAGCTGGACGCGCACTGGTTGGACGAAATACACGCGTCGCCGTCTTTGAATTTTCCTACTGCCGTAACACAATCTGGAATTGGCGTGGCGCGTTCGGCGCAGGTTTGTTTGGATAGCGCCAGGGCGCATTTATCCGCGCTGTCCGCTGTCACCCCAGATCCGGGGCGGTTGGCGCTTTCAAGACAGAGCTGTTTTTCGATAGCGACACAGTTGGCCTTGGTGCCAAAGTCGCGCGCAATGGCGAACCCGTTCGAACACATATCGCGTGCCTTGCAAGTCGCTTCGGCCCGCCTTGCGCAGGCGTCATCCGGTTTCGCTGTGGCGCCCTTGTCGCCGCCCCCGCACGAAGCGGCCATCATCGAACAACAGACCAAAAAAACTGAAAGGTAAGCGGGTCGCTTCATTGGGTCCTCCATAGATTTGGAGAACACCCTACCCGAGCAAACCCCGAGCGCAAAGGAAAGGAAGCGGGCAGCTACCTGGCAGGTCTGTAGATGCCCAGGGCTGCACCCGTCGGATCAGCGAGGATGGCTATCCGGCCGATGCCAGGCACATCGAAGGGAGGTTTGACGATCGTGGCGCCGAGGGACTGGGCCTGCGCGGCTGCCTTGTCGACGTCAGCCACGCCCACGTAGGTCATCCAGCACGAAGGCATCCCTGTGCCGCCCTTCGGGAAGAGCCCGCCGCAATCATGGCCGTTGTGTGTGAACAGGTCGTACGCGCCTTTAGACCGTCCATCCATCGGGCGGGTGCCCCATCCGATAACCTTGCCGTAGAAATTTTTCGCGCGGCCGCTATGGCTGACGATCAGCTCGTCCCACAGGAAAGAGCCGGCGGGCGGGCCGTCTGGCTTCGCACCTAGGTTCTTGGGCGCGCTGGAGATGGGTGCGAACATGGCGCCCTCGGGATCGGCCGCGACAGCAAACCGGCCAACGTCGGGAAGCTCCATCAAGGGCAGGAACACACGGCCCCCACTGGCCTCGATGGCCTCGACCGATGCGTCCACATCACGGACCTCGATGTAACCAAGCCAGTAAGACGGCTGTCCAGGCGACCCTGGCATGATTCCGGCCACATCCCGGGGGCCGTTGAACGTCAGACCATAGGTCCCTGGCCCCATAGGCACATCTTTGACGGTCCAGCCAAACAGCGCTGTGTAGAACGCGCGCGCGGCCTGCACGTCGGTGGTGTACAGCTCGTGCCATACGACCTTGCCAGCGGGGGGGCGGGAAAGTGAGGTCCGGGAAAGTGCTTTTGCCCCGGTTGGCGGTTTTCGGGCTGCGGTCTTCTTCGGGAGGGCGGTCTTCGCGGCGGGGCGTGGTTTTTTTGCGGTGGCGGGCTTCGGGGTCCTCGCTTGGGCGCGGGGCTTCCTGGTACCGGTGGCGGATTTCTTCGTTTTGGCAGCGGGCTTCTTCGCGATCTTGGCCTTTTTCTTCGACGGGACCGCCTTCGTCGCCTTTGCCTTGACGCGCGTCACTGCCTTCGCCCGGGATGTCGGCTGTTTCTTCCCCTGCTTCTTCCGCTGCTGGGCCATCGAAATCTCCTGCTGGGTGGGCTGCGGGGCGGAGTATGCATGCGCCGGTCAATGGATGACAACCCCTACGGCAATAATAACGCGATCAGACTTGTCGGCTAGCGCTGGCCACCAGCCTTGACCCCCGGCATACTCGGCGGCGTGACCCCCAACGAGGAAAATCAGAACGTGGTGCCGGAATCTGAAGGCGCTTCGCACGATGTGCCGATGTCCGATTTGGACGCCCCCTCCCAGGCGCCCTCCGTGGTGGAAGACACTCTGGCGCTGTTGGGACGGGTGAATCTGTTCGCGGGACTTCCACCAGTTTATCTGCGGCGGATTGACGGGCTTGGCGACATCGAAACGTTCCCCTACGGCGCCAAAATTTTCTCCGAGGGTGATCCCGGCGACAAGATTTTCCTTATTTTGGCGGGAAAGGTGCGGATCTCGCGCAATGTGGCCGGGATGGGGGAAGAAGCCCTTGCCATTCTCAACGCCGCTGATTATTTCGGCGAGATGGCCCTGATTGACGATTTTCCTCGAAGTGCTGACGCCATTGCGCACGAGGCCTGCAAGCTGTTCGTGATTCACAAAGAACATTTGCAGGATCTGCTGTTCGTGGATCGCGACCTAGCCTACGACCTGTTATGGAATTTCGTCCGGACCTTGTCGGGTCGTCTGCGTGAGACCAACGACAAGATGACGTTCCTGGCCGTGTCGAGCCGTTTCTAAAGACCTTGATCGGGGCTCTGGGGCGTGCTAGCCGTTGCCGCGCCATCGACCCTGAAGCCAAGAAGATGATCCGGGCCGCCGGCACCACAGGTGCTGTCGGAATCGAGATCGCCCTCGCCATTTGTTTGGGGTTCCTCGGCGGACAATTTCTCGACAAAAAATTTAATACCACCCCGTGGCTGACCTGGATTGGGTTCGTCGCGGGGGTGGGGGCCTCAATCAAGGCCTTGATTCGGGTAACAAGGCAGTACAAGAAGACACTCGCAGACGAAACCGACCCGCAAAAGCCCCCTCTATGAACCTTCACCCTCTTATTGTTGCCCAGCGCCTGTCGATTGTCGCGGGCGTCGCTGTGGCGTCGGCGTGTGGGTTGGCCTGGGGCCCGCTGGCGGGGCTGGCAGCGGCGGTAGGGACCATTTTGGCTGTGGCCAACCTGTGGGCCATTCGCATGCTTGCGTTGGGAGCGGTGGCACGGTCCGAGGATGAAGGCCTCCCCGCGCGGGCGGCGGCTGGGCTTTCGGCCGCTCTTTTGGGCAAGATGGTTCTTCTTTTCACGCTTGTCTGGGCGGTTATTCGCCTTGGTGCATTGCCCGTTTTGCCCCTGGGGCTCGGGTTCATGGTTCTGGTATTTGGATTGGTGGTGGCGGGCCTAAACCGCCCCCACACCGACCGGCAGGGAGCTTTGTAGATAATGGGCGCGCATACAACCTGGTTTGATTTCCTTCCTGGATTCGAGAACCTGAAACACGCCTTGCAAGGATCGTTAGGGCGTGGCTGGACCTGGCAAACGTTTCAGGCCACCCATTTCGAGATCACGCACATCGCCAGCACCCTGGTTGTCATGCTGCTGCTGGTGCTCGGCGCCTTGCGCTACAGCGCCGCTGTTGGTCAGAAGGGCGATGCGGCGCTTTTGCCGTCGCCGCGCCTTAACGTCCGCGCCATTTTCGAGGGCGTCGCCGACATGGTCTTCGGCATCTTAGACGGTGTCATGGGGGACAAAAATGCGCGTAAGTACCTGCCATTTTTAGGCACGTTCTTTATCTTCATACTGTTTTCGAACCTGATTTCGTTGGTGCCCGGATTCCGCGCACCGACGGATACCTTGAAGACCAATTTGGCGCTGTCAGGTTTGGTGTTCGTGGCAACGCATGTCATGGGGATCAAGGCTCATGGGATTCATTATTTGGAACAGTTCACTGGCCATCTGCCGCTGAAAAGCCCCCTTATCGTCTTGGTGCCCCTGATGTTCGTCATCGAACTGATAAGCCACGTGGTTCGGCCCGTGTCGTTGTCGGTTCGTTTGATGGCCAACATGTTCGCGGATCACACCGTGGGGTTGGTATTTTTCTCCTTGTTTCCGCTGCTTGTGCCAGTGCCGCTGATGTTGTTGGGCGTGTTCGTGTGTGTGGTGCAGGCGGTCGTGTTTACGTTGATGTCGGCTGTGTACATCAGTATGGCCGTGGCCCATGAAGAACATTGATTTCGGAAGAATAGAAAACGGACCCCAAGGAGGACTCTCATCATGTCTCGCATTGCCAAATTCGCACTTTCGTTCCTGACCGTGTTGGCGGCTGGCCTCGTGGCCACGCCCGCGTTCGCCGCCGATGGCGGTGGTGGTGGCCCGGTGCTCGGCATCGGCGCCGCGTTGGCCATTGGCCTGGCGGCCTTTGGTGGCGCTCTGGGGCAAGGCCGGGCGGCCGCGGCGGCCTTGGAAGGCATTTCGCGCAACCCACAGGCCTCGGGGAAAATATTTACCCCGATGATCATCGCGCTGGCGTTGACGGAGTCGCTGGTTCTGCTGGCGTTCCTTATCGCCAACGGCCTGTCTGGTAAAATCTAGCCCTTGGTTTGCGAACACGGGCGGCAGATCCTTATGGATCTTGCCGCCCGTCGTTTATCCGGGCCTTTTGCCCGCGCGCAAGGGCCGCGCTGCACTGGTCTAGAAGTTCCCCGAGGCGAAAAGGTTTCTGGAGGAAGTAGGCCGCGACAGGGGCTGCGACCTGACGGGCGATTTCCTGGTGATCAAACCCGGACATCAGGACGATAGGAACGTCGGGGCGTTGTTTGTGGATAGCCAACGCGGCTTCTTTTCCCCCCAGGCGGGGCATAGTGAGATCCATCAGCACCAACGCGATAGGGCCCCGGTGGGAATTGAAAAGATCGATGGCCACGCGTCCGTCCGGGGCTTCAATGACGGTCAGTCCTGCGCCTTCAAGCGCGGCCCGGATGGTGTGGCGGACCATGGGTTCATCATCCACCACCAGTACCGTACCGGGGCCCAGAGGCCCCTTACGTCCCGGCAGCGTTTGAGGCGGAAGGTCCTGTAGCTCGTGGGCGGCGGCTGGCAATAACACCCGAAAGGTGCTGCCTTGCCCGGCATTTGTTGTGACGGCGATGACACCGTGGTGAGCGCGAACGATCCCCAGAACCGCAGCAAGCCCCAGGCCCCGTCCGGTGAACTTGGTGCTAAAAAATGGGTCGAAGATGCGCGATCGGATCTCGGGGGCCATCCCCGCGCCTGTGTCCGCCACTTCCACGAAGGCAAATCGGCCCGGTCCCAGATTTCCTTCGACCAATCCCGGGATGGGCCCGCCCGGATGGGCGACAAAACCGCTGCGCAGGGTGATGCGGCCTATTTCGTCACCAATGGCTTCGGAGGCATTGGTGACCAGATTCATCACGACCTGACGCAATTGGGTGCCGTCGCCTTCAATCACCGGCGTGTCGGATCCCAATTCGCGATCGAGCGTCACCTTTTTTGAGATTGCGACTTCTAGAAGGAGGGCGATTTCCGCAACCAGACGCCCCAAATCCACCCGACCGACGGTGGGGCGGGCACGTCCAGAATAGGCCAACATTTGGCGGGCCAGATCGGCGGCGCGGGTGCTGGCGCGTACAATGGCCTCCAGGCTGTTGGCTTCGGGCGACGGGGCGACCGTTGCCCGGCGGACAAGTTCGGCGTGGGCCAGGATAGGGACCAGTAGGTTATTGAAGTCATGGGCGATGCCGCCTGCCAGCACGCCCAGGCTTTCGAGTTTTTGCGCGTGCAACATCCGGCGTTCCATTTCGCGGCGCTCGTCGGCCGCGCGTTCCCGATCCGTGACATCGCGGGCGGCCCCGACAATCGTCGCCATCGGAGATCCGGGATCGCCGTGCATCAAGCGAACGCCGGTCAGGTGGAACCGGCGAAGTTCAGTGCCGTCCGAGATATGAACATCGACTTCTGCGTGGCCGTCTGTGATGGTCTTAGACAGCCACGCGTCAAGGGCGGGGTGATCTTGCCTTGTGACCAGATGATGGATCGGTCGTCCGGTGGCGTCGTCGTCCACAGATCCCATCACTTCGGGCAGACGTGCGTTTCGCCACAACAGGCGACCATGGGCATCGGCCGTAAACAACAGGTCCGGGACGGCGGCGACGATGGCTTCGCGTTCGGCCAGCGCTTCTTTTAGACGCAATTCAGCCCGCCGCCTGTCCGCAACTTCGATCTGAAGGCGTTGGTGAGACAATGCACCTTCTAAGGACACCGCCAACTTGCCCACAACGGATCGCAACATTGAAAGTGGCAGCCCGGTAAGCGCGGGGGCGCAATCGGATAAAAGTTCCAGCCATCCCAGGTTGCCAAGGGGTAGGACCGCCACGGTTTCGCCTGTATCGATGGTCCACGATGTGGGGGCCGTGTGCGTGAACATCTGATCGGTCACGGGTCGGAATTCGTCGCGGGCCCGCGTTCTTGGCAGTGCATACAGAAGATGCGCGTTGCAGGGGGAGCCGTGGGGCAGGGAATCTCCGCGAATCCAAACCGCACCGAAAGACAGGGCCCGCCGCGACAACAAGGCGCTAAGAAATTCTTCGCACGTCGTGACCGGGTCGAGAGTCCTGCCGACCGCGAGGGCCAATTCATACAGAAGTTGAATTTGTTGGGTCTGGTCGGGGCCGTGTTCAGGCATTAAGCGGTCCACAGGCTGACCACGAAGGTCTTGTTGAAAAATTCAGGCAGCCGTCGACCGTCAGAGGCGATCTCACCTAGGGCCAGAACGCCCTGCACAGCCAATCCGGGTGCCACGGCTTCAAGAGCGGTGGCAATGCCATCAAGTTCCTGGGGGAAGGAATCTCCCAATCTGATGGCCCGAGAAAAACAATCGCAGACGAGGCAGGCCGCAGGTGGGCGTTCCAACTGCGCCCCGCAGTCTTTGACGACTGACGACGCGGCGGCAATTAACTGGTCGGTATCGCCCGAAAGGACATGCAGGACGGAATGCTCAGGGACGTGCGAGATACAGATCAGGCCCCCATCAGAGGTGATTCCGATGGGGTCACGGACGACATCTTCGGCACCTTCTTTGTCGATGCCAAACGGATGCCCGCTGGCCGTGCGGTAAAAATGTTCAGGGGACAGCGCCGCGCCCTTGTCGTGAAGGTATCGCTCGTAGACCTGCAGGGCAGGCTCCCAGTTCAGTTCACGAATGATATTGTTGTCGGTTCTGGTCGCCACGAACGGGCCATCCGCGCGTGTCCAACCGTGTCGGCCCGCCACGCGTGCGGGATTGTCCACCAAGGCAACCACGGCGTGATCCGATTCAAAGCGACCATTGCAAAATACGATGGGGCGGCTTTGCAGTTGACTGTTGCCTGCGCCGGCCCCGAAATATTGAACTGTGTTCCCATAGCGATGAAACAGATCCCGTAGCAGGACGTTGATGTGACCGCCGAGGCAATCAACGAAGATGCACAGGGTTT
>JAYUUT010000243.1:0-3371 GCA_043754455.1 Myxococcales bacterium
GTTCCACGGCCCGCTGCACTGACTTTGTGCGGCGGTCAGTCAAGTCAAGGTTGTGATCATCGTCGCCCCGTTCGTCGGCATGCCCCTGAATTTCAATCAGTTCAATCTGGGGATTTCCCTTGATGGTGGCAGCGATGGCATCCAGCAACGGGAAAGAAATGGCCTTGATCTCGTCTTTGTCGGTTTCGAAATAGATCTTGTCGAGGATCTCCAGTTTACCCTTGCGGACAATGACCTTGCCCTTATCCGGGCAACCGTCGTCGTCATCGGTCCCATTATAAGTTTCAGGTTCGTTGGGGCATTTGTCGTCGCGGTCAAGAATGCGATCCTTGTCGTTGTCGGGATCGGGGCAACCGTCCTTATCCTCGAAGCCGTCCTTATCCTCAGGGTCATTGGGGCACAGATCATCGACGTCGAGGATTCCGTCCTTGTCATTGTCGGGATCGGGGCAGCCGTCTTCGTCTTCAAATCCGTCCTTGTCCTCGGGATCATCCGGGCACTTGTCAACGTCATCGGGCAATCCATCGCCGTCGCGGTCGGACACCTTGCCATCAGGGCAGCCATCTTCGTCCTCGAATCCGTTCTTGGTTTCCGGATCGTTGGGGCATTTGTCGTCGACGTCCAGGATCAAATCCCGATCGTTGTCAGGATCGGGACAACCGTCTTCGTCTTCGAAATCGTCGAAATCTTCTGGATCGTCGGGACACTGATCAACGTCGTCCTTGTACCCATCGTGATCTCGGTCGCCAATTGAGGGTTCAAAAATGAACCCGACGAATAGTCGTCCCGCGCGCGCCGCACCGTAGTCACCGACAACGCCGTAGCCTAGTCCCGCTTCGAAAAACGAATTGCGCGCCAAGTACAGCTTGATTCCCACCAAGGCCTCGGCCGCGGGGGCCAGGGCGTCTCCACTCGGCAACTTTTTCGATCCGAGGCCAACCTGGGTGATGCCTTCGACGACGACATCGAACTTCTGCGGCACGATCCCAAAAGACAACCCGACCCCCGCCAAGAGTTCGTTCTGAACCTCAATGCCCATGTTGGTGTTTCGTGCCATCCCGTTAACGGGACGTGCGAAGGTCGCCTGGTTGTCTACAAAAGTGGACGCGCCGCCGGTGCGCAGCCGAGCCCCGAGGTTCAACGCCGCGCGAAACCAGCGCTGTTCGCCCCGTTCCGTATCTACGATGATGGAAGGCTGGAAAATCGTCTGCTTTTCACCAAGGAAGGCTTCCTGGCCGGTTGGCAGGACCACCGTGGGAATGATGGCCAAGCCAAAAGCACTGCGGCTGGTCGAAAGCAGCCGTAGTTTGGGATGAATGGTGATGTCGCCCAGGCCCTGCTTGTCGAAACCGTAGACCTTATCGTCGTTCAAACTGGGCGGATTCACCTGATCCATCGGATCCCCAGGGTCAGCGCGCCCGGACATGATGGCCAATGGGACGATAAACCCGATCTGTAGCCCGACGTGCTGACGCGAACCGAAGATACCTATGGCGCCCTGGAACGACGGCGTGACCAGATTCTGCACCGTGAAGCTGGACGGTTGGCCGCCAGCCATTCCTTCAAGCGACAGCGGTTTTCGCGCCCAGGTCGTCACCAAACCAAAGGAAAAGTCCCGGGGGCCCAGGATCTGCGACGCATTTAGGGTGAGAAATCCCTTTGAATCCACAGCGGGCCGAAACATCTGTAGATCAACCGGCGCGTTGGCAAGCTTGCCGACTTGGGCCCGCGCCGCCGGGGAGCCGGCCCCTGTTATCAGGGTGGCCAAGAGGATGGATAGCGAGATTCTACGCAGCGACATGAAAGATCTCCGGGAGGGGGGGATGTCGAGGACGGACAAACCGGGAGGGTTTTATACCGTTGTCGTGAAATAACTGAAAGCCGATACGCCGCCGGTTGTGGTTTCTTGACCGGTTTTTCCCGGCGCCTCGGCTAACCTCGCCTCGTGAATTTCTGCGCGACGCGACTTCGGCCTCCAGTTGAGCTTGGAAATGGACCGCTTGTGCGACTTGCGGCCGACGCCGGGTTTGACGGGGTGGCGATGGACGGGGGTTGTTTTCTGCGTGACCTTCCCGCCCTGATTTCCGAGGCTGCGAAGGTGGGGCTGGCCTTCGGCGCAGGTTTTGGGCCTGTTGCGGTCGAGCCCCTTGCAAAGGGCAAACGCCTTCCTCACCTGGTGTCGCTTTTTGATAAGGAAGAACGTCAAGAATCGCTCCGACTAACGCTGCGCAATATGGATCTAGTCAGGGGCCTAGGCGCGACCCGCTTCGTAGTGGATTTGGGGCTCATCGACCTGGCAGTCCCTGAGATCGAAGTGCGCAAGGCCTTTTCCCGCTGCGAGTTCGAAGACCGAGACCTAGGGCGTCGGCTGTTGGACCAAGCGCTGGCGCAGCGGCGCCTCCTATCGGGGCGAATTTCGGATGCCTGCCAGGCTTCGCTGGGGCCGCTTTTGCGCCATGCCGACGCCATCGGTGTCCGGGTGTTGCTGATGCCCGCTGCCACCCCCTGGAATGCGCCTAGTTCGACCGAGATCGTGGCGCTGCTAAAAGAGTTCTCCGGGGCGCCCCTGGCCCCGATCTGCGCACCTGCGCATCGAGCCGCCTTAGCTGAATTGAAATTGGCTGGGCCCAGCGAACGTTGGGAAAGAATCGAACGGGAGGCGGGATTGTCCTACGCCACCGACGCCGTCGGGCTCGCGCGAGATCTGCTGCCCGGCCTTGGCGAGTTGTGGGCCGGTTCTGAGGGGACACGGCCTTGTCTGCCAGACGCCCCTGTCATTATTTCCGGGCGATCGGATTCGACCCTGGATGAAGTGATCGCTGCAAAAGGCCTGGTTTCAGGCACGAAGATGTCAGGCCAGCAGGTCAGTTAGCCGTTTTTGCAGACCGCTGCGAACGCTGCTGGCCATGGGCGCCATCAGGAAGGCCAGTTCTACGTTTACGACAACTTTGGTTTCCTCAATGGTCACGCGCGCTGACAGGCCCTTACGCACAACCGTGAGGGTGCGAGCGTCGGGCCACACGCAGGTGGCGCCGTAATCCTGTTCCAGTTTGGCTCGGGCGCGTTCAAGCCGGATGCACACTTCGTCGGCACTTAGGCGGTGCGGAATCTCAACCTCGAACTTGGGCATGGCGTAGGACCTGATTTAACACTAAGAAACCGTCCATGGCACTAGTCTTCGAAGAAGCACACCCGGCTCCTGACCCAAAAAAACTGAACGAAGAATGGTTCGTTCTGACAAATACCGGCGCGGGGACCATCAGCACA
Organism: Myxococcales bacterium; assembly: GCA_043754455.1. Classification (GTDB taxonomy): domain Bacteria; phylum Myxococcota_A; class Polyangia; order Fen-1088; family Fen-1088; genus JAYUUT01. The sequence continues at coordinate 3,268 of JAYUUT010000243.1, forward strand.
GCGGGGCTGTCGGTCGTCGTGTCGCGGCCGGGGAAACGGGGATCGGTCGTCGGTCAGGTCGATCCTGGGTTCACGTTGCAGCCGGCAGAAAAAATCCTGGTGGT
>JAYUUT010000244.1:0-19569 GCA_043754455.1 Myxococcales bacterium
CCTAGGGTGCCAGGGGCGCCTTGTCCAAAGGGTCCACACAGTCGACGGCCTTGACAACCACCGTGGCCGCGGTCATCTGGTTGGCAACGATGGGAACTGGCATCGAGGTGCCACTGGCCAGTTTTTTTCCGTTGGAGTCATTCATTCTGACGGTAAAGGTAACGTTGCCACCACTGCCTTTGGTATCGTATTCGAACGCGCCGAATTTGTATTCAATGTGGTCCTTGAAACATCTGAGTTGGCCCGAATCGTCTCGATCGCCCCCTACATCGGCCGCACATGCATAGATGCGGTTTAGGCAGTCAAAGTTCACCGAAACCGGGTCGATGCTGACGTTGACGCGGAAGTACGCGAATTCGGTGTCACCCCCGCAGGACACCGCGACAAGGACAACCAAGGCCAATACTTTTAAAGAACGGACGCGAGAAAATACGTTTTGAAATGTACGCATGGCCCTAGCTCTTCCTTCCGTCGCCGAAACAGCCAAGAACGTCTTTGGTGCATGCGTCGGGTCGCTTGGCGTCAGGTTTGGCCAAGGTGACCCCCACGACGACGCCGGTCACGACGATGGCACCGACCGCCGCCCAGAACCACCACCGTTTGTACGCGGGGGTTTCAGACAGGTCCTTTTGTTTCTGTTTTTCGTCCCGAACCTTCTGGCGCCGTTCGTTGTCATCGGGATCCTCCCGTACGATGGGCGGCGGTTCATCGTCCTTATCGGCCATGGACAACAGGACGCGCGGCTGCAACCGGGCGGGTAATGGCGAAGGTCCATAGCCGGGATCCGCAGCGGCTACGCTGGCGTTGCCAACGGCCACCGCCACAAGCAATGCGACGACGGACAGGAACGACCACGATGGGGGGCGAGGGCTGGTCATGGTGCGGCGATTATAACGATCAGGCCATCACTTACCACTATCCTAGCGCGCAACAACGATTTACCCCGGTGGTACCCCATGGGCCCACAGCCTAACGGCCGCGCAGAACGATCGCAGCGCCAATGACCGTGGCGGCGGCGACGACCAAGGGAACGACAATCGCCGGCCGGCGCCATTTTGGCTGCATTCTGTCGATCATCGCCTGTGTGCTGTTTCCCGTGGACGAGGCATCGGGATCCGATGTTGGTACCGGCCCACCTTCATCCGACAACGTCGGGTTCGTGGGGATCGTGGGGATGGTGAACGGGGCGCGAGTCAAACGAGGTAAATCACCGCCCAGTTTTCCAGCCAACCGCGCCAGTTGCGGCGCTAATTCATCGAAAGTCGGGCGTTTTTCGCGATCCTTATCCATGCAGAGCCGCACCAACGTGGCCAGGTCGTCGTTGACCCCCGGCGCAAAGTCGCGCGGGTCGGGAACCGGCGCGGTCAGATGCGCCTTCATCACGTCAATGTACCTTCGCACCTCGGTGCCTGCCTCGGCACGATAGGGCGGTTTTCCCGTCAGCAAATGAAACAGCGTGCAGCCCAGCGAATATAGATCAGCCCGTTCATCCAGTTCCTCGCCCCGGGCTTGTTCAGGCGCGATGTAGTCAGCGGTGCCCACCACCAGCCCCTTTCCCGTTAGGTTCTTGTCAGCCAGATAGGACTTGGCCAGCGAGAAATCCGTGACCTTCAACACCCCTTGCGCCGAGATTCCCAGGTTTGAAGGCTTCACGTCCCGATGGGTGATCCCCGCACGGGCGGCTTCCCCCAAACCACCTGCGGCCTGGGCACCGATCAGCGCCACAACGCCGCTGGGTAGCGGCCCCCGTTCTTCGACCAATTTTTCGGTATCGCCCCCTTCCAAAAGTTCCATCGCGAAATACGGACGGCCGTCCTCGCCGACAAACCCCGATTCATAAACCGTGATCAGGTGAGGGTGCGACAGACGGGCCAAGGCCCGCGCCTCCCGCAAGAACCGTTCGCGGAGGGTTTCGTTGTCGACGTGTTTGGTGCCCAGAATCTTGATGGCCGCACGCCGGTTCAACGAATCATCGACCGCCAGAAACACCTCACCCATAGCGCCTGCCCCGAGGCGCCTGACGATTCGATAACGCCCAACCTGGGTGCCCGCCTCCAGGACGGCGCCCGTAGCTAGAGGTTGGGCATCAGGCTTGGCGGGCAGACTCACGACACAACTATCGGAGGAACACAGCCGCTAGTGAAGTACAAACGGCTTGCCGGCGAACGATTCGCGTCACGGTCCACGCCCTCAGTGCTTGAGAGCTGACTGCAGCAGGGTCTTTCCGTGCTTCGCCACCGCGTTACCCGGATCGAGTTTTAGGGCCTGCCCATAGGCCCCGAGGGCCTCCTCGGGACGTTCCGTGTTGCGGTAGACCTTGCCCATAAAATTCCACGCCGCAGCCCCCCCGCCGGCAGCGAGCGCGTTTTGGGCCAAGGCAAGGGCCTCCGGGTGATGTCCCTCCTGAAACACGTTCTCGGCCTTTTCCAGCAGGCGCCGCACGCGGTCGGGATCAGGGGTGACCGCCGGGTTTTTGGGCAATCCCTGTGAAACAACGGGGGTCGGAGCGCGCGGACCCGGATCGCGGCGACCCACTGTCGCCGGGCGCACAGCCACCCCAGTGGGGGCAGGCGTCTTGACAGCCACAATCGATGTCGCGGGGGCTAAGGCGGGGACCACGGACGCGACCGGTTCCGGCACAAGCACCGGAACCCGTGCAGGGGCGACCTCAACAACCGGAAGGGGGGCCGCCTGCTCGGCGCCGTTATCCAGACGTTGAACCATCGCCACAAGGCCCAAAGCCGTCAACGCCCCGGCCGCTAGGCCAGCAACCCCCAAGGCCCGCCGTCGAACCCTCTGCCGGATTTGGGTTTCGCCGGTGACCAAAGCCGTCGCCGATCCGGGCCGTGGGGTCAGCGACGGCGACGTGACAACCGGAGTCGAAAGGTTCGCCGGTTCCGGTTCCACACGCCTGGGCGGGATCTGAGCCGCAGGCAGCAAGGCCAAGGCGGGCGGCAAGGCGGGCAGGACCACGGGCAAGACCGGATCGCTAGGTGGCGCCAGTTCCCCGCCGAGGCCCGTTAGCAGCGCCAAAAGCGCTGTGCGCAGATCGTCCATGGTCGAAGGCCGATCATTGGGCACACGCGACAAACAGCGCATCACCAAGGCTTCAAGTTCGGCGGGTAGTCCTGCCTGCACCTGCGAAAGCGGCGTCGGATCCTCATTCAATTTGCGACGACAGACCGTACGTACCGTGTCACCTTCGATGGGGGCCTGCCCGCCCGACAACATGAAATAGATAAGGCCGCCTAGGGCGTAAATATCGGCGCGAAAGTCCACCCCGCCCCCACCCTCGATCTGTTCGGGGGCCATGTACCGGGGTGTGCCCACGGCCGCGTTGGTGCGGGTCAAATCCACGGCGTCGCCCCCTTTCGGATCGCCGCGAAGAAATTTCGCAACCCCGAAATCCAGCACCTTCACCATATCGACCTCTTCACGCCCACGCACGATCATGACATTCGACGGTTTTAGATCTCGATGGATGATCCCGGCCTTGTGCGCCGCCCCTAGCGCCCGGCACACCTGGATGGCGATGGGCAAAACGCGCCGGGGATCCAGCGTGCCCTCGCGCCTAATCAGATGGTCCAAATCGACGCCATCCACAAATTCCATGACGAAGAAAAAATCCCCCGTCGTGGTGGTGCCACAGTCGCTAACATCTGCGATGTTTGGATGCCCGATCTGCGAGGCCGCCATCGCTTCTAACTGGAAGCGTTGAATAAGCTCGCTGCGGCGGCGTTCGGGACGACGGGGGATCTTGATTGCGACGCGTTTGCCTAGGCCCGTGTGATGGCCTTCATACACGCGCCCCATGGCCCCCTCGCCCACCTTTTTGCGTACATAATATCGGCCTTCTAGGGTTTCCCCGATCAAAGGATCAGAAGACTTCGGACGAACGCCGTCAGGTTTTGGCTGAGCGCCGCCACGCTGGGTCCGGAACAGAGCCGAGGCTTCCATCAGGGCATCGCGTTCGGCCGCCTCGGCGTCGCGTTCGATGGGGAACAACCCACCTAAGAACTGCGACAGGGCAAGCTTGCCCGCTTCACGCGGAAGCAGGCCCACCAGCGCCGCCGAGAAATCTTCGCCAGTTTGGTAGCGATCGGCGGGGTTAATAGCCAGGGCTTTGCCCATCACGGCGTCCAGCTCGGCAAACGGCTGTCCGTTGATCTGGGACGGTGGCACGGGTTTGGGTTCGTGCGCCCGCGGTTCGTTACTAGGGAACATTTGCCGCCCCGTCAGCAGTTCCCAAAGAATCAATGCCGCCGCGTACAGATCGCTGCGCTTGTCGATGGGGCGCCCCAGATACTGTTCGGGCGACATATAACTGACTTTGCCCCAATTGACCCCGGTGGCGGTTTGGGCCACCTTGGATTTCCATTTCGCCAGGCCGAAATCAATCAGTTTCACCCCGCCCGTGAACGACAACATCACATTCGATGGCGACACATCCCGGTGCACAAGCCCCATGTCTCCCGTGCGGTGGGCGTAGGCCAGGCCAGCCACCAGTTCACTGATAAGATACATCGAGACGCCAAACGGAAATCCAACGCCACGTTTTGCACAGCGGTTCCACACTTCGGTCAGGGTGCGGCCCTCAACGAATTCCATCGCCAGATACCCCTGCGCCCCCTGGGCCACGCCGTAATCGAAGACGTAGACTAGGTTTTCGTGCGTCAGACGGGTGACCACCCTGGCTTCGTCCTGGAACCGCGTGCCCAGCTCAGTCTCGCGTTCGCCTTCCCCAACATCGCGAATCACCTTAAGCGCACACAAGCGTTCCACCCCCGCCTGGCCACTGGACGCCATGAACACCTTCCCCATTCCCCCGTGGCCCAGTTCCTTGAGCAGGACGAACCTGTCGCCAAACGACCGTGGAAATACGGTATTTTCTGATTCTGTGGGGTGCAGCGGTGGCCCTGGCGGTGACACGACCTCGCAATCCTAGATCGGGCACCCGGGTCATGTCGAAAACCTGGTCATGTCGAAAACCGGGGTATGATTGCGCTTAAGGAAACGCCCCCATGTTGAACCCCCTGGATCGTGAGGCGCTGCGGCGCCAGTTCGAATCGAACCGCCCCTACCCACATTTTTTCGTCGAAAATTTCTTGCAGCCCGAGGCCGTAAAGGCGGTAGCCGCCGCGTACCCGGATTTCGAATCGGCCGCCCGGATGGGCCTTCAGTTCAAGGCCGTGAACGAACAGCGCAAGGTCCAGATCTGCGATTCGTCGAAATTCCCCGATCCAGTCCGTCAGCTAGGTGAAATCATTTCAGGTCCCGAATTTCTCAATGATTTGGAATACATCACGGGAATCCCCAAACTGTTGGCCGATGAGAAATTCGAGGGGGGCGGCATGCACGTCACGGGCGCGGGCGGACGGCTGGACGTTCATGTCGATTTTAACTTCCAGACGGAAAGGAAGCTTCACCGACGCCTCAACATCCTCTTGTACCTGAACGAAGGCTGGCAGGCTGGGTGGGGGGGCGAGATCGAGCTGTGGGACAAGGACGTTAAGACCCTGCTGAAAAGTATGGCCCCGATCATGAACCGTTGTTTGGTGTTCGAAACCACCGAAATTAGCTTCCACGGCGTTCGCCCAGTGACCGCACCCGCGTCGGTGTGCCGCCGCTCGTTTGCGGGGTACTACTACACAACTGAACCTCCGGCGCATTGGGACGGCAAGGTCCATGACACCATTTTCCACGCCCGGCCCGATGAACATCTGCGGGGAATGGTCCTGATGCCGGCGGAAAAATTGCGCGAACGGTTGCGTCAGATTGCGCGCGGGGCCGCACGGCGGGTGAAAAAAGTCATTTTGGGGGCGTAAATTCGGGCGGGGTTAGGGCGCTTCGGGGTGTCGATCTTCGAACGCCCGTTCGCCTCGTTCGTTGAACTGGACCACGGCCCGCTGCGCGTCCTGGTAAGCGGCCACGTAGGCGACGTTCAGCAGAATGATGCCCAGGATTGATGTCCCCGCCCAAGCCGCGTTCTGCCGCGTCCACAATCGATCCTGCTGTGAGTTTTTGTAAATGACGACGATGGGGACGATGGCCACCGCGGCAAAAACAGCGGCTGTCAGGAAGCGGAGGCTTCCGTTGCCCCATTCGCCAGCATACGCCTGTCCCGCACCGGGGACGATGGACAGGCCAATGGCCATGTCTTGCGACTTCCACGGAACTGATTTCGCGTCGATCGCCAGTTTGGACAGAGGCGAGAGCGGGAACCGGCGGATCAGTTCATCGAAGGCCTCCTGGGGCTCTTCACGGGGGAACCCGCTTGTGTTTAGACTGCGGTAGGCCCAACCCAGGCGGTACAGGGTTAGGGGCGCAAGGGTGCAAAGGGGGCTTCGCAGCAAGAGGGATTCCCATAGTTGAACCGCGCCGTCGTATCCCCTTAAACGCAGTTCGAACATGCCCGCGGACGCCGCCAGAGCCTGAAGGGGGGCAAATTCCGTGGCGACGGCCAGGGCCTGCATGAAATAGCTTCCGAAACTGCGGGCGGCTGGTTCGAACCTATATTGATATAACCCTTCGGCCTGCATGAAGGCCACCGATTCGGCCTTGGAGGCCGAAGCGGTGTCAACCAGGGTTTGGGTGTGCAGCAGCCGCGTTTGGGCCCGGGTGAAGGTCTGGTCGTCGGGCCGGATCAGGGGATTTCCACCACACGCGGCAATGCCCAAACAGGCTAACGTTGCAACGCATCGCGACCGACGGGGCATGGGGACTCTTAGCGCGCCCCGACCCAGACGTTGCGAAAAATTGCCCTCACCCGAACACGCTCCGATACTGGCTGTGGTCATGCGCCGCGACGGGAGAAAGACATGGGCGGCGAGGGGCTTCGGGGCCCTGTTGTTGGCCGCAACCTTCGGTTACCTGCCGTACCGGCTGTACGCGCGGGCCGGGCTGGCAAATTTCTTGGACCTAGATCGGGACCTAACCCGTATCCGCGCGCAAAATGCCACCTTGCGATCAGAAATTGCCCGGCTGTCGCGGGAGGTATCGATCTTAGAATCGGATCCCCGGGCCATCGAACGGGCCGCGCGCGGATTGGGGTACGTGAAACCAGGGGAAACCCTGTTCGACGTTGGGCAAGACCCATGACGGGACCACGAACCAAACCGGTACCTCGGGTTGCCACGGTACCCCGGGTTGTTACAGGACCAATCGTCACGGCGCGAACACGCGCGGGATCTACAGCCCGTGCCATGGTGCCGATGCCCACCCGGCCAACGACGCCCAGCCGGGGCGTGGGGGTTACACGGGTGTTGCCACCGCCGGCAAAACTTGTACCCCAAACCAGGTCCCATACGGCGCCGGTGACGTCTGCGGGCAAGTCGGCGACACGTTCGTCAAACCGCGGATGGTTGCGGCGCCTGTTGGGACGGGCCGCCTTCCATATACGCCGGGCCTTGCGGGCGACCTGGGGATTTGGCGTGGCCATCGGGTTTGCCGTGCTGCTGGGGCGCGGCTGGTTCCCGGATCTGCGCAAGCCGGGGACAGCCTTGTTGCCCGCTGCGGCCGCGGCGTTGTTGCTGGCGGTGTTGGCAGCCAAAATTGCGGGGCGCCTTCACACCAACGAACGGCGGCGTTCGCCCGCCCGTGAAATTCTGTCCGATCTGGAAGTCGGCCTGCTGCTACTGACCGCAACCTACGTGTTTCTGGCAGTCCTAGGCGGTGTGACATCGGCGGTGTACCCCATGGTGTACGCGCTGGTCAGCTTCCTTGTGACCTTCCACCGGCTGGCCGTGGGGCTGCCGCTGTCTATTTGTGCGATGGGCCTCGAAGCAATTATGGCGTTTGGCCCCGGCGCCAACCCAGGAGCGGCAGACGGGTTCGCGGGTCACATTGGGTTTATCGGCATTTTCGCAGTGCTGAACGTTGCGTTTTTGCACGCCGAGGTCGCACGGCAACGGCGTGAACGAACAAGGCGGCTGGAAAACGAAGTCGCGACCATGCGGGAAGAAGCGCGGGATTTTCGTCTGATCTCGACGGCCTTAACCAGTGAAAGCCGGGTACGGACCCGCGAGGAAGAAGAAGAGAAGCTGTCCCAGGGATCGGTCGAGACCATCCACGAACAATTGTTCTCGACCCTTGATCTGTTGCGGCGGTCGCTGGGATTGCAGACAGCGGCATTGTTCTGGCTGGACGATGCGGGCGAGAAGCTGAAGCTGAAGGAACTGGCCAGCGAAGCCTCCGACATTGCGCCGGGACCGTTTCCGGTGCGAACCGGCGTGTTCGGCGCCGTGGTGAAGGATGAAAAGCCCCTGTCCCTTGAAGCGCCCCGTCCGTCCCTGCTGCCCTACTACGAATCGCCCACCGAGGTCGCGGCATTCCTAGGCGTTCCGGTTTTGGAAGGACGATCGTTGCGGGGCATCTTGGTCGCCGACCGACAGGCGGGCAGCCCTTTTGGCGGCGGCGAGATGGACCTAGTCGTCACCGCAGCCGCGCAGGTCATGCGCATCGTTCAATCTGAACGTGTATTCCAGGCCGTCGAGCGATCCAAACACGAACACGAACGATTCTATCGCGCGTCGGCCGCCCTGAACAACGCGGTCACATTGGCCGAGGTATACGACGCGGCCTTGGAAGGCGCGCGGGGCGTGTGTGACTTCGAATTCGCCGCCATTGCGACCCATGATCCTAAGGACGGCAGCCACACGATCTGCCGCGTGGTTGGTGAAGGGGCCGAGATCCTAGAAGGCAAGCGTTTCCGAGATCCCGCGGCCCTGGCATCCATGGTGGTGAAGAATAAACTGGCATTGCCTTCGGCGGGTGAATGGCGCGATCGCGACGATCTGGCGGTGTTTGATACATCAGTAAGGTTTCGGGGGTACGAATCCTTGTTGGTGCTGCCACTGCCAGTCAAAGATGAGGTCATCGGAACCTTCACTGTCGCGGCCAGGCGGCCCACTGCGTTTCCGACTGACCGCCGCGAAATGCTGGGCGTGATAGCCAACCAGGTCGCGATTTCGATTCAGAACGGCCGCATGTACGAACGCATGGAAGAACTGGCGACGACCGACGGCCTGACGGGCCTCGTGAACCACCGTACATTCCAGGATCGTTTCGCCAACATGTTGGGCCGGGCCGAACGTCACGGGTTCAAGGTCGCGCTGTTGCTGACCGACATCGACCATTTCAAAAAGGTCAACGACACCTACGGGCATCCCACAGGCGATGCGGTGTTGCAGCGTGTGGCGGCTATCCTAAAAAACAGCGCACGCAAGATTGACATCACGGCCCGGTACGGCGGCGAAGAATTCGCCATCGTCATCGAAGCCACTGATCGCGAAGGCGCCTTGCAACTGGCCGAACGCATTCGCGCGGAAATCGAACAGCAGGCGTTTGAATCATCCAAAGGTCCGTTCCATGCGACGTTGTCGTTGGGCATGGCGATCTTTCCCCAGGATGGCAAGGACAAGGCCACCCTGATCAAGAACGCCGACGCCGCGCTTTACGCTGCCAAACATGGCGGACGTAACCGGGTGGTTCCATTTTCGGAGATTGATCCGAAATCGGCCAAACCAAATGTTTGATGTTTCGGCCTTCGGTTAAACCAGCCCCGGATAGATGACCTGGACGTCGTCATCTTCGTCGAGCGCTTCCAAAAACGCCTCGACCTCGGCGCGGGCGGCGTCATCCAAGTTGGTGACGGGACTTTTCGGACGATATCCCAGCACGGCCGCGGTCACCGTCCAGCCCTGGGCGGCCAGCGCCTTGTTAACAACGTCCACGTCGGCTGCGTCAGTGAAAAACCGGAAACCACCATCGTCGCCGGGTTCAACGTCTTGGGCCCCTGCCTCAATGGCGGCGGTTTCCGCGTCCACGGCGCCGGGAGGTGTGGCTTCAACGATGCCTAGATGGGAAAAATCCCAGGACACAGCGCCCGAAGAAGCCAACTGGCCCTTGCGAAACAGCACCCGGATGTTGGTTGCCGTGCGGTTCTTGTTCTCGGTCAAACATTCGACGATGACGGGAACTTTGTGCGGGGCGAAGCCTTCATAGGTAACGGTGTCGTAGTTGACATTTTCCGCCAGCAGACCGGCACCTTTTTTGATGGCGCGTTCTAAGGTTTCGCGCGGCATCGAACTTTTCTTCGCGGCCTCTACGGCCAGCCGCAGCCGTGGGTTCATGTCGACGTCGGAGCCGCTGCGGGCCGCGACCATGATCTCCTTAGACAGCTTGCTAAAGATGCGTCCCTTGGCGTCGGCGGCCGCCATTTTGCCTTTGTGTTTCCACTGAGCGCCCATACCCTGATCCGTACCTCAGATTTGTCGTCGTGGGGTCAATTTTCCGATCGAAGCCGCGCCAAAGTCGCCAGCACCAGGGCATGGGCGGCCCCATTGGTCGCGACGATTCCGCGGGGAAGCAAGGGAGAGGCGGCGGTGTAATCCAGGGGGGCCCCGTGGGCATCCGTCGTACGCCCCCCTGCGGCGGCCAAAATGGCGTCAGGGGCGCAGGTATCCCATAGTTTTGCCTGCTGTCCGGGGTACACAAATAGATCCCGCGAGGCATCGGCAACCAGGCCCATTTTTACGCCCACGCTGCCAATCCGCAGATCATCCTCGATGCCCAAAGCCGCCCGCAGACGGGCGCTGGCCGACGACGGATGTGACCAGGACGACACCGATCGGAGGCCCGGAGGCGCCGCGATGCGGGTGGTGGTCATTGACGTCTTGGACTCCGCGACCTCGCGCCAGGCCCCTAGGCCGTGCCCACCCCAAAACATCACCCCGGTCGAGGGCTGCGCAACGGCGCCTAGGGCCGGAACCCCGTCGATGCACAGGCCGATCATGACCGCAAACCCATCTCGTCCGTCGATAAAATCGCGGGTTCCGTCGATGGGATCCACCATCCAGACACGGCGGGCCTTCAGCCGCCCTCCATCATCGGGGGCTTCTTCAGACAAAATTGCGTCACGGGGAAACTTCCCCCGCAGCCCCGCCAGAATCAATTCGTTTGCCGCCAGATCCGCCGCCGTTACGGGTTCATCTCCCCCCTTAAGTTTAACGTCAAGAGATCCGGTTCGAAACGTCTGAACCAACGCGGCGGCCCGAAGCGCCAGGTCGCGCGCGGTGGCCATTTCGTCTTGCAGTTTCATTCGGTGCCAACGCCTTCTTGTCCGGCTTTTACACCAAACGGCTTGGTTTTGGTTGGCAACGCGTCTGACGCGAAAAACTTATCGCAGCATCAGCGAATGGGGAACCCCCAAAGCCGAGCGGCATTTCGGCCCAGGATCTTCGCAACGTCCCCCGGTGGGAAGCCAATCTTTGTGCGAATAAGGTCCAGCTCTTGGGGGCCGGTCGGCCAGCCCACTTCGATCTTGGCCGCAGCGCCCGGAAACCCCGTGCCCCACATGAGGCGATCCGGACCGAAGGCATCGTACATGCGTTTGACCCAAGGGTACGTGTCGGTGAACGGATACTGGTGGGACGGCGACAGCCTAACCAGCTCGCTGACCTTGACCCAAACGTTGGGATAGGCAGCCAACGCCAACAGTTTCTTAAATTCCGGCAACGGATCTGGGGCGGTGAGGTCTACGCGAGCGAGGTGGTCAACCACAATGCGCACCTTGGGGAACTGTTTGATCATGTCCTCAAGCCGGGCAAGCTGCGTCGTGGTCAGAAAATAGTTAAGAATGGCGCCCAGATCTTCGGCCTTCTTCCACAACAGTTTGTGCGCGTCGCCGTTCATCCAGGCATCCCTTCCCGGGTAGTAGACCGGACTGATGCGCATGCCGGAAAATGCATGTTGTTTGACCCAGAAATCGAGCTTGTCCGCGACCAGAGGATCCGTGGGATCGATAAGGCCATGGGCCCGAAACCGTTTTGGGTGCGCCTTCAGACACGAGGCAACGTAGCTGTTGTCCCAGCCGTGCTGGATGCCCTGGACAAGCACGCAGTTGTCGATACCCAGTTCGTCCATCTCAGCTATCAGCACCTCGACCGTTCCTGGAGCCGCACCCGGCTTGTACGCCGCCTTTTCATAAGGGTGGGCGTAGGGGAAGGCCACGGGATCCCCGGTCCACACGTGAACGTGGGAATCGATGACGAGATCTTTGCCGCCCGCACCCGCGTCAGGGACGTCGGGGCCTACCGGGCCGTCCGGCACCGAACTTCCCCCGCCACCGGGGGTACCACCAGCGCCGCCGTCTTTTTGGCCTGCGCCACCATTTGCGAGCACAGCATCGGGACCGCCCGCACCCGCGCCTGTGCCTAGCTGAGCGTCTGGCCCGGCGCCGCCCCCGCCGCCGCTTGTTGGCGAGGTGCCGCATCCAAGGATCTGCACACCTCCAAGTCCGATGCCGAGCCGGACGAACTGCTTGCGGGTCATGTCGAACCTGGCCATGGCTCCCTCCGCTTGCGGGTTGACGCACGCGTAGCCGCGCACGCAGAGTCAATTCCCGATGGGAGAGTTTTGTTACAGAGCTGTTGGCAGTGCCGGTATGCGGCGGATCAAAGTTCGACGGCCGGTCAGCAACAGAATTCCGGCGGGAATCACCAATAGGCCGGTAACCAACACAGGGATCCGCAGCCCCATCCGATCAGACGCCACACCTATCAGCCACGGGGACGGACCGTCACCTAGGACATGGATGGCCGTCGTGTAAAGGGCAAACCCACGCGCCCGTAGATCCGCGGGCAAAACGTTGGTCATCGCCGCATTCAGGGGACCCGTGTTGACGAAGAGCAGAAACAGCGTCACGAACATGCTGGGCCAGAAAATGACCGGGTTGGGGGACAAGACGGCCAGTAGGGTGAAGGGCGCCGACAACAGCAACGCGACCCCAGACATGGTGAAATGTGCGCTAGCAAATCGTGACGCCAGCTTGTCCCCAAGGCTGCCACCCAGCAACGTGCCGGATAGACCGGCCAGGGCCAACATGGCCCCGAAGATGAAGGTCGCCCGTTCCAGGGAAATGCCCCGTGCCCGCACGAAATAGGTCGGCATCCAGACGGCCAGGCCCCCAATCGCAAACGTGTAGATGGCCTGGGCTGCCGTGTTCACAAGGTATGCGGGTCGTGCCCTCAGGGCGGCAAGGGTGGCCCCCAAGGTTAGGGCCGTGGTCGCCGGCGGGGCAGCAGGTTCGTTGACACCGCGTTCTGGTTCGGGCAGCCACAACAACGCCGCCGCCAACAACAGTCCGGGGGCGCCGGCCAAATAAAAGGCGGATCGCCAGCCAAATCGGGTGCCCATAAGGCCCCCCAGCGTGTAACCCAATGCGCTGCCCACGGGAATGGCGGCGTAGAACAGGGCCAACACCCGGCCACGGCGGCCCGGTGGGTACAAATCCGCCAACACCGAGGGGGTGACCACCGAATACGAGGCTTCCCCAACCCCCAGTATCGCCCGCAAGGCCAGAAGCGCGACGAACGTGGAGGCCCATCCTGTCCCCAGGGTTGCGGCGCTCCAGATGGCGACGCCCACGGCCGCCAGCCGCAGGCGCGCCACGCGATCCCCCAGCCAGCCGGGCAGCGGGGCAACCAACGCGTAAACCAGGATGAAGGCTGTGGGCAAAAGCCCCGCCTGGGCGTCGGTGAGGCGTAGATCGGCAATAACCAACGGCAAAACCCCCGCCAGAACGTACCTATCTAGGTAGTTCAACCCGTTCAGGGCGGTCAGAACAGCCAGGGTCCGGCCGGGGCGGGCACGACGAAGGGTCACCCAAAACGGGTACCACGGAAGCGAGGCGCAGAGTAAAGTCCGCAACCATGAGCACGCTTACAGAGATTCTGGCCGCCCCGGGCAACCGTAAAGCAGTCATCACAGATTGTGAAAAACTTATCGACGAAGAGGTGTCCTCCAAGGGCCTCATGGGACTGCCCATTAAGGCCGCCTACGCAATCGTCAAGGCGGTCAAGCCCGGGTTCGTGCCCGAAGTGATCGAGAACCTTCTGGAGGATTTCAGCAATCGACTGGATCCGCTATACCAAGAAGCCAAGGCCAAGAAAGAGCCCATCACCGCCTATCTGAACGCGCGGGCGGGCGGCGTGGCCGACGCCCTGCTGAGCATCACCGACGAACGGGCCCAGCGGGCCAAAAACCCCACCTTGCGGTCGGCCTATGAAAAACTGCGACCAGCGGCGAAAAAACACGTCGAAGCGGCGGTTCCCCGCGTATCAAAACTGGTGGCGAAATACGACGCGCAGGCCCCGACGGCGTAATCAGGATTTGGCTGGCAGGAATCGTCCGCGATCTTGGGTCTGCGACACCGGAATACGCAGCCCCGAACAATGGCGGGCCCTAGATCGCCCCCTTTTATCCCGCCTGCGCGGCTGTCGAGGGTCAGTGACCACCCGACGTCCTCTCGACATCTGACTAAGCCCGATTTTGAACGGCTGCTGCAACGAGCGGCCGAGCGCCACACCTTTGCCGAGCTGCGCGACTTCAGCGTGGACGAACTGGTCGCCGCGTGAGCCGAACTTGGAATCGACGCCGACACGGTACGCGAGGTCTACGTTGAACACGACAGAGCGCGCGCCCGCCCCGCGGCCCGTCGCGCGGCCCCTGGGTACAAACTTTCGACTTGACACAACCGGCGATGACTTCACCCTCACGATTCCAGCGTTGTCATCGCAAAAGACCTGGGTCGTCGAAGAGGTGAAACGGTGGCTGCACATCTGAGTTTCCTTTCCGGGTCACCACAACGCCGCTCGCAACTGCCAGGTTATCAAGGCACCGTAGAGCAGCGACGGCACGACAAGGAACCACGCCCGCGCCCGCCAGACCGATAAAGAAAAAGCGGCGCATGCGCCCCGGTAGCTGACGAACAAGCTCCATCCCATAGAAACGAGGAGTATAGGGCCAAACGGCTGTTCTATCGGTGAAGGCCATGCGATCGAATGAAGGATGGTTACCAGCACGATAGGCACGACCATCACCAATTCGCTTATCGCGAACAACCCATTCGCACGGCCTACGTCTACGGAGAGGGCGCCCGCATAACCCAACCGCACGCGGTACCAAGCGCGGCCGAAATACCAGCGCAAAGGCCCGGCATAAACTGAGACCTTGAGCACAGCAACCCAGTACTCCACCCACGTCGGCGGAGCCCCTCTTGAACCGATCCGGTCTATGCCTCCTGCGAGACCCATCAGGGCGATACACGCGATCACATTTCTGCCGGAGACGAGGCGAGACCACGCAAAGTAGGTGTCCGGCCGCAGCAGGATCTCCGCGACCGCAGGCGCTCGCGCACTGAGGACAGCGACAGGCCCGACACCGGGGGCAGTGCCGGCGTCGTTCAGGGTGCCGCCTCCATTTTGGGGACCAAGCTGAACCAGATACGCGACTGCGCCAGTGCCGTCTTGACGAACTTGTTATAGGGTGCGAGCCGGTCGCGCGGCACCAATTGAGGTTTGATCACGAACGTGGTCCGCACCTTGACGATATTGCGATCGTGCGTATAGGTCCTCGTTAGACGCCCGAATGAGCTTACGAGATCGAGACTTGGGCCGACAAAGCGAGGCACCACGTCGTTGCATAGCTCGAACGTCGAATGGCTTTCGATGGCGAGGCCGTTCGTCACGTAAGGATGGTGCTGGTTCCCGGTCAAAAAGTCGCTGCCGATGCTGACCAAGAAGTTGTCCTTTTCTGCCCACTCAGTCCAGCCCTTTACGGGGGACCGTCCCGGATAGGTGGTAGTCGTTTTGAGCCGCAATCTCTCGCGCGTGTCGTCCAAGCCCGAAACGTCCGTCGTGGGTTTCGCGGCGTCGCCCATCACGCGCGCATAGCTGTCCTCCATCCAGCGCCGCCGTTCGGTAGCATTTTGCGCGCGTAGGCGCCCGCGAAAAAGGCCGGCGCCCGCGCTGCCATAAGATCGGGTCAAAGTCTCAGCAACGGATCCGTCGCAGGCGATCTTATTCGTGCTGTCCATTCCTATCGCCCACCCAGGTGTGCTCACGCCATTCCCGCGCGGCAGGTGACCTGGCTTCGCCCCTTGCAGGACTGCCAAAACGACCGCTGATCTCACCCCCTGAGAAAGGACACCGGCAGGCAGATCGGGATCCGTGGGATCCATGCAGAGCAAACTGTCAGAGGAAGGCTGATTGAGGCACGCGATGACATGATCGAAGTATTTCCAGCTTGGCATCAACAGTTTGCTCGGATCGTGCCTGTCACTGGCAACCAGCACGGCGTGGCCCGACAAACCGATGGCACGGGCGAGTGCCAGCAACAGCGCAACCTTGTCCTTGCAATCGCCGAAACGGCGTTCAAGGGTCACCTCGGGCGGGCGCGGTTCGACCGCACCACGACCGTGCTCAAAACCAACGTAACGGATGTCATCAGCTACGAAGCGAAACAGACGTTCTACACGATCCTCGAAGGTCTTTGCGCCTTTTACAAGGCGGCTCGCAAGCCCCACGACTGCGGGGGAAGGCGGGGCCGACCGATCCAGGATGGATCGCTCCCGTGCCACAAGTTCGTCCCATTGATCGCCGTCGGCGATGGCGATATGCGGCAGTAGATCCGGCCAACTCCTGATCTCCGGATCTTCGGCAACGGGCGGAATGGAGCTGCGCCGACACCGCAGCGCTGTGGCTTCGCCCACACATTTCAAGGCCGTGTCGTCGCTTTTATAAATGGGCGCCGACATCGTCACAGGCCAGCGCACGGTCAGCTCGAACGTTTCGATGGGAACAGAAAACTGGGTGTGTACAACCTCAGACCACGGCAACGGCCATCGGCGTAGGTCGCGAATCCGGCGCGCCGCCACAACGACCGTGGCTCCCACCTCGACGCGTGAAAACGGCAGCACCACCTCGTTGACGTCGCTGAACAAGTCGCGGCCGCTGCCCGTTCGCACCTGCACGAGCGTGCGATCGAATGGCCGCCATTCGCCCGTGGGTGACAGCAAGTAGGCCTCTTCGATGACCAAGCGATCAGTCGCGGTGCGCACAAACATGGACACGGTCCCACCCGACCGCGCGCCGTCTTCGCTAAGAAACTGCCGCGCTATCACCGGCCGCTCTTCGATCATTCCATCGGCGCGGCGATCAATCTGGTGCCGAATCAGGCGTTCGACGAATCCATGTTTGTCCTTTGCCAGCGCTGCAAGGCGCCGCGGATCGATGGGAGGAATTTGCGCCACGGGTGGGTTGGCCGTATCCGAGATCGTCAACCAGGCCGGAAGACCTGCCGCCCGACCAGCTTGCGGCATTGCAGTCGCACTCGTCGCCGCGGATACGATGATAAGAAAGCACCGCGCGATGCCGGTCACCACGACCTCGATGTGTCACGTAGGCTGAGCACGAATTCTTCCACGTCACGCTGGTTCGCGGGATTGCTGTAGCCGATGGCTTCGATACGAATGTCGCCCAGCAATGTCGCCATCACGACCATGACACCGGCCTCGCCCGCTGAACTCAACCCGTAGCGGGCAAAAGACGCCGGCTCCAAGTTCGGGGCGTTCAGGAAGAAGCGACGCTCATCGAAGGTGTCGATGGAACGTCGATCCTCTGCAAGGAGGCGCCGCCGGTCCGAAACGACATCATCAAGGCTTAGCCCCCCCGTGCTGCTGCGATACACAAGCACCCACGATGCGCCGCCGTGCTTCCGGAAAGCAAGATCCTCCGTCCCATCGCCCAGAATTCCTGGCGCCACTTGCTGCCAGCCAACGCTGGGCACGCGAAGATCGTAGGATGGCTGGGTGCCTGCCACACGGGTCGCCGCCACCAGCGACCGCGACGATCGCAGCGCGGCCACATTTTTGCCATCCAGTTTGACCAATGCGAAGGCAGACACTGGCAAGCCCAAGGCAACCAATGCCCATGACAGCAGCACGACCCGGCGTTGGGGACGGGCCGTACGATCTCCGCATGCAGTCTCCAGCCGGTTCAGCTCGTCTTGGGCCAAAAGCGCAGGCACCGGCAACAGCAGGATGAAGGGCGTCCAGAGGATTGAAAGTCGGGTTGCCGTAAGGAAAGCGCTAAGGCCGAGGCATAGGCCGGGCGCCAACAAGAGTGAACGACCGCGCGGCAGCACACCGAGCGGCTGGAGCGCCAGGCGGGCTAGACGCGAGGTCTCGAACAGCACGGCGCAGCCGGCGGGATAGAAAAATGCGGCAGACGCCCACGCGAGGCAACGGCCGCGCCCCGATCGCCCCCGCGGATCGAGGCGTCGTGCCGTCTGATAACCACGCCAGGCCAGGTACACGCCAAACGTAGCCAGCGTGAGCAAATAAAAACGCAGCAACGGCACGGCCAAAGACTGAGTTGGCCGTGCCGTTGCTGCGCCCATGCACAGCGGGACGGGCGACTCGGGCGGTTCAACAAGGATGGGCGGTTGTTCGGGCAAGGGAATCTTCACAGAGCAAGGGATGTTCGCCCGTGTGACCCAGCCCGTCAACTGCCAATGCGGCGCTGCGGCCGCCGCAGCTCCTCTCGTCAGCCTTGCCCCCCCCTCCCATGCCCCCCCGCCCAGGCTGATTTAGTTGGGGTCGGTCCTTAGTTTGTGGGAGTTTTTCAGGATTTTGCTGACAGGAATCGTCCGCGATCTTGGGTCTGGGACACCGGTCGCTGCAGCACGATGTGGCGCCCGGCCTCGCGGCCGCTTTCAAAGACGGCGGTTCGCTGGAAGGAAATACCCCGGCCGGATTGCAGGCGGGGGTAGCGGCTGGCCAGGTAGGTTTCAAGCCGTGGATCTCCAGACCAAACCAGGCCTTCTTCACGGCTTTCCGCCACACCCGCCCGCAGCTTTTGACTAAAACCCATCATCACGCCCAACAAGAACCGGCGGCGCTCCCGATCCGACACGATGCCAGTTTTGCTTTTGTGCTCCCTCCACAGGCGATCGGCGGTTTGCAGCAAAAAACCGTGGACGTAGACAGCTACATCTAAATTCGACGCCGTCCCGCAGAGCTCTAGAACAGTGCCGCTTTTGCCAACGAGGGGTTCGTACCAGGGGATCCAGACCACACGCACGAAGAAATGTCCCGCAAGGATCCCAGCCAGGATCTTTTCGTGTCCATCGTTTCTTTTTTTAGGCTCGCCGACACTTCGAAAAGCAAATCCTTCGTGCGCCGCAGCCGACACAGCCGCGATGTTGTGTTTCAACATCAGCCTCTGCGCCTGTTTCATGGCCAATTCAGCTTCGTGGCGGTTGGGGCTGTCGGCCAAGGCCAGCAGTTTGGCAATTCGCCGCAAGATAGAGCTGTCGTCAGCATCTGCGGCCGCCTTCGGAAGCCCCGTCGCAGCGGCGTCAAACCCCAATTGATTGCATACCTTGGTGAACGAAGGGCCGTGCGGAGGTTCGTTCCGGATCCCCATCACCTCTTCGACGAACTGATGCACCACCTCGTGCTTCATGATCTCACGCACGATCGACCAGGGCTGTTCCAACACCAGCGCGCGGGAAAAAGACAAGGTCCGTTGGCTGCCGTTCCAGAAGGCCAAGCGATCCGCCCCGTCATGCAGCGCAATCGCGGGGGGCCGCATTTTATTGTTGAAATGTGCGTAAACGACCAACGACCACAAATTGGCAAGTTCGCGCAGAAGCTCGATTTCCAAGGCGGCCGAAAGGATTTTTGAGGTCGACATGTTTGTTAGCGGCGTTTGGGTTCCCAGGTACCCG